>NZ_JBEYWW010000021.1:0-138804 GCF_040644635.1 Microbispora sp. NPDC046933 | reverse complement strand
CTACGAGATCGTGAAGGCGAAGCGGGACGACCCGGGCGAGGACGTCTACTCCGACCAGAGGCGACGAGCCTCCCGCCGCGCCTCGCGCAATCTCACATGCGGGCGCCGGCGGGCTCGGGGGCGAGTGTGTGGATCCGCACGGCGTGCCGTACGCGCATTTCGAGGGCGTCCAGCTCGGCCGGGGTGGGCGCGTCGATGAGGAACGTCACCGCGCGGTCGTCGGAGCTGTGCAGCGGCCCGAGTTCGGCGCCCCGGTCCTTGAGCACGAGCACGGCGCGCAGCGTGGGCGGGTCGTCCGGGGCGCCGGGCTCGATCTCGGGCCACAGGCCGCCCTCGCCCACCCAGGCCGGCGAGATACCCGGCCAGTCCACCGTCACGTCGCCGAGCCGCCCGGGCTCGTGCTCCAGGTAGACCTGCCGGGCGTACCGGCGGGGCGCGGGGTAGGAGGCGGGCTCCCCGAGGGCGATGCGGATGATCTCCGGCTCCATCGGGGCGCCGGTCGCGAGCGAGTAGAGGATCGACAGGCCGTCGCCGGGGGTGCGCGCGGCCACCTCCATCAGGTAGGGCCGGCCCGCGCCGTCCACCCGCCACTCGGCGTGCGCGATGCCGCATCCGAAGGCCAGCCGTTCGAGCATGCGCCGGTTGGCGTCGAGGATGATCTCGTCCACGCCGTCGAGTTCGTTCGGGACCGAGTGGGACAGCTCGACGAAGGTACGGGCGCCCGACTCGGTCGTCTCCTTGCGGGTCACCGAGGCGAAGACGACCCTGCCGTCCTGCACCAGGCTCTCCACGGAGAACTCCTGGCCCGTCACCTTCTCCTCCACCAGCACCGTCTCGTGCGGCAGGTACGCGTCGAGCTGGGCGCGCAGCTCGGCAGGGTCGCGCACGGTCTCCACGCCGGAGCTGGAGTGCCGGCCGGCGGGCTTGACCACGGCGGGGAACGGCACGTCTGCGGCGGAGAACGTCGCGCGCGCGGCCGGGGGGACGACCACCGAGGCCGGGCTGAACTCCGGCAGATACCACCGCTGGAGATACTTGCTGCGGCAGGCGCGGGTGGCCCGCAGGCCGGGGGAGGGCAGCCCCAGGGCGTCGGCGAGCAGGCCGGTCGGCTCGACCAGCGTCTCGCCGACCGCGTACACGCCGGCGATGTCGTAGCGGTCGCGCCAGGCCCGTACGCCGGAGATCACGCCCGCGGTGAACGAGTTCTCCGTGTTGACGTCGCCGTCGGTGAAGGCGATCTCCTCGATGACCGAGGCCGGGTGCGCGGGATCGCGCATCTGGGCCAGCGCCTGCTCCCGCCAGGACGCCGGCGTGACCACGAGGATCCGCAGCCCCCGGCGGGACAATTCGCGCAGATAAAGAGGGGCCCGGCAGATCACCAGGAATGATCCGGTAAGTACGAATGCCCGAGGTTTCACTTTCGCCACCGCCGTTTCTCGCACGTGCTCACAGGCACTTCGCGAACGGAGGCTAGTCCGGCGATTTCGGGCCGGTCAATAAAATTCCCCGATCGCTCGGGATTGGTGGTTTCCCGATAGGGGTTGACGGGGGTCGTCGGCGCCTCTCCCCTGAGGCGCCTCGGGGTGCCGAGAAGTCCGAGGTCATCCCGGATTGTCCGGCTGTGCTGTGGGGCCGTTAGGGGTTGTGTCAAATGCGTGCCGGATCGAATCCTGAATTAGCCCGACAGGGCCGGAACATCCGCGCACCCCCGATTGGAGGGCTGTTCACATGGCTGGAAACGGCGCCGGAGAAGACGGTCTGGAGACGCTGCGGGCTTCGCTCGACCGTATCGACGAGTCGCTGCTCGACACGCTGCGCAGGCGCATCGAGACGTGTGTGGAAATCGCGCATTTCAAGCGCGAGCACAATGTGCCGATGATGCAGCCCCACCGCATCGGCGTCGTGCAGCGGCGGGCCGCCCGATACGCGCAGGACCACGGAATCGACCCCGACTTCCTGCGCCGCCTCTACGACCTCGTCATCGCGGAGACCTGCAGGGTCGAGGACCTGGTGATCGGCGATGTCGCCGCTCGGTGAACGCGGCGCCGGCGGCTCACCCGGCTATTCCGACACGGCTTGGAGGAACCCCGGAATGAGAACGATCCTGATCGACAATTACGACTCGTTCACCTACAACCTCTACCAACTGCTGGGCGAAGTGAACGGGCAGCCGCCGGTCGTGGTGCGCAACGACGCCGACTGGTCGCAGGTGCCGATCCACGAGTTCGACAGCGTGGTGATCTCGCCGGGCCCCGGCCGGCCCGAGCGGGCCCGCGACTTCGGCGTGAGCGCGCGGGCCATCCGCGAGAGCGGCCTGCCCGTGCTCGGCGTCTGCCTCGGCCACCAGGGCATCTGCCACCTGTTCGGCGGGACCGTCACCCACGCGCCGCAGCCGATGCACGGCCGCGTCTCGCAGGTGCGTCACACCGGCGCCGACATCTTCGCCGGCCTGCCCTCGCCGTTCTCGGTCGTGCGCTACCACTCGCTGGCCGCTACCGACCTGCCGGACGAGCTGGAGGCGGTGGCCTGGACCGACGACGGCGTGGTCATGGGGGTCCGCCACCGCACCGAGCCGATCTGGGGCGTGCAGTTCCACCCCGAGTCGATCAGCAGCGAGCACGGCCGCGAGCTGCTGGCGAACTTCCGCGACCTCGCTCTGGCCCACCGCAGGGCCAGGCAGGAGCGCGCCGCCGCCGCCCGCTCGCCCTACCGGGTGCACGTGCGCAGGCTGCCGCTGCTGCCGGACGCGGAGACCGCCTACCGGGAGCTGTTCGCCGGCAAGGAGCACGGCTTCTGGCTCGACAGCAGCTCGGTGATCGAAGGGCTGTCGCGGTTCTCGTTCATGGGCGACGGCTCCGGGCCGCTCGCGGAGTACGTCACCTATCGGGTGGCGGAGGGAGCGGTGACCGTACGCCGGTCCGACGGGTCGCGGCAGCGCGTCGAGCAGCCGTTCTTCGAATACCTGGACGAGCGGTTGCGCGAGCGCGCCGTGCCGGCGCCCGGGGGCCTGCCCTTCGACTTCAACCTCGGCTACGTCGGCTATCTGGGCTACGAGCTCAAGGCGGAGGCGGGCGGCCAGGCCGCGCACCAGGCCGAGGAGCCCGACGCGGCGCTGCTGTTCGCCGACCGGATGCTCGTGCTGGACGACGTGGAGGGCGTCTGCTACCTGCTCGCGCTGACGTACGCCGCGGACGAGGGTGCGGACGACGGCGACGCGCTCGCCTGGCTGGACGAGACCGCGGCCCGGCTGTTCTCCCTGCCCCGGCATGAGCCGGCCGAGCCGGTCGCGTTCACGGGGGTCGGCATGACCGACCCGGCGATCGCCGACGCGGTGGAGATGCGGCACGACAAGCAGGGCTACCTCAGCCGGATCGGCGAGTGCCTGGAGGAGATCTACCACGGCGAGTCCTACGAGATCTGCCTGACCAACGCCGTCACCGTCCGCGCCGAGATCGACCCGCTGCGGACCTACAGCCACCTGCGCACGATCAGCCCGGTGCCGTACGGCGCGCTGCTCGACTTCCCCGACGTCGCGGTGCTCAGCGCCTCGCCCGAGCGGTTCATGACGATCGGCCCCGACCGGGTCGCCGAGTCCAAACCGATCAAGGGCACCCGGCCGCGCGGCGCGACGCCGGAGGAGGACGAGGCGCTCCGCCACGACCTGCTCAGCCGCGAGAAGGACCGCGCCGAGAACCTCATGATCGTCGACTTGATCCGCAACGACCTGAACACGGTCTGCGAGGTCGGGTCGGTGCACGTGCCCCGGCTCTTCCACGTCGAGACGTACGCGCCGGTGCACCAGCTCGTCTCCACCATCCGGGGCACGCTGCGCCCGGAGGAGTCGGTGGTGAGCTGCGTGCGGGCGGCCTTCCCCGGCGGGTCGATGACCGGCGCTCCCAAGATCCGCACGATGGAGATCATCGACCGGTTGGAGGAGGGCCCGCGCGGCGCCTACTCCGGCGCGCTCGGCTGGTTCTCCCTGAGCGGGGCCACCGACCTCAGCATCATCATCCGCACGCTCGTCGCCACCCGGGACCGGGTCAGCTTCGGCGTCGGCGGCGCGATCGTGGCCCTGTCGGACCCCGAGGAGGAGTTCGAGGAGACGGTCGTCAAGTCCCGCGCCATGATCACCGCGGTGCTGGCCACCGCGGCCCAGACCGTGGGGGCCTGACGATGATCCGCGGGGACCACACGACGGCCTGCGACCGCCCGGCGGCGGATCGCGGGGAGACGGACCTGCTGCGGCGCTGCGTCGTCGTGGGCGGCGCGGGCGCCGTGGGCGGCCTGTTCGCCGAGCACCTGCTGCGGTCCGGTGCCGAGGTGCTCGTCGTCGACCCCGCGCCCGCTGTCGTCGAGCACGGTGTCGTCGAGCCTGGTGTCGTCGAGCCTGGTGTCGTCGAGGCCCCTGCCGGCGAGGCGCGGTTCCTGCGCGGCGACATCACGGACATCGGGCCCGATCTCGCCGAGGAGATCGGGCGGGCCGACCTCGTCCTGCTCGCGGTGCCGGAGCAGGTGGCCCTGGCGGCGGTGAAACAGGTCGCCGCCGCGATGCGGCCGGGCGCACTGCTCGCCGACACGCTCTCGGTCAAGGGCCCGATCGCCGACGCGATCCGGGCCCATGCCGGAGACGTCGAGGCGGCCGGTCTCAACCCGATGTTCGCCCCGTCGCTCGGCTTCGCGGGGCGGCCGGTCGCCGCCGTCGTGGTCCACGACGGTCCCCGCGCGAGGGCGCTGCTGCGGCTGGTCGAGAGCTGGGGCGGCCGTGCCGTACGGCTCGGCGCGCACGAGCACGACCGGCTGGCCGCGGCGACGCAGGCGCTCACCCACGCGGCGGTGCTGTCGTTCGGGTTGGCGCTGGCCCGCCTCGGCGTCGGTGTCGCCGAACTGGCCGCCGTCGCCCCGCCGCCGCACGCCACGATGCTCGCGCTGCTGGCCCGGATCGCCTCGGGCACCCCGGAGGTCTACTGGGACGTCCAGTCGGCCAACCCGCAGGCCGCCGCCGCCCGCGCGGCGCTGGCCGAAGGCGTACGCACGCTCGCCGGCCTCCTTGACGGCCGGGCGGACGGAGAGGAGGAGTTCGCGGCGGCCCTGGGCGGGCTGCGTGACCTCCTCGGCCCCGATCTCGGCTTCCACCGCGACACCTGCGCCGAGATGTTCGGCGCACTGCGCCCCTTCGAGCATGCCCCTTCGAGCAATGCCCCTTCGAGCAATGCCCCTTCGAGCAATGCCCCTTCGAGCAATGCCCCTTCGAGCAATGCCCCTTCGAGCATCCCCTGACCTCGTACGAGCCCAGCCCCACCACGAGCACGTCACCTCCCGTCACGACTGAAAGGTGAGATCGATGACCATCTCCCACGAGACCGTCCTCACGACGGAGCAGCGCGCCAGGATCGCCGCGGACCCCGACCTCGGCGGCGGCAACCTGCTGACGAAGGCCATCGAGGCCAACCCGCACCCGGAGCTGCCGTTCATCCACCTGGGCAGGCCGCTGACCAACACCAAGGGCGAGCAGCAGACCGAGTTCAGCCTGCTCGAGCTGGACGAGCTGGCCCAGAGCTGGTCGGTGTGGTACCTGCGCCAGGGCGTGCGGCCCCGCGACCGCGTGGCCATCTACCTGGAGGACTCCTTCGCCTACTCCCTGCACTTCTACGCGCTGGCCCAGATCGGCGCGGTGGCGGTGCTGGTCAACAGCAAGGCGTCGCGGTACATCGCCACCGAGCTGTGCCGCCAGACCAACCCGGTCGGCATGTACACCGACCTCGCCCACCTGGAGATCCTCGGCGAGGAGTTCCACCTGCTGCCCGGCCTGCGGTGGACCCAGGTGGCCGAGGAGCTGCCCGCGCCCCCGCCCGCCGCGCTGCCGCAGGAGGCCCGCTTCCGCCACGTGGGCGAGGACCCGGTCTCGATCCTGCACTCCTCCGGCACCACCGGGCGCCCCAAGCCGGTCATCCAGACCCACCGCTCGTGCGTGGCCGGGCCGCGCTTCCGCCTCGTGGACCACCACGAGCAGCCGGGCGCCGTGATGATGACCGCGCTGCCGCAGTCGCACCTCGGCTGCATCGCCTACACGACGTACGCCGTGCTGGGCGGCACGCCGATCGTGCCGTGGTTCGACACCAGCGGCCCCGAGCTGGCCAAGGCCGTCGAGAAGTACCGCCCGACGACCGTCATGGCCTTCGGCCACGCGTACGCCGAGCTGGCGGGCGCGGACCTGCCGGCCGGGACGATCGACTCGGTCAACGTCTGGATCTCCATCGGCGACGCGGTCCACGAGAAGCACATCAAGGGCATCCTCGCCATGCGCGACCCGTCGCTGCCGCCGGCCGCGTTCTTCGACCGCCTCGGCACCACCGAGCTGGGCTGGGGCGTGCTGCTGAAGGTCCGCACGCTGGCCGACGAGCGCAACGACCGGTGCGTGGGCAAGCCGGTCGGCGTCGCCGAGGTCGCCGTGCTGCGCAGGGACGGCACGATCGCCGACGTCAACGAGGTCGGGCTGCTCGGCGCGAAGGGCCCGGCGATCACCGCCGGATACTGGAGCGACTCCGACACGACCTACCGCAGCAAGCTGTCGGGCTACTGGCTGACCGGCGACATGGCCTACCGCGACGAGGCGGGCAACTACTTCCAGGTCGACCGGGCGGTGGACGCGATCGAGACCCCGAGCGGCACCGGCTACTCGGTCTTCATGGAGGAGCTGCTGCTCAACGACCTGCCCGAGGTCCTCGACTGCGCCGTGGTGGCGGGCATCCACCGCGGCCGCACGGTTCCGGTGGCGGTCGTCACGTCCAGCGCCGCCAGGCCGGACGCGCAGAGGCTGCTCAACGAGGCGAACGAGAGGCTGAAGGCCGCCGGTCACCCCGAGCTGACCATGCTGGAGGTCGCGCGCAACGAGGAGGACTTCCCGGTCGGCGTCACCGGCAAGGTCCTCAAGCGCCGGCTGCGGGAGAAGTACAGCTCGCTGTCCACCTACATCCGCGAGAACGGCGGCAAGTCGCTCGGCACGATCCTCACCGACGTCTTCGTCTGATCCCGCCCGGCCCACGCCCCCCCGATTCCCGCGATCCGCACGCGGATCAGAGGCGACCCGCACGCGGATCAACGGCGATCCGCACCCGATCCGCGCCGCCGGGCCGGAGGTTCCCCCCAAGGCCCGGCCCGGCGGCGCACACCCGGAAGACACCGCCGTCGCGATCCCCGCACAGGCCCGACACCACACAGGCCCGACACCACGAAGACCCGACACCACACAGGCCCGACACCACGAAGACCCGACACCACGGATGTGGAGGATTCCCATGACCGACGCCGAGCTGTTGCTGGTGTTCGACTCGACGATCGATCCGTCCGGCATCGCCGGGTGGGCCCAGCACTTCGACTCCACCGGCACCACGGCCACGACGTACCGGCTGGGCGGGGCGGACGTGATGGTGGCCCAGGGGCCCGCCGCCCTGCTGCCCCTCCCGGCCGATCTGCCCCAGCCCCGGCAGAGCGTACGGGCGGGCGGCGGCTTCCGGCTCGGCCGGCGCGAGCTGTTCCCCTCGGGTACGGCCGTGACCATCGGCTCCGCCGTGATCGGGGACGGGGACATCGCCGTCTTCGCCGGGCCCTGCGCGGTCGAGAACCCCGGGCAGATGAGGTCCACGGCCGCCGCCGTCGCCCGGCACGGTGCGGTCGGCCTGCGCGGCGGCGCGTTCAAGCCGCGCACCACGCCGTACTCCTTCCAGGGCCTCAAGTGGGCGGGCCTGGACCTGCTGGTGCGGGCCAGGGAGGAGACCGGCCTGCCGATCCTTACCGAGGTGGTCGACCCCCGGCACGTGGACCGGATGGCCGAGGTGATCGACGGCTTCCAGATCGGCACCCGCAACATGCAGAACTTCGAGCTGCTGACCGAGGTGGGCCGCAGCGGCATGCCGGCCGTGCTCAAGCGCGGCTTCGGCTGCACGGTGGACGAGCTGCTCACCGCCGCCGAGTACCTCCTCGCCGAGGGCAACGACCAGGTCGTGCTGTGCGAGCGGGGGATCAGGACGTTCGAGGGAGCCACCCGCTTCACGCTCGACCTGTCGGCGGTGGCGCTGCTCAAGCGGCGCACCCACCTGCCGGTGATGGTCGACCCCAGCCACTCGCTCGGCATCCCCGAGCTCATCGAGCCGCTCACGCTGGCCGCCGTGGCGGCGGGCGCGGACGCCCTGCTGATCGACGTGCACGTCCAGCCCGAGCAGGCGCTGTGCGACGGCAAGCAGGCGCTGCTCCCCGAGGACTTCGCCCGGCTGATGAGCCGCCTGGAGATGCTCGCGCTCGGCGTCGGCCGCCGGCTGGCCCCGGCCCCGGCCGCCGACTACTCCGAGATCCACGACGCTCTCACCCCCGACGTCGTCTAGGCCACCCGGCTGCGTACGAGTGCCGGTCACGGAGGTGGAGCGATGCGCGCGGCGACGAGCACGCGCCCGGCGGACGCCGCTGTCGGTGCCGCTGTCGACACTCACTGCCCGTACTGCGCGTTGCAGTGCGGCATGACCCTCAGCCCGGCGGGCCGCACCTCGGTCCGGGTGCGGCCCCGCGACCCGTCCGCGGGCGGCCTGTGCCAGAAGGGCTGGACCGCCGCGGCCCTGCTCGGCTCGCCGGCCCGGCTTACCACGCCGCTCCTCAGGAACGGCGGGACCCTGCGCCCGGCGAGCTGGGACGAGGCCCTCGGCCTGGTCGCCCGGAGGATCAAGGAGATCGTCGCGGAACGCGGGCCGGACGCCGTCGCGGTCTTCGGCGGCGGCGGGCTCACGAACGAGAAGGCATACCTGCTCGGCAAGTTCGCCCGGGTGGCGCTCGGCACCTCCCAGGTGGACTACAACGGCAGGTTCTGCATGTCGTCGGCGGCGGCCGCGGCGCACCGCGCCTTCGGCCTCGACCGGGGGCTGCCGTTCCCTCTGGCCGACCTGGACGGCGCGGACGCGGTGCTGCTCGCCGGGGCCAACCCGGCGGAGACGATGCCGCCGTTCCTGTCGCACCTGCGCCGCGCCATGGACGCCGGGGGGCTCATCGTGGTCGATCCCCGGCGCACCCCCACGGCGGAGCGTGCGGCGCTGCACCTCGCGCCGGCCCCCGGCACCGACCTCGCGCTGGCGCTCGGCATCCTGCACGCCGCCGTGGCCGACGGCCGGGTCGACCACGCGTACGTCGGCGACCGCACGACGGGCTTCGAGGAGGCCTGGCGGCCGGCCGCCGCCTGGTGGCCCGAGCGGGTGGAGCGGGTGACCGGCGTCGCCGCCGCCGACCAGCGCAGGGCCGCCGCGATCCTGGCCGAGGCCGCGAGCGCGTACGTGCTGACCGCCCGGGGGGCGGAGCAGCACGCCACGGGCGTGGACACGGTCGGGGCCTGGATCAACCTGGCGCTCGCGCTCGGCCTGCCCGGCCGCCTGGGCTCGGGCTGGGGCTGCCTGACCGGCCAGGGCAACGGGCAGGGCGGGCGCGAGCACGGGCAGAAGGCCGACCAGCTCCCCGGCTACCGGCGGATCGACGACCCGGCGGCCCGCGCGCACGTGGCGCGGGTGTGGGGGGTCGAGCCGTCCGTGCTGCCCGGCCCGGGACGGTCGGCGTTCGAACTGCTCGACGCGCTCGGCACCTCCGGCGGCCCGTCCGCGCTGCTGGTCTTCGGCAGCAACCCGGTCGTGTCGGCGCCGCATTCGGCCCGGGTGGCCGACCGGCTGGCCGCGCTCGACCTCCTCGTCGTCTCCGACATCGTGCTGTCGGAGACGGCGAGGGCCGCCGACGCGGTGCTGCCGATCACGCAGTGGGCCGAGGAGGACGGCACGCTGACCAACCTCGAAGGGCGCGTGCTGCTGCGCCGCCGCGCGCTGGCCCCGCCGCCCGGGGTGCGCACCGACCTGGAGGTCCTGCACGACCTGGCCGTACGGCTCGGGCAGCCGCCCGAGCGCTTCCCCACCGACCCCGAGACGGTCTTCACCGAGCTGCGGGCGGCGTCCGAGGGCGGCCCCGCCGACTACTCGGGCGTGACCTGGGACCGGCTGCGCGCCGGAGAGCGGCTCCATTGGCCCGTCCCTCGGCAGCCGGGACATCAGGGGACGCCGCGGCTGTTCCTGGACCGGTTCGCCCATCCCGACGGGCGGGCCAGGTTCGCCGTGGTGGACCACACAGGGCCGGCCGAGCCGCCGGACGAGGAGTTCCCGCTGTACGCGATCACCGGGCGGGTGCTCCAGCACTACCAGTCGGGCGCGCAGACCCGCCGGGTGGAGGAACTGCGCGCGGCCGTGCCCGAGGCGTACGTCGAGGTGCACCCGGACACCGCGCGGCGGGCCGGGCTGCGCGACGGCGCGGCGGCGGCGGTCGTCGGCAGGCGCGGGCGGGTCCTCGCGACGGTGCGCTGCGTGCCGTCGATGCGGCCCGACGTGGTCTTCCTGCCGTTCCACTTCCCGGGCGCCCAGCGCGCCAACCTCGTGACCAATCCGGCGCTCGATCCCGTCAGCCGGATGCCCGAATTCAAGGTCTGCGCCGTACGGCTGTCGGCGGCGGGGGAACGGGAGGCGCAGTGAGAACCAGGGTCGTGATCGCCGGCTACGGCATGGCCGGCGCCCGGCTGGCGGAGGAGATCCGCCGCCGGGATCCGGCGGGAGAGCGCGTCGCGATCGTCGCCGTCGGGGACGAGCCGCACCCGCCGTACAACCGGGTCCTGCTGTCGAACGTGCTGGCGGGCGCGATGTCCGCCGAGTCGGTGCGGCTGCAGGAGGAGGGCTGGGCCGCCGCGCACGGCGTCGAGGTGCGGCGGGGCCGCGCGGTCGTCTCCGTCGACCGCGCCGGGCGCGGCGTCGCGCTCGACGACGGCACGTGGGTCGGCTACGACGTGCTCGTGCTGGCCACCGGCGCCCGTGCGTGGGTGCCGCCCGTGGAGGGGCTGACCGGCGACGACGGCGGTCTCGCCCCCGGCGTGGCGACGTTCCGCACGCTGGACGACTGCGCCGCGATCGCGGCCGGAGCGCGCGGCGGCGCGCGGGTGGCCGTGCTCGGCGGCGGCCTGCTCGGCCTGGAGGCGGCCAGGGGCCTGGCGGCGCGTGGCAACGCGGTCACCGTCGTCCACCCGAACGGCCACCTGATGGAGCGCCAGCTCGACCACGGCGCGGGCCACGTGCTCGCCCGGGTCCTGCGCGGCCTCGGCGTGCGGGTGCTGCTGAACTCGCGGGCGGCCCGCTACCTGCCCGGCGACGGGCTGAAGCTGGACGACGGCCGGCTGGTCGCCGCCGACCTCGTCGTCGTGGCGGCGGGGGTGCGCCCGCAGACCGCGCAGGCGTCCGCCGCCGGGCTCGCCGTCGACGGCGGCGTGCTGGTGGACGACGACCTGCGCACGAGCGACCCGCTGATCCACGCGATCGGCGACTGCGCCCGGCATCCCGGCACGGTCCCCGGCCTGGTGCAGCCCGCCTGGGAGCAGGCCGCCGCGCTGGCCGCGCTGCTCACCGGCGGGCGGTCGCCCTACCGCGGCACGAAGGTGGTGACCCGGCTCAAGGCGAGCGGGGTGGACCTGGCCGCGCTGGGCGACGTGCACGCCGCGCCGGACGACCCGCGCGCCGAGGTGCTGTGGCTGAGCGAGCCTTCCCGGGGCCGCTACGCCAAGCTCGTCGTCCGCGACGAGCGGGTGGCGGGGGCCATCGCGCTCGGCGTGCCCGACGCCGCCGCCGCGATCACCCAGTTCTACGACCGCGGCCTGCCCGTGCCGCCCGACCGGCTCGCGTTGCTGCTCGGCCGGGCCATGCCGTACGGCGAGGGCGCGGCCCCCGGCGGCGGCGCGGCGGGGCTGCCAGGAACGAGCGTGGTGTGCCGCTGCAACGCGGTCAGCAAGGACAAGCTGGTCGCCGCGTGGCGGTCCGGGGCCCGCGACCTGACCGCCCTCGCCTCGGCCACCCGGGCGACCACGGGCTGCGGCACCTGCACCGACACGGTGTGCGGCATCGCCCGCTGGCTCGCCCAATCGGAGAAGGCGGAAGCCGCAGGGACCGCGCATGCCCAGTCCTGAGACCCCGACGCCGACCACGCTGACGAGGAGACCCGCATGAGTGATACGACGGCGGCCGCCCGGCGCGGCCGGGGATGGATCGAGCACTGGAATCCGGAGGACGAGGAGTTCTGGGAGACCACAGGACGCCGGGTGGCCCGGCGCAACCTGATCCTGTCGGTCTTCACCGAGCATCTGGGCTTCGCGATCTGGGTGCTGTGGTCGGTGGTGGTGCTGAGCCTGCCCGCCGCCGGGCTGCCGATGAGCGTGTCGGAGTCGTTCTGGCTCGTCTCCGCGCCCAACCTGGTGGGCGCGGCGATCCGGATCCCGTACACGTTCGCGGTGCCGCGCTTCGGCGGCCGGATGTGGACGACGATGTCGGCGGCACTGCTGCTGGTCCCGTCCTCGCTGCTGGCGTTCGTCGTGCCGAGCGGCTGGCTGGCCGCGCAGGACCACGACACGAGGTTCTGGGTCCTGCTCGCCTGCGCCGCCGTGGCGGGCGTCGGCGGAGGCAACTTCTCCTCCTCGATGGCGAACATCTCGTTCTTCTATCCCGAGCGCCGCAAGGGCTTCGCGCTCGGCCTCAACGCGGCCGGCGGCAACCTCGGCGTCGCGGTCGTCCAGCTCCTGGTGCCGCTGGTGGTCGTCGCCGGCGTGCCCGTGGCGGCGTCGGGCACGCGGGTCCATCTCGCGTACGCCGGTCTGGTCTGGATGCCGTTCATCGTGGTGGCCGGGATCGGCGCCTGGCTGTTCATGGACAGCCTCGCCGAGGCCAAGGCCGACCCCCGGTCGTACGCCGCGGCGCTGCGGCACGGGCAGACCTGGATCGTGTCGCTGCTCTACGTCGGCACGTTCGGCTCGTTCATCGGGTTCTCCTTCGCGCTGCCGCTGGTGACCAGGACGACGTTCCCCGAGTTCCTCGCCCAGCACCCGTTCGTGCGCGACTACCTCGCCGGGCTCGGCTTCGTCGGGGCGCTGGCCGGGTCGGTCGCCCGGCCGCTCGGAGGCCGGCTGTCCGACCGGTACGGCGGGGCCCGGGTCACGCTGGCCGTCTTCGCCGGGATGGTCGCGGCGACCGTCGCGGCGGCGGCCGGGGTGATCCACCACGACTTCGGCCTGTTCTTCTGCGCCTATCTGGTCGTCTTCGCGTGCTCCGGCGTGGGCAACGGCTCGACGTACCGGATGATCCCGGTGATCTTCGGTGAGCTGGGGCGCAGGGAGGCGGCCAGGCGCGGCGTCGACCCGGCGCTGACCGCGCCGGACTACAAGCGCAGGGCCGCTGCCGTGATCGGCATCGCCGGGGCGATCGGCGCGTTCGGCGGGTTCCTGATCCAGCAGGTGTTCCGCCTGGCGAGCCTGGACGCGGCGAGCGCGATGAAGGGCATGACCGGCGCCGCCGCGGCCCGCGTCGCCCAGGAGCACGCGGGATGGTCGCTGCCCGCCCTGTGGATCTTCGTCGGTGCCTACGTGCTGCTCGCCGGGCTCACCTGGTGGACCTACCTGCGACGTGGGCCGAGCCGTGCGCCGAGCTTCGCCTACGCCCGCGTGTGAATTTTCGTAGCACTCCCGCGTAACCAAAGTTGTAGGCCGTCTGCCCCTTCCGTCATTCGGCCTGGTCATTAGGGTGCGCGGCCGTTGTGGCGGCCATACGCGCGTGCCAGCGTGCTGGTCAGAGGGCCCGCGAAACGGCTCGTAGCGGATTTGGAGGGATTTCGATGGCACGTCGCATCCGCGTGAGCAAGCCGACCAGGAAGCCCCAGTCGAACTCGCCCGATCTCCGCACGCCGTCGGGCCGCGAGCTGCCCTACTGACCCACCCGCTTCCGGCACGCAGCCGCTTCCAGCAGAAAGAAGGGAGGATCCCGGTGAGCGATCTCGTCATGGTCATGCCCTACCGGGCGTTCGTCATCAAGGCCCGAGAGGAGGGGCACCGGATCTGCGCGGTCTGGGATCCCACCCTGCAGACGCCGGACTACCTGGCCGGCATCGCCGACCTCGCCGACGCCTTCGTGCTCACCGACTTCGCCGACCCCGTCGCGTTCGACCGGGCCGTACGGCAGGCCGTGCACGACTTCGGCGCCGACCTCGTCTACCACATCGGGGCCGAGGAGAGCATGCTCGCCACCTACCGCATCGCGGAGGACCTCGGCAAGGCGGTCAACCCCGCCCGCTCGATCGAACTGCTCAACGACAAGCTCCAGCTGCGGCGGCTGCTCGCCGAGCACGACCTGTCGCCGGTGCGGTTCGCCCACGCGGCCCGCTGGCAGGACGTGCCCGGCCTGCTCGGCGGCTTCGAGCTGCCCGTGGTCGTCAAACCGACCGAGCTGGCCGGCAGCCGGGGTGTGTACCTGCTGCGCGAGCCCGGCCAGGTCGCCGAGTGGGGCGCGCTGCTCGACTCCTACGGCTACCGCGGCCCGGTCCTGGTGGAGGAGTACCTGCGCGGCCCCGAATACAGCGTCGAGTCGCTCAGCGACCGCGGCCGCCACCAGGTGGTGGGCGTCACCCGCAAGGTGCTCGGCCCGCCGCCGCTGTTCGTCGAGGCCGGGCACGTGCACCCCGCGCCCGTCGGGCCGGACACGGCGGCGATGGCCGAGCTGACGGTCGAGATGCTGCGGCTGACCGGCTACCAGACCGGCCCGGCGCACACCGAGATCATCTGGACCGCCGCCGGTCCCCGGATCGTCGAGTCGCAGGCGCGGCTCGGCGGCGACCAGATCCCGCGCCTGGTGCAGCTCGCCACCGGGCTCGACATCGAGCGGGCCGTCTTCCGGATCCTCGACGGCCGGTCGCCGGGCACGGTGGAGCGCCGGGCGGTCGCCCACATCTCGTACTTCAGCCTGACCCCCGGCGAGGTCCGCGCCGTCTCCGGTGTGGAGGAGGCCAGGGCGCTCGACTTCGTGGACATGCTGGAGTTCCCGTTCCGGCCGGGCGACCGGATCCCGGAGACGGTGGACTGGCGCACCCGGCACGGCTTCGTCGTCGTGACCGGGGAGACCGAGGAGCAGGCCGTCGCGCGGGCGCGGCAGGTCCACTCACTCGTACGGGCCGAGGTGGGCGAGCCCGTCGCGGCCGGGGCGGGCGTGACGTCATGAACCTGGCCGCCCTGCATCCCAATCTGCGGGTCCGCATCGCGGTCGGCTTCCTGCAGCGCCTGCTCGACTCGATGGTCATGTCGTTCATGGCCATCTACCTCGCCTTCGAGTACGGCGTGGCGGTCGCGGGCGTGCTGGTCGTGACCGTCATGGTGCTCGGCGTCGTGGGCACGCTGGCGGGCGGGCACATGTCCGACGCACGCGGGCGGCGGCGCACGCTGCTGCTCGGCGAGACCGGCGTCTGCCTGACGTTCGCGCTCATGGCGGTCGCCGACTCGCCCGCCTGGCACAGCCCGGCGATCGTCTACTGCGGCTACCTCGTCAACAAGTTCGCCGCGAGCTTCGCGATGCCGGCGAACGACGCGATGATCCTCGACGTCACGACCCCCGAGAGCCGCAAGCTCGTCTACACGATCAACTACTGGTCGATCAACCTCGCGCTGGCCATCGGCGCGCTGCTCGGCGGCTTCCTCTACAACGGCCACTTCACGCTGCTGCTGGCCCTGGCCGCCACGGGCACGGTCGCGATCGCCGCGGCCACGTACTTCCTCATCGCGGAGACCAAGCCGGAGGAGACCAAGCCCGAGGAGACCGAGCAGGAGGAGCCCGGCGCGGTGGCCGAATCGCGCGGGTCGATCCTGCGGGACTTCGCGAACGGCTACCGGCTGGTGCTCCAGGACCGCGCCTTCGGCCGGCTGCTGATCGCCGCCACGCTGTTCATGTGCATCGAGCTGCAGCTGATCAACTACATCGGCGTACGGCTGGCCAGGGACCTGCCGGCGCAGGACCTGCTGTCGATCGGCTCGTGGTCGGTCCGGGTGGACGGCGTGGAGATGCTCGGCATCCTCCGCGCGGAGAACACCGTGCTGGTCGTGGCGCTCGCGCTCGTCGCTCACCTGGTGCTGCGCCGCGTGCCCGACCGGGTCAGGCTGTACGCCGGGGCGGGGCTGTTCACCGCCGGATACATGGTGCTGGCCGTCAGCGACACCGGCTGGGTGCTGCTCGTGGCCGCGCTGGTGCTCACCGTGGGCGAGCTGATGGACGTGCCGGTCCGGCAGGCCCTGCTCGCCGACATGGTCCCGGCCGCGTCCCGCACCCGCTACATGGCGGTCTACAACCTCAACATCCGGGTGGCCCTGGTCGTCGCGTCGCTGTGCATCACGGTCGGCTCGGTCCTGCCGCCGTGGGGCATGGCCGCGCTGTACGGCGTCTTCGGCCTGGTGATCATCTGGCAGTACCACGCGATCCTCACCCCCTCCGCCGCCCGCGCCGAACTCGCACGGGCGTGACCGGGGAGAGACCACATGAACCCGACCAGGCGAGTGACCGGCGCGGTGCTGCGGGGCGCGGAGCTGGAGTATCGGCGGCACGGCGACTGCTGGGTGAGCCCGGCGGCCGGCCCGCACATCGGCGCGCGGCACGCGCCGGCTCGCCAGCCGCTTCGTCATGTTCGGTGGTTCCGTGGCCGGAATCCCTTCATATCTGACCGATGGTTTGCCGGATTTGTAGCGCGAACTGCCGTAGCGGTAGGGAAAAATAGGGGTGGAAAATCCGCCTCGTGCAATCTGAGTGGTATCGGGTGCGTCCTTGCCTTTCTCATACCTCCATTACTTCCAGCGGTGTCCACGTGAATGACGAATCGATATCGAAACCCTTGAAACGGTCACGGCCACGCCGGTCGGGGGCGGCGTCATGCGGCGCGTGAGCCTCGGCGGGCAGGGTCTCGTCTCCGCGAGCCTCGGGCTCGGCTGCACAGCGCTGACCGGCGCGTACGGCCCGGCGGACCCCGACGAGGCGATGCGGGTCGTCCGGCGCGCGCTCGACGGCGGCGTGTCGCTGATCGACCTGATCGACGGCGACGGCGAGGCCGAGCGCCTGGTCGGCAAGGCCGTCGCCCACCGGCGCGACGAGGCCCTGATCGCGGCCGGCCCCGGTGCGGTTCGAGGGTACGGTTCGGCTCGATCGGACGGTTCGGTTCGGTGGGACGGTGCGGTTCGAGGGGACGGTTCGGCCCGATGGGAGACGCGGGGCTGCGTGTCCCGTCCCGAGGACCTCGTCCGCGCCTGCGACGCGTCGCTGTCCCGCCTGGGGATCGAGCGGATCGACCTGTTCGTGGTGGACCCCGGCGCCGCCGGCGCGCCGATCGAGGAGACGATGGGCGTGGCCGGCCGTCTCCAGGACGCCGGGAAGATCGCGCACATCGGCGTTCGCGGGCTGGACGGAAACCGGTTGCGGCGCGCGCACGCGGCGCGGCCCGTCACCGCCGTCGCGGTGGAGTACTCCCTGTGGCGGCGCCGGGCCGAGCGGGAGCTGCTGCCGGTGGCACGCGAGCTGGGGATGGGCGTCATCGCCGGCAGGCCGCTCGGCCGGGGCTTCCTGACCGGCAGGATCACCTCGCCGGTCCAGCTCGGCCCGGGCGACGTACGCCGCCGGGACCCGCGTTTCTCGCCGGAGAACCTGGAAGCCGAGCTGCTGCGGCTGCGCGACGCCCAGCGGGTGGCGTCCGAGATGGACGTCGGCATGGGGCGGCTGGCCATCGCCTGGCTGCTGGCGCAGGGCGACGACATCGTGCCGGTGCCGAGCACGCGCGACCTGGTCCACCTGGAGATGAACCTCACCGCGACCGGCATCCTGCTGCCCGAGCCGGTCAAGGCCCGCCTCGCCAGGACGTTCCCCCTGCGGGAGGACTGAGTTCCCTTGAGAGGAGCCACTGGGGCTCAGGGGAAGGAGCGCTGCCCCCGCAGGCCCGGGGGGTTCGGGCGGGGGCGGGGCGTCGGCTGGTCGCGTCGCGGCGAGATGAGCGAGGCGGCCAGCGCCTTGTTGACCGCGTCGATCCGGGAGACCGCGCCGAGCTTGGTGAAGATGTTGTGCAGGTGCCGCTTGATCGTCGCCTCGGTGAGCGTGAGCCGGGTGGCGATCTGGTAGTTGCTGAGCGCCTGGGCGGCGAGTTCGAGGATCTCCCGCTCCCTGTCGGTCAGCACCACCTTCGATCCGCCCCCCTGCACCTGCGCGAAGGAGTCGCGCGAGACGGCGAGCACGAGCCGGTCGGGCTCGTTCCTGACGCTCCTGACGGCCGAGACCAGCTCCTGGCGGTGCACGCTCTTGAGCAGGTAGCCGCGGATGCCCGCCGCCAGCAGGCGGCTCAGCAGCTGCGGGCCGTCGTACATGCTGAGGATGATGATCTGCGACTCGGGCGAGATCGCGCGCATGCGAGTCACGGTCTGCGTGGCGTCGTCGCCGGGGATCTCGACGTCGAGGAGGACCACGTCGGGCCGCTCCCGCTCGACCAGGGCCACCGCCCCGTCGGAGTCGCCCGCCTCGCCGACGACCTCGAAGTCCTCCTGGGCCTCCAGGATCTCGCGCAGGCCCTCCCGGAACAGCGCGTGGTCGTCGATGACGGCGATACTGATCATGTTGTCCGATCCGGTCATGCGGTTAGCCCTGCGAAGGGCACGTACAGTTCGACGTGGGTGCCGTGGCCCGGCCTGCTGGTGATAGTGGTCGTCCCTCCGATGATCTCGGCCCGTTCCTGCATCGACATCAGGCCCACCCCGTCCGACCGGCCGCTTCCTTCGGCGAAGCCCATGCCGTCGTCCTCCACCGACGCCCGCAGTTCGTGGGGGGCGAAGTCGATCCGGATCAGCACCTTGGCGGGGTTGCCGTGCTTGAGCGCGTTCCTGGTCGCCTCACGCAGGATGAGGAAGGACTCGTCGCGCACGGCGGGGGAGGCCCACGTCTCGTCCCCGCTGACCCGCAGCCGGATGTCCACCTCGTCCATGTCCACGGTCTCGAGGTAGTACAGCAGGGCCTTCTCCAGGCTGTTGAGCGGCTCCTGCGGGTGCAGGTCGCTGGTGACCGCACGCAGGTTCTGCATGGTCTCCAGGATGGCCTGCTGGGCGGTCTCCACCTTGGCGGTCGCCGTCGCCGGCTTGCTCGCCCGGTGCAGGTCGTACAGCTCCAGTTGCCGGTGGGCGACGCTGAGGCCGTGCCCGAGCCGGTCGTGCAGTTCGCGGGCGATCCGGCGGCGCTCCTCGACCTGGGCCTCGTGGACCTTGTCCAGCAGGAAACTGGAGTAGCTGGCCGAGGCCTCCCTGATCCGTGTCGTGATGCTGCGCTCCAGCCCGAGCACGACCAGCGTGAGCAGCCGCATCGACTCGGCGTCGCCGGGCATGCGCTCCAGCAGGCAGGTCACGACCGCCTGGAACCACACCGACGCCGCGCGGAGCGACTCGTCCGGATGAACCCCGCTCGCCGCCCTGGTCGCCCCCACCTCCCACGCGATCATCTTGTGGGAGTCGCCCACCCTGATGGTGCCGGCCCGCAGCGTCTCCGCGACGTCGTCGAGGATCTGCTCGGCGTTCGCCAGCGCCTGCCGCAGGGCGATCGGGTCGCGGCTGATCGGGCTGTCCAGTGCCGCCAGGTTCCGTGCGTACGCTTCCAGAATCTCGGAGCGATGCGCTTCGAGGAAACCCTCGAAGTCCGGGACCGCCGGTCCCAGTTCTCCATCTCCCGCCAATGGACCCTCCGAGAGGAAGCGGACGAGTGCCCTCCATCCTGGACTAAGCCGCACGCCCAGACAATAAGAATTGTGACACCAGCGGGAGAAGAACAGCCAAATGCACGGCGTATTGCGTCGTCATGAACGCCCGGTAGGGCAGGCGGCGGCGCACCCGGGACCCCCGGGAAAGCGGAGTAAGGGTGACGAGGGCGAGCAGCGCGGCGCCGGTGAGCATCGCGGCCGGCGCCATGCCGAGCGGCACCCGCAATAGCAGCGCGACGGCGCAGAAAGCGAGCGCGACGGAGGCGGCGACCGCCGACAACAGCAGCCTGACCGGCCATTCTCCGCGGCTCACCGCGAACGTCGCGCGCCCGGCTGAGCGGTCGCCCGCGATGTCGGGCAGGTCCTTCGCCGGGGTGCCGACCAGGCCCATCCACAGCGAGGCCGCGACGGCGAACGCGGGCAGCGCGATCACATCGCGCCCGGCCGGGCCGGTCCCGCACGAGGTGTAGCCCGCGCAGTAGGAGAGCAGCCCGGCCACGCCGCCGACCACGACCGTGGCGCTGGACCACTTCTTGAGCTGGAAGGGCGGCGCCGAGTAGAGGTAGCCGAGCACCAGCACCGTCGTGACCAGCCAGATCATCGCTCCGCCGAGCAGCAGCGCGCCGAGCAGGGCGGCCGCGGCGGCGGCCCAGGCGATGATCCGGGCCAGCTCGGGGTCGAGGTCGCCGCGGGCGATCGGCCGGCGCGAGCCGTTCACGCGGTCCTCCCGCACGTCCGTCACGCCGTTGAACAGGTAGACGAAGAAGATCGCGCACTGCCACACCAGGGCCCCCGCCACGAGGCGGAACGGGTCGGCGGGGACGAGGCCGGCGTCCAGGGCCGCGCCGGCGGCGAACCGCAGGAAGAAGATGGCCAGAACGGACGGGCGCGCCTCGGTCACGCACATTCCGAGGATTCGGAAAGGCGAAATCGAAATTGCCGGGAATGCTGCTCTGCTGATCGACATGACCCGGAGTATGTGTCCGATTCAGGGGGTCGTTAAGGGGGCCGCCCGGGAGGTTGTACCGGAACTACAACTTTCGATACCCCTACCGATCGTCCGGGTGATGGCGGCCGCACTCTAGTTGCTTCTTCCTTGCCCCTTGACCAGCGCGCTTGTAGGTTCGGCAACGTGCCGGTCAGCGAATCACCAGCAATTAGGACGGCCTTCCGGAAGGAAGTCGGCGCGATTCGCGGACAGCTTTTCGCAAAACGGTCGGTCGCGAATTCGGTGACATGGTCGCCGATGAGAAAGGAATTCCTCATGAGCAGCTCTCCTTCCCGTTACTCGGCCTTCACCCCCGTCCGCCTCGCGGACCGGCGTTGGCCGGACCGGATGATCGAGGCCGCCCCGCGATGGCTGTCCACCGACCTGCGCGACGGCAACCAGTCGCTGGTCAACCCGATGAGCCCGGAGCGCAAGCTCGCGATGTTCGACCTGCTCGTACGGATGGGCTACAAGGAGATCGAGGTCGGGTTCCCGGTGGCGAGCCAGGACGACCACGACTTCGTGCGCATGCTCATCGAGCAGGACCGGATCCCCGACGACGTGCGGATCTCGGTTCTGGTGCAGGCGCGGGACGAGCTGATCCGGCGGACCGTGGAGAGCCTGGCCGGCGCGCCCCGGGCCAACATCCACCTCTACAACGCGACGGCCCCGCTCTTCCGCCGGGTGGTCTTCGGCATGACCCGCGACGAGTGCAGGGACCTCGCCGTCGAGGGCACCCGCCTGATGATGAAGTACGCCGAGGCGACCCTGGGCGACTGCGACCTGGGGTTCCAGTATTCGCCCGAGCTGTTCAACGAGACCGAGCCCGAGTTCGCCCTCGAGGTCTGCGAGGCGGTCATGGACGTGTGGCAGCCGGAGGAGGGCCGGGAGATCATCCTCAACTTCCCGACCACGGTGGAGCGGTCGCTCCCGCACGTCTTCGCCGACCAGATCGAGTGGCTCGACCGCAACCTGTCCCGCCGCGAGCACGTCTGCCTGTCGATCCACCCGCACAACGACCGGGGCACCGGCGTGGCCGCCTCCGAGCTGGCGCTGCTGGCCGGCGCCCAGCGGATCGAGGGCTGCCTGTTCGGCAACGGCGAGCGGGCCGGCAACGTCTGCCTGGTCACGCTCGGCCTGAACATGTACACCCACGGCGTCGACCCCGGCATCGACTTCTCCGACATCACCGAGATCCGCCGCACCGTCGAGTACTGCAACGAGATGCAGGTCAGCCCCCGCCACCCGTACGGCGGCGACCTCGTCTACACGGCCTTCTCCGGCTCCCACCAGGACGCCATCAAGAAGGGCTTCGACGCGCTGGCCGTGGAGGCCGGCGAGGCCGGCGTGAGCGTGGACGACCTGCCGTGGCGCATGCCGTACCTGCCGATCGACCCCAAGGACGTCGGCCGCACGTACGAGGCGGTGGTGCGCATCAACAGCCAGTCGGGCAAGGGCGGCGTGGCCTACATCCTGAGCGCCTGGCACGGGCTGAACCTGCCCAAGGGCCTGCAGGCCGAGTTCGCCCGCGTCGTGCAGGCCCACGCGGACGGCTCCGGCGGGGAGATCACCCCGGCCGTCGTCCGCGACCTGTTCGACGAGGAGTACCTGTCACGGACCGAGATCACCGTGCCGCTCGGGCTCGGCGGCCGGCCGCTGCAGACCACGTTGTACGTCGACGGCGCACGCTTCGACGTCGCCGGGCCGCGGGCCGACGCCATCCGCACTCTGGGCGCCCGGCTGGCGGTCTGGAACGTGGACGTGCAGATGGTCCACCGCACCGGCGTGGAGGCCGCGGCCGGGAGCGCGGAGGACGGGGAGGTCGCGGTCTACGCCGAGTGCGTGATCGACGGGCGGCAGGTCTGGGGGGTGGGCCTCGACCGCAACGTGGTCGCCGCGTCGTTCGCGGCCGTCCGCTCGGCGCTGGCCCGCGCGGGCGAAACGGGCGCGGAAGGCGCGGGGGAGCGGGCCGGCGAGGCCGTTTCCGCGCGAATGACGCTGGTCGGCTGAAGACCTCTCAACTAACGACCTTTACTGAAGTCACGACAATTGTGAAACCCGGCCGCGCGGCCGAACATCGAACGGAATTCGGGAGGCTCATTATGGCCCTGGTGGAGCGGGAAGAGGTGTTGGCCTCCCTTGAGGACATGCTGGCCGACGCCGTCACCGGAAGAGGAAAGATCGCGATCGTCGGCGGGCCCGTCGCGACGGGGAAGACCGCGCTGCTCAACACTTTGGTCGAGGACGCGCTTGAGCACGGCGCGCTGCCGCTGACCGCGACCTGCTCGCAGGCGGAGTCGGGGCTGGCGCTGGCCGTGCTGTCGCAGATCCTGCACAACGCGCCGCTCACCCCGGACGAGGAGGAGCGCACCCGCAACCTGCTGCACGAGGGCGCCCGCTGCGCCATGTCGGCCGACCCGCTGGCCGACTACGTCGACCAGGTGGACGCCCACATCGTGCACGCCCTGTGCATGGTGCTGCTCGAACTCGCCGAGCGGCACCCGCTCATGATCGTGGTGGACGACATCCAGCACGCCGACCGCGCCTCGCAGCTCTGCCTGGCCTACCTCGCCCGCAGGCTGCGCTTCGCCCACATCCTGGCGATCTTCAGCCAGTCGGAGGAGACGTGGAACGCCCCGTCGCTGTTCCAGACCGAACTGCTGCGCCAGCCGCACTGCCGCCGCCTCCCGCTGTCGGCCCTGTCCCGCGAGGGCGTCGAGATCATGGCCGCCGACATCGTGGGCGACGACGTCGCCCGGCGGTTCGCCGCGGACTGGCACGCGGTCAGCGGCGGCAACCCGCTGCTCGTGGGCGCGCTCGTCGAGGACCACCTCGCCGCGGCCGACACCGCGGCCGGCACCGTGGCCGACACCGCGGCCGGCACCCGGGGCGCCCCGGTCGGCAGTGACACGGATGCGGGGCCCGACGAGATCCTCGCGGGCGACGCCTACCGCCAGGCGGTGCAGTCGTGCCTGCGTCGCGGGCACCCGCTCGCCGCCCGCGTCGCGCGAGGCCTGGCGGTCGCCGGCGACCCCGGTCACCTCGACCGGCTGCTCGACCTCGACGCCGGAACCGTCGTCCAGGCGCTCAACGCGCTGCACAACGCCGGGCTGGTCGGCGCCGACCTGCACCTGCGCCACCCCCAGGCGCGCGCGGCCGTGCTCGCCGACCTGGACCGGCACGAGCGGACCGACCTGCACCGCAGGGCCGCCGAGCTGGCGTACGGCCAGGGCGCCCCGGCCGCCGTGATCGCCGAGCACCTGCTGGCCGCCCAGCACAATGGTGGGCCCTGGGCCGTACCGATCCTGGAGGAGGCGGCCCGGCAGGCGCTCGGCGAGGGACGGGTCGAGCCCGCCGTCGACTACCTGCGGCTGGCCGACGGCGCGTGCACCGACGACCAGCGCAGGGCCACCATCAAGACGACGCTGGTGCGGGCGGAGTGGCGGCTCAACCCGAGCGCCCCGGCGGCCCACCTCGACGAGCTCACCGACGCCATGCACCGCGGCCACCTGCGCGGCTCCGACGCGGTCGTGCTGGCCAAGGCGCTGCTGTGGCACGGCCGCTTCGACGACGCCCGCGACGTGCTCGACCACCTGGGCAGGATCGGCTCGATCATGGACGCGGAGACCGTGGCCGAGATCCGCGCCGCCCGGCCGTGGCTGCGCTGCTCCTACACGCCGTTCCTGGCGCACATCCCGAGGGTCACCGACATGAGCACGCAGGCGCCGCCGTCCGCGCCGGTCATCGGCCGGCTGGAGGCCGCCACCGCGCTCGCGGCGGTGCTGACCAAGGGCCCGCACCCGCAGACGCTGGCCGACGTGGAGCGCATCCTGCGCGGCTCCCGCCTCGACGACATGTCGATGGACGCCGTCGAGTGCGCCCTGCTCGCGCTGATCTACGGCGAGCGGCCCGACCTGGCCGCGCCCTGGTGCGACCTGTTCTTCGAGGAGGCCGCCAGCCGCCGGGCCCCCAGCAGGCAGGCCCGCCTCGCGGCGCTGCGCGCCGAGATCAGCCTGCGGCAGGGCGACCTGGAAGGCGCCGAGAGCCTGGCCCAGATGGCCGTACGGCTCATCCCGCCGACGAGCTGGGGGGTCGCGGTCGGCGGTCCGATGTCGGTGCTGCTGACGGCGGTGACCGCGATGGGCCGGCTGGACGAGGCCGTGCAGCTGGTGAACCAGCCGGTGCCCGAGGCCATGCTCCAGACCCGGTACGGCCTGCACTACCTGAACGCGCGGGGCCGCTACCACCTGGCGACCGGCGACCTCGGGATGGCGCTGCGCGACTTCCAGACCTGCGGCGAGCTGATGGGCTCCTGGAGCCTCGACACGCCCGGCCTGGTCTCCTGGCGGACGGGCGCGGCCGAGGCGCTGATCGGCATGGGCCGCCCGGAGCGTGCCCGGCCGCTGCTGGACGAGCACGTGGCCCGCTGCGCCCCCGGCCCGGTCCGCGCCCGCGGGACCGGTCTGCGGCTGACCGCCGCCGCGAGCGAGCCCCGGCAGCGTCCCCCGCTGCTGCGCCGCGCCGCCGACATGCTCCAGGCGAGCGGCGACCAGTACGAGCTGGCCCGGGCCCTGGCCGACCTGGCCGACGCCTACCAGGCGGTGGGGGAGCTGCGCCGCGCCCGTACGGTCGCCAGGCAGGCGCAGCGGATCGCGGAGGAGTGCGAGGCCGCCCCGCTGGTCAACGCGCTCACCCAGGGCGGTCCCGGGCAGCCGGCCGAGCCGCCCCGCACGGAGAGCGGCCCGGGGACGCTGAGCGAAGCCGAGCGCAGGGTGGCCTCGCTCGCCGCGGTCGGATACACCAACCGCGAGATCGCCGACAAGCTGTACATCACGGTCAGCACGGTCGAGCAGCACCTGACCAGGATCTACCGCAAGCTCAA
This sequence comes from Microbispora sp. NPDC046933, assembly GCF_040644635.1. Classification (NCBI taxonomy): domain Bacteria; kingdom Bacillati; phylum Actinomycetota; class Actinomycetes; order Streptosporangiales; family Streptosporangiaceae; genus Microbispora; species Microbispora sp. NPDC046933. The sequence continues at coordinate 113,308 of NZ_JBEYWW010000021.1, read as the reverse complement.
CGTCACCCGCCGTTCCGACCTGCCCGCCGGCCTCGAGTTCAGCACCACCGCCTGAGACAGCTCCCCTACCTGGGCCGGCCGGGAATCCCCGGCCGGCCACTCCCCTGAGTGGAAGGTGAACGCGCATGGCTCGCACCAGCGTCACCCCTGCCGTCACACCGGCTGCCGCACGCGTTACTACACCGGCGGGCCGCCTCACGGCGGCCCAGGGCGCCGCCATGTACGTCGGCGCGGTGCTCGGCACGGGCGTCATCGCCCTGCCCGCGCTCGCGGCCCAGGCGGCCGGGCCGGCGTCGCTGCTGGCCTGGCTCGGCCTGGTCGTGCTGTCCGCCCCGCTGGCCGCGGCGTTCGCCGCGCTCGGCGCGCGCCACCCGGACTCCGGCGGCGTGTCGACCTACGCCCGCCTCGCCTTCGGGGACCGGGCCGCCGTCGTCGTCGGCTGGTGCTTCTACTTCGCGATCCCGCCGAGCGCCGCCGCCGCCGCGCTGTTCGGCGGCGAGTACGTCGCCGCGGCGGTGGGCGGCGGGACCGGCACCGCGACGCTGACGGCGGCGGGGCTGATGGTGATCGTGACCGTGTCGAACGCCTCGGGTCTGCGGGTGACCGGCCGGGTGCAGCTCGGGCTGGCCGGGCTGCTGGTCGCGCTGCTCGTGGTCGCCGTCGCGCTGTCGCTCCCGCACGCCGACGTGGCCAACCTGCGGCCGTTCGCCCCGCACGGCTGGGCGGCCATCGCCCCGGCGGCGGCCCTGCTGGTGTGGAGCTTCGCCGGCTGGGAGGCGATCACCCATCTCGCCGCCGACTTCCGCAGGCCCGCCAGGGACCTGCCCAGGGCCGCCGCGGCCGCCGTCGTGCTGGTCGGCGTGCTGTACCTGTCGGTCGCCTTCGCCACCGTCGCCGTCCTCGGCCCGGCCGCCGGAGGCGCGCGGGCGCCCCTCGGCGACCTGCTGGCCCTCGGCCTCGGCGGCAACGCCCGGCTGCTCGCCGCCGTGGCCGCGCTGCTGCTGACGCTCGGCGCGATGAACGCGTACTGGGCCGGGGCGGCCAAGCTCGGCGCGGCCCTCGGCCGCGACGGCGCCCTGCCCGGCTGGCTCTCCCGCGGCAGCGTCGCCGGGGAGGTGCCCCGGCGCAGCCTCGCGGTCGTCGCCGTGCTGTCCTTCCTGGCGCTCGCCGTCGTGTACGCGGCGGGGACGGGCATCCGTCCGCTGGTGCTGATGACCAACGGGTCGTTCGTGGTGGTCTACGCGATCGGCGTGGCGGCCGCCATCCGGCTGCTGCCGCGCGGCCGGGCCAGGGCCGCCGCCCTGCTCGCGCTCGTGGCGGTCGCCCTGCTGGTCGCCGCGTCGGGGGTCTACCTCGTCTGGCCGCTGCTGGTCGGCGGCGCCGCCCTGGCGTACGCGTGGTTCACCCGCCGGAGGCAGGCCGTCCCGGCGAAACATTGACCAAAGTGAATGGTCACCGGCGACTTTCCGCGACTGCCCGCCGTCCGTCCGGTTCCTAGGGTCGAGGGGCCGGACGGACCGGCAGGACGCAGCACGGAGGGGAACCGGTGGGCAACGAGATCGAGGACGTCCCGGACATCAGCGCCGAGTGGTATCGGGAGGTCACCGCGTTCGCCCTGCACACCCCGGCATGGGTGCGCGACGCGGCGGAGATCGCGACGGACGCCGTCCCCGCGATCCTCTTCGCGTTCCTCGTCTTCGGCTGGTGGCGGGCGCGGCGAGAGGACGACCGCAGGATGGCGCTCGCCCTGCTCGCACCGGTCGCGGTGGTGACCGCCTACCTCGCGAGTGAGGGCGTCAAGAGCCTCCTGCGGCTGCGCCGCCCCTGCTGGGACATGACCGACGTGGTCACCGTGGCGCACTGCCCGCCGTACGGCGACTGGTCGCTGCCGAGCAACCACGCGACCTTCGCCGCGGCGGCGGCCGTCGCGCTGGTCGCCCTGTGGCGTGGCATGGCGGTGGCGGCACCGGCGCTCGCGCTGCTGGAGGCGTTCTCCAGGGTCTTCGTCGGCGTCCACTACCCCCACGACGTGGCGGCGGGGCTGCTGTTCGGCGCGCTGATCGCGCCGCTGGTCCTGCTGGCCCTGCGGAACCCGGCGACCACCCTGGTCTCCGCGATGCGGCGGCGGCCGGCGCTGTCGGCGGTGCTGACTACCGCCCGCCCGCCAGTCCCGCCTCGTGGGCGATGACCGCCGCCCGCACCCGGTTGGGCACGCCCAGCTTGGCCATGATCGTGCTCACGTAGGTCTTCACGCTGCCTTCGGCGAGGTGCAGGCGGGCGGCGATGCCCGCGTTCGACAAGCCCTCGCCGACCAGGGCGAGCACCTCGCGCTCCCGGTTGGTCAGCGCCGCGACCTGCTCGCGGGCCGCGGCCGCGCGCGACAGTCGGTCGCCGGCGAGTCCCCGGATGACCCGTGCGGCCACCGGCGGCGACAGGTACGCCCCGCCCTCGGCCGCCGCCCGCACCCCGAGGGGAAATTCGCGCGGATCCCCGGTCTTCAGCAGGAACCCCGCCGCGCCGTCGCCCAGCGCCCGGGCGACGTAGGCGTCCTCGCCGAAGGACGTCATGATCAGCACGGCGGTGCCGGGGGCGGCCCTGCGCACCTCGGCCGCGGCGGCCAGCCCGTCCAGGCCGGGCATCCGGATGTCGACGAGCGCGACGTCGGGCCGGTGCGCCAGGACGGCGTTCACCAGCGCACGCCCGTCGGCGGCCTCGGCGACCACGTCGATGCCCGGGTCCGCCGCCAGGATCGCCCGGACCCCGGCGCGGATCACCGGTTCGTCGTCGGCGAGGACCACCCGGATCGCGTGCACCGTTCCGTCAACCACGGGTCGATGCTACGGAACCACGGGAAGTCTCCGAGCCCGCGCAGGTCAGGGCAGGAAGTCCTTGCCGACCAGCCGGCCCCCGGCGAAGCACAGCCGGTAGAGCTTCAACTCGCCGAACGGCTCCGGGCTGGTGCTGTAGTAGCGGCATCGCGCGCCGAGAGGGATCGGCGGCTCGGGCCACGACGGGTCGTCGATCCTGGTCCTGGCCGGCAGCACCGCCGCGACCTCCCGCTCGGCCTGCCCGACCCGCAGCCGGGCGAACTCGGCCGGCGGCAGGACGGAGGTGGCCGCCTCGTAGACCATGAACCCCAGCACGAACGCCGCCACTCCGGCCGCCGCCCCGAGGGAGACCAGCGCGGCGGCCAGTCGCGTACGGCGTACCCGCCGCCGGGCCAGCGCCAGATCCACGTCCACCGGCCGCGACGCCGTTTCACGGTTGTCGGCGTTCTGGGAGGCGGGGAACTCGGCCGGCGAAGAACCGGCGGGCCGGGCGGCGGTGTGCGGCAGCCGTACGGTCAGGGTGAATCCGCCGCCGGCGGGGCCGCCGCTCAGGGACCCGCCCTGCAGCCGGACCCGCTCCGCCAGCGCCCGCAGTCCGTATCCGCCCGTCACGCCGCGGCCGGGCCGTCGCGGTGCGGCGTTGGCGACGGTGACCACGGCCTCGCCCGGTGCGTGCGCGAGCCGTACGGTGACCGGGGCGCCGGGCGCGTGCTTGGCCGCGTTGGTCAGCCCCTCCCGGACGACCCGCCGCACGGTGGCGCGCACCGGCGCGGGGACCCGCGCCTCCTCCTGCGCACCGTGCAGCGTGACCGGCATGCCGGCGGCGCCGGCGCGCCGGACCAGTTCGCCCACGCTCTCCTCGGACGGATCCTCGTCCGCGGTGCCCCCGTGTTCCGTGCCCCCGTGTTCCGTGCCCCCGTGTTCCGTGCCCCCGTGCGCCGTGCCTGCGTGTGCCGTTTCCTTGTGTGCCGGGTCGCCGGGATCGTCGCCGTCCCTGAGCACGGCGACGATGTCACGCAGGCGCTCCGCCGCGGCCGTGACCGCCTCGCGGGCCTCGCCCGCCGCCCGGCGCCGGCTCTCGGGCAGGTCGGCGGCGACCTCCAGGGCGCCGATTCGCAGCGCGACCAGGCTCAGGTCGTGACCGAGCAGGTCGTGCATCTCCCTCGCGATGGCCGCCCGCTCCCGCAGCCTCGCCTGCTCGGCGAGCATGCGGCGCTCGCGCTCCAGATGCCCGGCGCGCTCCCAGCCCGCCCTGGTCAGGGCCAGGCTCTGGTGCCTGGCGTGGCCCGCGAGCCACGGCACGAGTCCGAACAGTGCGATGCCCGTGACGGCGAAGAACCACGCGCCCAGATCCCACTGCGCCGCGAGAAGCCACCGTACGAGCGGGACGACGGTGGCGGCGACGACCGCGGCGGCCGACAGTCCGAGCAGGGCGGGGCGGGCCCGGGCCATGCGTACCCCGGCCAGGTAGCTCATCACCACCAGGGCCGGGAAGAAGACGGTGGGGTCGCCCCGCACGGCCACCGAGCCCGCCCACAGCGCGGCCGTCACGAGCATCGCCCCCAGCGGCCGGGGCCGGGCGAGTGCGACGGCGACGCCGATGGCCGCCAGCCCGGCGGTCACCTCGGGCCAGGTGTACCTGTCGGCCAGGATGTTCGTGAGGCCCGCCCACAGCGCCGGCAGGCCGAGGACCGCCCACAGCAGGACGTCCTTGAGATATGCCGCTTTCCTCCCCACTCAGGCAACGGTATCCGCGGGTCGCGGGACTCTGACGAAGCCGTGCAGGGTCCTGGCGCTGGCGTGGCCGGACAGGGACATGAGCATCGGCGCCGACCAGCCGTCCTCGCCGAGGTGGGCCAGGCGCGAGTGACGCAGGCGGTGCAGCGTGTAGCCGCCTCCCTCCGGGTCGAGGTCCCTGGTGGCCCGTTTGAACAGGTACTCCGCCCGCTCGTACGACAGGCGGCCCCGGCCCGTGTGCGGGCACAGGTCGGCCGCCGCCGGCATGCGGCCCGGCCCCGGCCTGCGGTCGGCGAGAAACAGCGGGCCCCGGCGGCGGTCGCCGACGAGGAGGGGCAGGAGCGCGGCCGTGCCGGACTGCCAGCGCAGCCAATGCCGCCTGGCCTTCACCTCGCCGCGCATGCCGGGCAGGTCGAGGTCCTCCACGTTGAGCGAGAGCGCCCAGTCGGCCGGGGCCGCGCTCTCGTACAGCAGCAGCCACAGCGTGCGCTCGCGCAACGGGACGTCCGGCCGTTCCCACAGGCTCTCCAGCCGCGACCTGTCGATGGGGCGGGTGCGGGCGCGGGGTTCGGGTCGCCGGTCGAGCGGGGCGGCGAGGTCGGCGGTGGCCCAGCCGCGCTCGGCCGCCCACGAGGCGAACGACCGCAGCGCCGCGCGGTGCCGGTTCCACGTCGCGCCCGCCGCCGTCCCCCACGCCGCGGCGAAGACCTCGGCGACCCGGTGGGAGGTCACGTCCCGCAGCGGGACGTCCTCGCCGAGGTGCCGGCACAGCCGCGACAGGGTCTGGGTGTAGGAGCGGACGGTGTCGGCGCGCAGATCGGGCCGGGCGAGGAAGAGCCCCATGGCCCTGCCGAGCGTGACGTCCCCATCCGCCGCCCGCCGACCGGCCGGCGGCTGACCGATCGCCTTCGCGGGCCTGGCCTCCGTCGCCTCCTCGCGACCGGCCTCAGCGGCCTCCGCCGTCGCCTCCTCGGCGCAGGTCGCGGCGCGCCGCAGCAGCACTGCCCGTTCCGGGGTGTTGCGGGTGAGGGAGGCCGCACGTTCAAACTCCGCCCGGGCCTCGCCGTGCCGTCCGAGCCGGGCCAGCAGGTCCCCGCGTACGGCGGGCAGCAGGTGGTAGCCCTTGAGCGCCGGTTCGCCGGTCAGCGTGTCCACCAGCGTGAGACCGGCGCGCGGCCCGTAGGCCATGGCGAGCGCGACCGCGCGGTTGAGCTGGACGACCGGCGTCGGCAGCACCCTCACGAGGGCCTCGTAGAGCGCCGCGATCTGCGGCCAGTCGGTCTCCTCCGGGGTGGCGGCCCGCGCGTGGCAGGCCGCGATGGCCGCCTGCAGCACGTACGGGCCGAGGGGGCCGCCGGCCTGCCGCGCCCGCAGCAGCGCCGCGAAGCCGCGCCGGATGAGCAGCGGGTCCCAGCGCCCCCGGTTCTGCTCGTGCAGCACGACGGGCTCCCCCGAGGGGCCGGTACGCGCGGCCGACCGCGACTGCTGCAGTTCCATCAGCGCGACCAGGCCGTGCACCTCGGCCTCGTCCGGAGTCAGTTCGGCCAGGACGCGGCCCAGGCGCAGCGCCTCCAGGCAGAGGGACGGGCGCATCAGGTCGTCGCCCGCCGTCGCCGCGTATCCCTCGTTGAACACGAGATAGATCACTTCGAGCACCGACGACAGCCGGGCGGCCCGTTCCGGCCCCGAGGGGACCTCGAAGGGGACGTGCGCGTCGGAGAGCGCCCGCTTGGCCCGCACGATCCGCTGGGCGACCGCGCTCTCGGAGACGAGGAAGGCCCGCGCGATCTCGTCGGTCCGCAGGCCGCCGATCAGCCGCAGCGTGAGCGCGACCCGGGCCTCGGTGGACAGCACCGGGTGGCAGGAGACGAACATCAGCCGGAGGACGTCGTCGCCGACCTCCCCGTCGAGCGCGTCCACCAGGTCGTCCACGTCACGCTCGCCGTCGTCCGGGCGGGTGCCGAGATCGTGGGCGAGCAACTCCTGCCCGCGTTCCCGCCGCTCCTCCCGGCGCAGGTGGTCGACGGCACGGCGCTTGGCGATGGCCATGAGCCAGGCGCCCGGGTTGTCGGGGACGCCCGCCTCGGGCCACTGCTCCAGCGCGGCGAGGACCGCGTCCTGCGCCAGCTCCTCCGCCAGGCCGACGTCGCCGACCATCCGGACGAGGCCGGCGACGATCCTCGCGGACTCCATCTTCCAGACCGCGTCCACGACGCGATGGGCGTCCAGGAACGTCATTCGACCGATGACAGCACCGGCCCGCCCGCCGCGCAACCCGGCGCGTACGTCACCGGGGGCGCCTGCGGGCCGGAGACCTGCCGGATCACGCCGTCAGCGGGGGCCGGGCCCGGGGGCGTCTTCGGGCCCGAACACCCGCTGGATCGCGCCCTCACCGTCACCGACGATCTTCCAGAAGCGGCGGGCCAGCTCCACGGCCTCCTCGCGGGACCGCGCCTCGATCAGGGCGAAGCTGACGATCGCCTCCTTCGCCTCGGTGAAGGGGCCGTCGGTCACGGTGATCTCGCCGCCGGAGGAGATCATCCGCAAGCCGCCGGGCTCCAGCCCGCCGGTGGCCAGCAGCACGCCCGCCCGGGTCATCTCCTCGATGAAGGCGCCCATCTCGGCCATCATCGCCGCGTCCGGCGTCCGGGAGCCGCCCTTGGTGGTCATCAGGAACCGCATCGTCGTTCTCCTTCTTTCTGATCCTGTGGCCGGCCGGGCCGTTCGCCGGTCCCCGCCGTCACCTCCACGTCGTACGGGACGAGCCGGAATCGACAGGCTCCGATCCTGGCATGCGATGACCTGGGCCTCTGCCGAGATGTGACAGGGAATGCGCATATGACAGGGAATGCGCACGCATGGCAACGCCGCAGGTGGTCGGGGTCGGACGGCACGGGTGGGCACGGGGTGGGCACGGGTGGTCGAATCGCGCGGCGGCCGTTCGACGCGTCAGCGAGGCCGGACACCACACCGGCCGGCACCACCGAAGACCGGGACAGCGAAGCCCGGAGCACCGAAGACCGGGACAGCGAAGCCCGGAGCACTGAAGGCCCGGAGCACCGAAGACCGGAGCACTGAAGGCCCGGACATGGAAGCCCGGGACGCCGAAGAAGGGAACGGCCATGACCGCCACACAGTCCACCGCCCAGCCCACCGCGCATCCGACCGCTCGGGCCACCGCGCAGCCGACCGCTCGGTCCTCCGTGCGGCCCACCGCGCATCCGACCGCGCAGTCCACCGCGCATCCGACCGCGCAGTCCACCGCGCAGTCCACCGCGCAGTCCACCGTGCAGCCGACTTCCACTGGGTCGACGCGTGCGCTGCTGACCTGCGCCGTGCTCACCACGCCCGTCTTCGGGATCGTCTCGCTGACGCAGGCGTTCACCCGGGAGGGATTCGACCTGCTCCGCCACCCGCTCAGCATGCTCAGCACGGGCGACCTCGGGTGGGTGCAGATCGGCAACTTCTGGATCACCGCCGTCCTGACGGTCGCCGGGGCGATCGGACTGCGCAGGGTCATGCGCGGCACGCCCGGAGCGACGTGGGCGCCCAGGCTGCTGCTCGTCGAGGGCGTGGGACTGGCAGCGGCGGGGGTCTTCAGCATGGATCCGGGGGACGGCTTCCCCGCGGGCACCCCGCTGGGAGCCCCGGCCGGGATGAGCTGGCACGCGATGCTGCACATGGCGGCCGGCTCGGTGGCCTTCACCGCGCTCATCGCCGCTTGCTTCGTCCTCGGTCGGCACTTCTCCCGCGCGGGGCGGGCCGGACACGCGGTCGCCTCCCGTCTCGGCGGCCTGGCCCTCCTGCTGGGCAACGGATGGGCGATGTCCGGCGGGCGGGCCGGTTCCCTCACCCTGTGCGTCGGGGTGCTGGCCGCAATGGCCTGGGTCTCGGTGGTCGCCGCGGCCAAGCGCGCGGATGTCGGGCAACGCTGACCCGCTCGACGGCGAAGCCGACCGTCGTGGGCATGTCGCGGCCCTCCTCGACGGGCAGCCGGATCAGCCCTTCTCTCAGGAGGAATCCGGCCTTGGGCCAGGGTCACCCGCAGGGCAGCTCCGCGCTCACGGTGGTCGGGCCGCCGGGCGGGCTGTCCACCCGGAACCGGCCGTCCAGGGCGGCGACCCTGCGGGCCAGCCCGGACAGGCCGCCCCCGCCGGGGTCGGCGCCGCCCCGCCCGTCGTCGCGCACTCGCACGACGATCGTGTCCTCGTCCTCCAGGATCTCCACCCGCACCTGCCCCGCCGCCGCGTGCTTGGCGGCGTTCGTCACAGCCTCCCGCACGACGAAGTAGACCGCCGTCTCCACCTCGGTGGGTGGGCGTGCGGTCAGGTCGTACGCGACCGTGACGGGCATCCCGGCCCGCTCGGCGACGGCGGCCAGGGACTCGCGCAGTCCGAGCGTGTCGAGCTCGGCGGGGTAGACCCGCCAGGCCACCTCGCGCAACTCGCGAAGGGCCTCCTGGGCCTCCTCGTGGGCCTGCTGGAGCAGGTCGTCGCGCAGTTGCGGGGTGCGCCCGCGCCGGGCCCGCCCGATCAGCACGGCGAGCGCCACCAGCCGCTGCTGCACGCCGTCGTGCAGGTCGCGCTCGATCCTGCGCCGCTCCTGGTCCACCGCGCTCACGATGCCGGCGCGGGTCCTGGCCAGCTCGTCGATGCGGCGCTCAAGCAGCTCGGTGGGGCTGGGGCCGAGGAAGCGGCGGGCGACCCGCAGTTCCAGGGCGGCGACGCCCTGGATGCCCATGATGTCGAGGAACAGCAGGACGAGCCCGGCCACCCCGAAGTAGGCGAGAATGCCGGGAGTCGGCGGGATGCCGTCGGGGTTCTGCCCGTGGGCCCAGCTCCACACGAAATACACGCATGTGCTCACGCCCACCGCCAGCAGGAAGAGCACGAGGCCGCCGAGCAGGCCGACCGGCCACCGGGCCGCGAGATACCCGGCGACCCGGCCGGTCCCGACGGTGAGGTCGAGGCCGCCGAGCAGGCCGAGCCTGCGCATCTCGACCCGGGCCAGCGGAACGGCCACGGCCCGCAGCACCCGTTCCCCGGCCCGTCGCGCGCCAGGGTGCGGCAGGCAGAGCAGGGCGACAGGCGCGGCCACCAGCAGGCAGGCCAGCTCGACGACCGCCGTCAGCGCGCCGATGACGAGCGCCGCGAGGATCCTGAGGGCGCGTGTGACGTTCATCGGCTCCTTCGCGGCGGTTCGCGCCGTGTCCTGGGACTGCCGACCTGCTGCGACGGTGATTCCGGCAGCGCCGTGGGCCTTCCGGGGCACCGCCCGCGCTCCGGTCCGTACGCCGCCGCGGACCTGCCCGCCGACCTGCCCGCCGACCTGCCCGCCGACCTGACCGGGGAGCGGCTGGTCAACGGGCATGGCGTCCCTGGCCGCGCCGTTCCCGCAGCCGTACGGCCACGAACCGGACGACGACGAGCACGACGGCCGCCACGACCACCTTGGACACGATCCCCATGTACTCCTCGACGAGGTGCCAGTTCTCGCCGAGCAGGTAACCCGCCAGCACGAACACGGTGTTCCAGATCAGGCTGCCGAGCGTGGTGAACAGGAGGAAGGTGCCGAGCGGCATGCGTTCCACACCGGCGGGGACCGATATCAGGCTGCGAAAAATCGGGATCATGCGCCCGAAGAACACCGTCTTCACACCATGCCGGGCGAACCACGCCTCCGCCTTCTCGATGTCGGAGATCTTGACGAGCGGCAGGCGTGCCGCGATGGCCACCGTACGCTCCCGGCCGAGCAGTGCGCCCACCCAGTACAGCGCGAGCGCACCCACGACGGAGCCCGCGGTCGTCCACAGGAGGGCGGCGACCAGGCTCATGTCCCCGCGCGAGGCGGTGAACCCGGCGAGCGGCAGGATGATCTCGCTGGGCAGCGGGGGAAACAGGTTCTCCAGGGCGATCGCGACGCCGGCGCCCGGTGCGCCCAGGCGTTCGGTGAGCTCCATCGCCCACCCGGCGATTCCTCCGATTTCTGCGGTGTTCATGCGGGTGACGCTAGAAGCCGGGCGATGCGGTCACCATGAGGGGCGCCGCCGGGCTCTCTCCGGTGCGCCCCATCCCAGGGGTGCGGAAAACCTCAGGTGGACAAGCACAGGACCCTGCGGTCGTCCACAGGCTGTGGATACCTGTCCCGCCGCTTCGGGACGGGCCCGGGGCGCATCCGCTGTCACCGGCTCAGAGGTCGTCCTTCGGCGTCTGGGCCAGCACCTGGTCGGCGGTCGCCGTCACCACCGCAGCGGCCGCCGAGATGTCCCTGACCTGCTCCGCGGGAAGGTCCCGCAGCACCCTTTCCAGCCCTTCCAAATCCGCCTGGTAGGCGGCTGCCATGGCCGCCTGAGCCTTGGCGGTGCGCTGTGCCTGCTCCACCGCCTTGCTCAGGGCGCGGCCGGCGCGTTCGACGGCCCTGGCCGCCTCGATCGCCGCTTTCTCAAGATTTCTCGCCCACTCGGGCGGCTGGTCGCTCATCGATGTCCTCTGCGTGAGGGTGGTCCCGCGGGCATGAGTCGCCCACGAAGAGTGCCGGATCAGGCCCTTAATGCCCTCCCTGCGGGCTCTACACCCCGCGGGACCCAAGCTCTCATCAATCTCCCAGAGACGGTGCGAGGATCTTGCTTCGGATCAGGAAGAGGTCAGCCGCAGTGCTCGAAGGGGCTGTCGTAGGTGGACGAGCCCGCCTTGCCGCCCCACTTCACACATTTGTCCGCCGCTGCCGCCTGGACCGGCCCGGCGTAGTAGCCGTAGTCGCCGGAGTCGGTGACCCGGGTCTTTCCCTGGACCTCCAGGTAGGCGCTGGTCGCGGTGGCCGTGCCCAGCGACGTCTTCTTCAGCGTGACCACGCAGTTGTAGCCGTTGCCGGAGTTGTAGAGCAGGTAGACGGTGCCGGCCGTGCCGAGGGCGGCCGAGTCGATCACCGAGTAGCCGGTGCCGCACACCTGCTCCGGCGTGTACGGGTTGCCGGTCCCGCCGCCGCCCGTGACGTACTGCATGTACCTGTTCCAGTCCCAGTACGGCCCGGGGTCGGTGTGGTCGCTCCCGGGGACCTGGTAGTGCCCCACGATGTGGGACCGGTCCTTGGGGATGCCATACCGCGCGGCGATGGAGCGGACGAGGGCGGCCGAGGAGCGGTACATCGCGTCGGTGAACCAGGACGCGTCGTCCACGTATCCCTCGTGCTCGATCCCGATGGAGTGGTGGTTGTAGTCGGAGTTGCCCGCGTGCCAGGCCCGGTCCTTCTCCCGCACCATCTGGGTGATCGCGCCGTCGGAGGACCGTACGACGTAGTGCGCGGAGACCTGGGCGGCGGGGTTCTGGAACCAGGAGATCGTCCCGGCGTACGAGCCCTGGGTGACGTGGATGACGATCCGGTCGATCGCGTCGCTCGCCGGCCGGTCGGACACCGCGTAGTTGGCGCTGCTGGCCGCCACCCACGTCGCGCCGGGGTAGTCGACGGCCGCTGCGGCGAGCGTGCGGTTCTCCGGCCGGTCCAGGTCGCGGGCGCCCGCGAGGGCTCCCCGGTCCGGATTCACCGGATGAGCCGCCACGATGATCGTCTCGCCCGCCGGCGTCCGCGCCGTGAACCCGGCCGACAGCAGGTCGTAGACGGCGTCCGCGTACAGCCGGGCGACCTCGGGCGCACTCGCCCCGCCGTAACGCGCGACGGCGGTGTACCAGCGACCGGTGTCGGCGCGGGCGGCGGCGTCCAGGCCCAGGGCGTCGGCCCTGGCCCGCAGGACGGCCGCCGCGCCGGCCACGTTGGCCGCGTCGTCGGCCTTGAGCGAGGCGACCGGCGCGCCGGTGAGCCGCGCCGCCTCCTCCAGGGTGTGCGCCGTGGGATTGCTGACCAGGTGCGCCACGCCGTACCCGCCGCTCGCGCTCGGCCTGCCGCCATGGCCGTCGAGGTGGGTCTCGGCGTAGGCGAGCGCGACGAGCAGGTCGCGGGGGACGTCGTGGGCCGCCGCCGCCCGCGTGAAGGCGGCGGCGAGCGGGCCCTCGGCGGCCGAGGCCGGCCCGGCCGGGACGAGCCAGGCCAGGCACAGCAGGAGCGTCACGACGCCGACGGCGGTCAGGGCCGTACGCCGGGACACGCGGACGATCAGGGGTTCGGTCATGGGGGTCAGCCGCAGTGCTCGAAGGGGCTGTCGTAGGTGGACGAGCCCGCCTTGCCGCCCCACCTGACGCAGGTGTCGGCGGCCGAGGCGCGCACCGGTCCGGCGTAGTAGCCGTAGTTGCCTGAGTCGGTCACCCGGGTCCTGCCCTGGACCTCCAGGTAGGCGCTGGTCGCGGTGGCCGTGCCCAGCGACGTCTTCTTCATCGTGACCACGCAGTTGTAGCCGTTGCCGGAGTTGTAGAGCAGATAGACGGTGCCCGCCGTGCCGAGGGCGGCCGAGTCGATCACCGAGTAGCCGCTGCCGCAGACCTCCTGCGGGGTGTACGGGTTGGTCGATCCGCCGCCGCAGTTGTGCGAGGTCACGGTCTGCACGGGGTAGCCGAACGTGACCCCGTCGAACACCGCCTTCTGGATGTTGGCGGGGTAGGACGTGTCGCTGGTGCGCACCTCGTAGTGCAGGTGCGGGGAGATGTTGTTGCCCGGCTTGCTGGTGTTGCCGACCTCGCCGATCTTCTGGCCCTGGCTGACCTGTGCGCCCTGGCTCACCGACATGATCCGCAGGTGGGCGTAGTAGGTGAACCAGCCGCCCCCGTGGTCGATCTTGACGAGGTTGCCGAAGCCGTTGGTCGACCCCTGGTTGGCGGCGATGACGACCGTGCCGGCCGCCGCCGCCACAACCGGGTCGCCGAGGTCCGCGTCGGCGGTGCTGCCGCGGTTGAAGTCGATCTCGTACGACTGGTGGGCGCTGCTGGCGCTGGAGTTGCCCGTCCACACCTGGCCGCAGGGGAACGGCATCTGGAAGTCCGGGCGCGGACCCGCGGCGGAGGCGGCCGGGGCGGTCGCGGCGCCGAACGCGAGGCCGAGCACCACCGCGAGGCCCGCCGTGACAAGCGATTTGAGTCTCATGACCAAAAAGAGTCGGAATCTACTGCACAAAAAACATCAAGACTCGGTACAAAGAGAGGGCGAGTCATGGCGTACCGGTCCTTCGAGGAGCAACGCGGTCATGACAGTCGATCAGCCCATGTTCAGCGTGCTCGGTCCCCTGGAGGTCCGCCTGGCGGGCCCGGCACCACGGCTCGGCGGCCCGAAACCCCGCATGCTCCTGGCCACCCTTCTTCTCCACGCCAACCACACGGTCGGCGGCGACGAGCTGGCCGAGGTGCTGTGGCCGGACCGCCGGCCGCGGTCGACGGCGGCCAACCTCCGGACGTACGCGAGCGCCCTGCGCGCGGAGCTCGGGCAGGCCCCGGCTCGTATCCGGGCCGTGGGGGCGGGGTACGCGATCGAGCTGCCGCCGCACGAGCTCGACCTGCTGCTGTTCGAGGAGCGGGTGGCGGCCGCGCGGGAGTGCCGGGCGCGGGGCCGGCCGGACGAGGCGGCCGAACTGCTGGCTCGGGCGCTGGCGCTGTGGCAGGGCGTCCCGCTGTCCGACCTGCCCGGCAGCCCGCTGTGGGACCGCCGGCTCGACCGGCTCGCCCAGGCGCGGCTGCGCGCCGCCGAGGACCTGGTCGAGCTGCGCATGGCGGCAGGGGAGTACGGCGAGGCGGTCGGGGAACTGCGCGCCCTGCTCGCCGAGCATCCCTTCCGCGAGGACCTGTGGCGCAGGCTCATGCTGGCCCTGCACTGGTCGGGCCGGCAGGGCGAGGCGCTGCACGCCTTCGCGACGGTCCGCGAGCAGCTCGTGACCGAACTCGGCATCGAGCCCGGCCCCGAGCTGCGCCGGGCGCACGAGGCCGTGCTCGCCGGTGTGCCGCCCGCCGCGCCCTCGCCCGGCGTCGTGCCGCGTCAGCTGCCGCCCGACCTGGTCGACTTCACGGGACGGGCCGCCGAGGTGGCGGCGCTGACCCGGGCGCTCGCCCCCGGCGGGGTCGCCGTCGTCACCGGGCCGCCGGGCGTCGGCAAGACCGCGCTCGCGGTGCGCTGCGCGCACGCCGTCCGCGAGGCGTACCCCCACGGCCAGCTCTTCCTGTCGCTGGGCGGCACCGCGCAGCCCAATGGCACCGCGCAGCCCAATGGCACCGCGCAGCCCGACGGCACCGCTCAGCCCAACGGCACTGCGCAGCCCACAGACACCGTCTCGCCGGTCGAGCCGGGGGAGCTGCTGGCCGAGGCGCTGCGCGCGCTCGGCGCGGCGGAGCCGCTGCCGCCCACCGTCCACGAGCGCGCCGCGCTCTACCGCACGCTGCTCGCCGAACGGCCGATGCTCGTCGTGCTCGACGACGCGGCGGGCGCCGCGCAGGTGCGGCCGCTGCTGCCGGGCGGCGGCAGCGCCGTCGTCGTGACCGGCAGGCGCCGCATCACCGAGCTTCCCGGCGCCGCGCGGATCGACCTGGACGTCCTGCCGCAGGCCGAGGCGCTGCGGCTGCTGACGGCGATCGTCGGCGCGGAGCGGCTGGAGCGGGAGCCGGAGGAGGCCGCCGCCATCGTGCGGGCCTGCGGCCGGCTGCCGCTCGCGCTCCGGGTGGCCGGGGCCCGGCTGGCCGCCCGCCCCGGCTGGTCCCCTGCCGTGCTGCGGCGGCGGCTCGACGACGAGACGGTCAGGCTCGCCGAGTTGCGCGCCGGTGACCTGGGGGTGCGTGAGTCCTTCGACCGCAGCTACCGGCTGCTGCCTGACGACGCCGCGCGTACGTTCCGCGCGCTCGGCCTGCTCGGCACCCGGCCGCTGCCCGGCTGGGTGGTCGACGCCGTGCTCGACCGGCACCGCAGCGACGACGTGACCGATGTGTTAGTCGACGCGAACCTGCTGCGCCCGGTGGGGACCGACCCCGTCGGCCAGCCCCGCTACCGGCTGCCCGACCTGCTGCGCGTCGACGCCAGGGACAAGGCGGGGGAGACGGACATGCCGGCGCTGGCGCGCGTGCTCGCGGGCTGGACGGCCGCCGCGGAACACGCCACGGCCCGCCTGCCCACGACGGTCTTCCGCCTGTCCTCGCCCGCCGCCCGGCGCTGGCGGCTGCCCGAGGACGCCCTGCGCCGGGTCGCCGCCGACCCGGTCTCCTGGTTCGGGGCCGAGCACGAGACCCTGGTCGAGGCCGTACGGCTGGCCGCGGACGCGGGGCTGGCCGGCGCCGCCTGGGGCCTGGCGGCGGCGCTCGTGCCGTACTTCGATCTGCGCTGTCACCTCGGCGCCTGGGAGGAGACCCACCGCGTCGCCCTGGAGGCCGCCCACGCCGCCGGAGACCGGGCGGGCGAGGCCGCGATGCTGCGGGGGCTCGGCCAGGTGGCCCTCTATCGGGACAGGTACGTCCAGGCGGCCGGCATGTTCCGCCGCTCCCGGGCGATCTTCCGTACGCTCGGGGACGTCAGGGGCGAGGCCGTGTCGGTCTGCGGGCTGGGCGCGGTCGGCCAGTTCCGGGGCGACCCGGCCACCGCGTCCCGGCACTTCCGCAGGGCTCTCGGGATGTTCGTGGCGCTGGACGACCGGTCGGGCGAGGCGTACGCGCGGCAGGCGCTCGGGCGCACCTGCCTGAGCACGGGCGACCTGACCGGCGCCGCCGACTGGCTGGGCGGCGCGCTGCGCATGGCGCGGGAGCTCGGCGACGCCCACCGGGAGGGCTGCGTGTCGCTCCAGATCGGCCGCCTGCACGACCTCGCGGGGGAGACCGGGCGGGCGATGCGCGCCCAGGGCCGGGCGCTGACGATATTCGAGGGCTTCGGCGACCGGCACTGCGCGGCGTACGCGATGCAGGGCCTGGGTGGGCTCCAGGCGGCCAGGGGCGACTGGCGGCACGGCTCGGCCCGGTTGGAGAGCTCACTGGCGATCTTCCGGCAGCTCGGCGACCGGAGCGGGGAGGCGGCCACCCGGCGGCTGCTCGGCGAGCTGCACCGCTCGGCCGGCCGTCGCGCGCTCGCCCGCGGCTACCTCCACGCGGTCACGTCCCGGCAGGTGGGGGAGGACACGGCGATTTCTCATGATTAGGACACGGCGACCGGGGCAATAGAGGCGTCGTGGGTGGTGGATGGCTCTCCCGTTGGCCGGTGATCCGGCAGCTCAAGGGAGAGGACGGCAGAGGGCGGGCGGCGCGCTCGGCGCGTACGGACGCCCTGCGGCCCCGGGTCGAGGGGGCCGAGACGGTCGCGCGTTCCGTCTGCCCCTACTGCGCGGTGGGCTGCGGCCAGCTCGTCTACGTCAAGAACGGCGAGGTCACCCAGATCGAGGGCGACCCCGACTCGCCGATCTCCCGCGGGCGGCTGTGCCCGAAGGGATCGGCCAGCAAGCAGCTCGTCACCCACCCCGGCCGCCAGACGAAGATCCTCTACCGCAGGCCGTACGGCACCGAGTGGGAGCCGCTCGACCTCGAGACCGCGATGGACATGATCGCCGACCGCGTCCTGCGGACCCGGCGCGAGACCTGGCAGCAGACGCACGAGGGGCAGGAGGTCAGGAGGACTCTGGGCATCGCCGGCCTGGGCGGGGCGACGCTCGACAACGAAGAGAACTACCTGATGAAGAAGCTCTACACCGCCCTCGGCGCGATCCAGGTCGAGAACCAGGCGCGCATATGACACTCCTCCACCGTCCCCGGTCTGGGGACCAGCTTCGGGCGTGGCGGCGCGACCCAGTATCAGCAGGATCTGGCCAACGCTGACTGCATCGTCATCCAGGGCTCCAACATGGCCGAGTGCCATCCGGTGGGGTACCAGTGGGTGATGGAGGCGCGTGCGCGCGGCGCGAAGGTCTTCCACATCGACCCGCGCTTCAGCCGGACCAGCGCGACCGTGGACAGGTATCTCGCGATCCGCGCCGGCACCGACATCGTGCTGCTCGGCGCGCTGATCAACCACGTGCTGTCGAACGGGCTCGACTTCCGCGAGTACGTCCTCGCGTACACGAACGCCGCGACCTTGGTGAACAAGGACTTCCGCGACACCGAGGACCTCGACGGCCTGTTCTCCGGCTACGACGAGGAGACCGGCAGGTACGACCCGTCGAGCTGGGCGTACGAGGGCGACGTGCCGGAAGAGGAGGAGCTGACCGAGGGCGGCAAGCGCCATGCCGAGGCGGCGGGGTCCGACTCCTACGGCGCGCGCGGCGCGGGCGCCAGCGCGACGCCACCCCAGGACCCGACGCTGACGAACCCGCGGTGCGTCTACCAGATACTCAAGCGGCACTACTCGCGCTACACGCCCGAGATGGTCGAGGAGCTGTGCGGCATCCCGCCGGAGCGGTTCCACGAGCTGGCCGAGGCGATCACGGCCAACTCGGGCCGGGAGCGGACCACGACGTGGGTCTACTCGGTCGGCTGGACCCAGCACTCGGTCGGCGTGCAGTACATCAGGGCCGCCGCGATCCTGCAGCTCCTGCTGGGCAACATGGGCCGGCCGGGCGGCGGCATCATGGCGCTGCGCGGGCACGCCAGCATCCAGGGCTCCACGGACATCCCGACGCTGTTCAACCTGCTGCCGGGATACATCGCGATGCCGCACGCGCACCGGCACGACGGCCTCGACGACTACCTGAGGCGGGAAGGCGCAGACACCGGCTGGTGGGGCAACCGGCGGGCGTACGTCGTCAGCCTGCTCAAGGCCTGGTGGGGCGACGCGGCGACGGAGGCCAACGACTACTGCTTCGACTACCTGCCGCGCCTCACCGGCGACCACGGTCACTACGCGACCGTGATGGGCCAGATCGACGGGACGGTCAAGGGCTACTTCGTCGTGGGCGAGAACCCGGCGGTCGGCTCGGCCAACGGCAAGGCGCAGCGGCTGGGCCTGGCCAACCTCGACTGGCTGGTGGTCCGCGATCTGATGCTGGTCGAGACCGCGACGTTCTGGAAGGACGCGCCCGAGATCGAGACGGGCGAGCTGCGGACCGAGGAGATCGGCACCGAGGTCTTCTTCATGCCGGCCGCGAGCCACGTGGAGAAGGAGGGCACGTTCACCAACACGCAACGGCTGCTGCAGTGGCGGGAGAAGGCCCTCGACCCGCCGGACGACTGCTGCAGCGACCTGTGGTTCTTCTACCACCTCGGCAAGCGGATCAGGCAGCGCCTCGGCGACGACGAGATCGACCGGCCGGCGAAGGAGCTGACCTGGGACTACCCGGAGATCGGCGAGCAGCGCGATCCCGACGCCGAGGCCGTGCTGCGCGAGATCAACGGCACCGGCCCGGGAGGCCGCCTGCTGGCCTCACTACGGGAACTGAAGCCCGACGGCTCGACGAGCTGCGGCTGCTGGATCTACTGCGGGGTGTACGCCGACGGGGTCAACATGGCGGCCCGGCGCACGCCGCACACCGAGCAGGGTCCTGTCGCGCTCGAATGGGGCTGGGCCTGGCCGGCGAACCGGCGCATCCTCTACAACCGCGCCTCGGCCGACCCGCAGGGCCGCCCGTGGAGCGAGCGGAAGAAGTACGTCTACTGGGACGGGACCAGATGGACCGGCCCCGACGTGCCGGACTTCGAGGAGGACAAGGCGCCGGACTACCGGCCGCCCGAGGGGGCCAAGGCTCAGGACGCGCTGGCCGGCAGCGACCCGTTCATCATGCAGTCGGACGGCAGGGGCTGGCTGTACGTCCCGTCCGGCCTGTCCGACGGGCCGCTGCCCACCCACTACGAGCCGCACGAGTCGCCGGTGCGCAACGCGCTGTACGGTCAGCAGGCCAACCCGGCCCGCCGGACCATCGATCGGCCGGAGAACCCGTACAACCCGGCGCTGTCGCCCCGGTTCCCGTACGTCTACACGACGAGCAGGCTCACCGAGCACCACACGTCGGGCGCCATGAGCAGGCCCCTGCCCTACCTCGCGGAGCTCCAGCCGGAGGCGTTCTGCGAGGTCTCACGGGAGATGGCGGAGGAGATCGGGCTGGAGAACGGCGACTGGGCGACGATCGTCACCGCGCGGACCGCTATCGAGCTGCGCGTGCTCGTGACCGGCCGGGTGCGCCCCCTGCGGCTGAACGGCCGGACCGTCCACCAGGTGGTCATGCCGTACCACTGGGGATACAGCAGCGGCGGGGTGGTCACCGGGGACGTCGTCAACGACCTGCCGTCGATCGTGCTCGACCCGAACGTCTACATCCAGGAGAGCAAGGCCGGCACCTGCGACGTCCTGCCGGGACGGCGCCCGCGCGGCACGGCGCTGCTCGACCTGATCGAGAGGTATCGCCATGGCTGAGCGGATGGGGTTCTTCACCGACACGACCGTCTGCATCGGCTGCAAGGCGTGCGAGGTGGCCTGCAAGGAGTGGAACAACGTGCCCGACGACGGGTTCGTGTTCCGGGCCACCTCCTACGACAACACCGGCGCGCTCGGCGCGAGCACCTGGCGGCACGTGGCGTTCATAGAACAGGACGCCCGATGGCTGATGTCGTCGGACGTGTGCAAGCACTGCACCCACGCCGCCTGCCTCGACGTCTGCCCCACCGGGGCGTTGTTCCGCACCGAGTTCGACACCGTCGTCGTGCAGTCCGACATCTGCAACGGCTGCGGCTACTGCGTCCCCGCCTGCCCGTACGGCGTGATCGACCGCAGGGAGGACGACGGCCGCGCGTGGAAGTGCACGCTCTGCTACGACCGGCTGCGCGGCGGCATGGAGCCCGCCTGCGCCAAGGCGTGCCCGACCAAGTCCATCCAGTTCGGGCCGCTGGACGAGCTGCGGCAGCGGGCCGAGGAACGGGTCGAGCGGCTGCACGCCGAGGGCACGACCGAGGCCCGGCTGTACGGCGCGAACCCGGACAACGGGGTGGGCGGTACGGGCGCGTTCTTCCTCCTGCTCGACGAGCCGGAGACGTACGGCCTGCCGCCGGATCCCGTGGTGACCACCCGCGACCTGCCCGCGATGTGGCGCTGGGCGGGCGGGGCCGCGCTCGCCCTGGCCGCCGGTGTGGCCGCCTGCTTCCTCGGAAAGAGGAGCTGACGGGAGTGGCGGAGGACCTGGCGAGCCGGGACTCGCGGCCGGACTCGTGGCCCTGGGGGCGGGCGACTGTGATGGCGACACTGGGGAGGCACTGATGCCGAGGCGCCGGGACGAGATGGTGCCGGACGCCGAGTTCCGGTCCTACTACGGCCAGCCGGTCATCAAGCAGCCCATCTGGCACGAGCCCCACATGCCGACGTACCTCTATCTGGGCGGGCTGTCCGGCGCGGCGGGCGCGATGGCGGCGGCCGCCCGCCTCACCGGGCGGGACCGGCTGGAACTGGCCGCCCGGATGACGGCCTTCGCGGGTGCGAGCGCCGGTGCGGCCTTCCTCGTGGCCGAGCTGGGCCGTCCCATGCGCTTCCTCAACATGCTGCGGGTGTTCAAGCTCACCTCGCCGATGAGCGTCGGCTCCTGGACGCTGGCCGCCCACAGCGGGCTGACCGGCGTCGCGGCGGGCTCGGCGATGACCGGCCTGCTGCCCCTCGCGGGCGACGCCGCGTCGGTCGCGAGCGGCCTGAGCGGCGTGGCGATGGCCACCTACACGGCCGTCCTGCTGGCCGACACCGCCGTCCCCGCCTGGCACGAGGGGATGCGTGAGCTGCCGTTCCTGTTCTCCGGGAGCGCCCTCGCCTCGGCGGGGGCGGCCCTGATGCTGACGACGCCCCGGGCGCAGGCCGGGCCGGCCCGTGCGGCGGCGGTGACCGGGGCCATGGCCGAGGTCGTCGCCGGCAGCCTGATGGAGCGCCGCCTCGGGCTCGTCGGCGAGCCGTACCGGCAGGGCAGGGCGGGCAGGCTCATGCGGGCCTCCCGCGTGCTCACCCTCGGCGGCGGCCTGCTCGCCACGGTCGCCGGGCGGAGCCGGGCCCTCACCGCGCTGTCCGGGCTCGCGATCACGGCCGGAGCCCTGTGCACCCGTTTCGGCGTGCTGGAGGCGGGCCGCGCCTCGGCCAAGGACCCCAGGTACACCGTCGTGCCGCAGCGCGCCCGCCTCGACGCCGGCGCCCCCGCCTCCGTCCCCGGCCGCTGAAAAGGGTTCGAGGGGCTGATTGTGAAGACCCCGGACTGCGATCCCGAGGTCGACGGCGAGTGGATGGCCGCTTGCGGACTCGGCGACTTCCTCGTCGTGGCCCTAGATCACCGGACATGCCGGTAAGTAGCCTTTAGCCCCGTTTTGCCGGTTTGAGAATTACCTACGAGAAGTGCAGGTTCCCACAAGCTACCTATAGGTAGACCAGCGCTCCGAAACGAGAGCCGCTTCTTTTCGTGCGCGATCTGCGCATCTGCGTCACATCACACAGGAGACGGACGGCATCACCGTCCTAAACAGTCCACGTTGGTCCGCGTAAATCCGCAAAGTTCCGCAACGACCAGCAACGCCGGAGATGGCCACCCCTTTGGCCACCGCAATCTGTCGTTGACGGGGGATACGCTTTTTGCCGATCGCGTCATGCGCTCATCAGCGGTTGGTCGCCTATAGGGATCGACCGCCTGGCCCCGGTCTGTCCCGTGCAGCGACAGGGCCTGAAAGGAGAAAGATCCTGATGAGTCGCAGGAGGCGACACAAGAGGCTGCCGGGCCTCGGCGATTGGGGTCCGCTCGTGATCCGGGCGGTGCTGATCGCGGTGGACTGGCTCCTCAACAGCAGCGGGCCCAGGTAGGTAGCCACACCTCACCCAGGCCCGCCCACGCGGTACGGGGCTCCGGTTTCCATTGGCCCGGGACCGGAGCCCTCTTGCGTCTGCTGCAAGGGTAATGATTCCCTACGACACATTCACCGGCGTACCGCCTCGCCTCGAATGGCCGGTGTTCAGCGTGGGGAGCCTGCCCGCGGCAGGCAGCGGCCCAGTCGATCAGCCGGTGCGCATGGGCGCGGCCGATCCCGAATCCGAGCGTGATCCAGGCCCGGCCCTCATGTGCCCGGCGCACCCGCTCGGCCACGACCGTCCCACGCGCGCTCGACGGCCGCGACCGACTCGCGGATCTGCGTGGTCAGCGCGATCTTGCTCACGGTCCGGCGGGCCGGGCACTGCCGAGCAGGTGTTGTATGCCTTCCTGCGCGGCTGCGCGGACCGGGGAGTGCTCGAAGTCAATGTGACTGAAATCACATCAAGGATTTTCAAGGCTCCACAGGGAGTTCTCGCCGGGTTGTCGTGTTGTCGCCGAAAGTTATATAGCCCGAGGTGAGGAAGCGTTTCAGCGGGCTAAGTACCCGTGCGTTGACCTGCGGTAATGCCGCTAGATGGATGTACTCCACCCCCTTAGAGAGTGCCTTGTACCGCCACCTGCTGACGGCGCGACAGATTAGGCTTTCCCGGTGTAGCGCTCCCCAAGAGTTCGCCCCTTTCCGTCGAGTCCGTAGGCCTCCCGCGGGGGTCTACCGGCTCCGCCCCCGGCCTCGCCGAGGAGCCCTGTGAAAGGAAAGGGATGACGATGGAGGAGCCGCGCAGGAGGTGGAGGCCCAGTGAGTGGGTGGCTCTCGCTGTACGCGGAGGGCTGATCCTGCTGGACTGGTTGCTGAACAGGAACGGGCTCGGCAACTGACGCCGAGCCCGGACCAAACCTTCTAGCGGGCAGTTGGCCCCGTGTTGTTGCTTGGCCGGCACGCACGGGGCTTTCTGCTGTTTCCACACAGACTACATTCCATGTGATTGGGGTGTACTACCGGCAGTGCAAGTCGGTGGATGGAAACGGGCGCTTCAACTGGGAACGCGATACGGGCGACGTAGCGGTATCCGCTTCTGGATCGAGCGACGGAATGCTGCTGGCGCAGCCGAGAGCTTGCCCGGGCCCGCGGGACGTGATGAGCACACCGGCCGCTCCCACCGCTCTCAGGCGGGAGCGGCTGGTGGGCCCTCCATCGCGCCGAGGGCGGCCAGGCCGATGAGGTGCGTTCCGATGCTCCGAGCCTCGGCGATCGTCAGCTCGACCAGGGACCGATCCTCGATCTGCAGGTGCACGCGGGGCTCGTCGTCTCCGGGACCGAGGACCAGGTCGAGCCACAGCCGTTGTGGCTGCCCGGCCAGGGGCACGGCGCTCAACTCGACGGAGTGGAGCCAGGCGTTGTGGATGCGCTCAGCGGGACGCTCATCTACGTGCGCTTCCATACACCAAGGCGGGCACGGCCTACTCGAAGTCGGTCGTACGAGGTGCGCGCGTCCGGGTCCGAGCGGCACAATCCGAACGAACCCGCCCGGCTCCTCTCGGTCGCCAGGGCCGAGTCTCATGAGCGTCTTCAGAGGGTTTCCGATCATTGAGGCGCCGCCACCTCGGCCAGGCTCTCCTGTTCGGCGATGGCCTGGCACAGCTCGCGCAGGTCGTCCGCGTCGACGGTGCGACAGGCGCCCGCCTGCTCGGCCGATGCCGTGAACGGCTGCTCACGGCTGGCCCAGAAGCGCCCCGCGTCACTCCTCATGATCCGCCATCCGGCGAACTCCGTACCGGAGTTGGCTCTATCGTTTGGCATGGGTCAGGAACTCCGCTTCCTGATCAAGGGCCCGTCCGGTCGTGGCAGCGTCGGGCGGGTCCGTACTTGGATCGCCTGCATCGGCGAGAGCTCGCTTACCACTCCTTTCTGTCATCATTGCCTCACCGTGAGTATCGATGCAGCGTCATCATGGCTCGCACAGTGCGAGTTCGCAAGGAACTGTGCGAGGAATCTTTCGCTCATCAAGTGACAAAACGAGGCAACGTGATGAAAAGTCCCACCGTGCGGCATCGCCGCTTGGGCCGGGAACTGCGACGTTTCCGCGAGCAGACAGGCCTGTCACCTGAGTCGGCTGCTCGCCAGCTCGGGTGGAGCCGCTCCAAGCTCAATCGCGTGGAGAACGCACGACTGCTGCCCAGCGCGGAGGACATCGGCAACGCGTGCGATCTGTACGGCGTAGACAGCACGGGGAAGGCCGGATTGATCCAACTCGGCAGGGACGCCGGCAAGCGAGGCTGGTGGACCGCCTACAGCGACGTCTTCACCGGCTCCTACATTGCTCTTGAAAGCGAGGCGACAGCTGTCCGAACATGGGAACCAGTACTTGTGCCTGGTCTCCTCCAGAACGAGGACTACGCCCGCGAGATCATCTGTGCGACGCGGCCCGAACTGGCTGCCGTCGAGATCGACCGGCGAGTGGATGCCCGGATGGCACGCAAAATCAACCTGGTGGGCTCACGTGCGCCTACGCTGCACGCTCTGGTAGACGAGGGCACCCTGCGTCGGCCCGTTGGATCGCCCGGCGTCATGGCTCGTCAGCTTGACGACATCCTCCAAGCCGCGGCCTGGCCCAACGTCACGATCCAGGTCCTGCCGCTGATGGCCGGCGCCCATGGCGGTATGGAAGGAGGTTTCTCCGTGATGAGCTTCTACGACGAGGACCCTGACGTCGGATATGTCGAAGGACCGGCCGGTGACGTCTACGTCGAGGCGACCGATCAGGTACGGCGGCTTATGCTGACGTTCGAGCGCCTCGTCGGCGCGTGCCTGTCCCCGGAGAAGTCTGCAGAGCTCATTACTGCTGTGAGGAGCGAACATGTTCTCCCCTGATCTGTCCGGCGCCGAGTTCCGCAAGTCCAGCTTCAGCGGTGGCGGAAACAACTGCGTAGAGGTGGCGACGAACCTGCCGGGGCTGGTGGCCGTACGGGACAGCAAGGACCGCTCGGGTCCGGTGCTGGCCTTCACACCGAGCGAGTGGAGCGCCTTCATCGCCGGTGTGAAGGGCGGCGAGTTCGACATCTGATCCCGCACGTCTTTTGGGCCCATCCCGTCGGCGGGCCCGAGGTTCCTGCGCCTGCCGGTCAGCGCGTCTTGGGGAAGGCGGCGCGGGGTCCGGAGCCGTTGAGGATGAAGGCGACCGCGACCAGGGGCAGGACGCCTACGGCCTGCATCACGGCGTACCACGTCGGGCAGATACCGGGGATCAGGTCGACGCCGATGATCGCGATCGGCATGGTGACGGTGACGGCACGCATGCGCTCGAAGCTGCGCCGCGACCCCTGTGAAGCACGAGCGATCAGCCGGTGGAGCACCGGGGCGATGGCGAGCAGTACGACCGCCCGGACCCACATGAACGTGCTCCCCGTGTGCTCGCTGATCGACAGCACGGCAACCGTCGCGAGTGTGATGCCGCAGATCATGCCGTAGAGCGTGACGCACTTCTTCGTCATGTCGAAGGCCTCTTGGGTACGGGCGTCGCCGGTGTCGGTCATGTCTTTCTTCCTCCTTCTCGTCCTGGTGTCGACGCTAGGGAGCGCATGGGCGGCGCGGTATGCGTCTGGACGTACGGAGGGGTGGGGCCAGACCCACTCCGGAGCCGATTCGGCGGGGACCGGGCTCCGCGCGGTGCACAGTGGATACACCACGCCGTACCGGCCGGATCGGCGCATTGCGGGACACCTCGGGAACCGGGGTCATGAAGCGCGAAGGAAGAGTCATGCGACAGCTGGTGTCGTGGGTGGCGAGTGCCGCCGTGGGGTTCGTGCGCGCGTGCGTCGTGGTGCTCGTCAGCATGCTGGTCCCGGCCGTGTGGGCCGCCGCCGCGGGGCTGTGGATCTGGTGGTGGGGCGGCAACCCGTGGGCAGGGACAGCGCCGCTCCTGTGGGCGGGTATCGGCACGCTCGCCCTGTCTCGCCCGGTGTGCCGAATGGTCCGCTCCCTCGTGGCGAAGTGGACGGGCACCGTCATCCCCGCCGGATATCGGCAGTCCGCGCCGGTGGTCCGCATGTCGACCGGGTACTGGTGGAACGGCTACTCCTACGAGCGCACCAGCCGGGACGCTCGCCAGGACCAGAGGATGCGGCTCTGGTGGAGCGACCCAGCCACCTGGCGCGACCTGCGGTTCGCGGTGATCGCACCTTTCACCACGGGGGTGATCGCGGCCGTCCCGCCGGCCGGAGCCGTGGCGGCGGTCGTCGGGTTGAGCCACCCGGCGGCCTCCATGCGTCTCATCGGGGTGCTCGGCGTGGCCGTGGCGATCGGCGCGGCCCCGTACGCCTGGCGGCCGGTCGGGCCGGTAGCCGTCCGTTTCCTGCGGCCGTCGCCTGCGATGGCGCTGGCGGATCGGGTGGATGAGCTGACGGCCCAGCGCGCGGACACGACCGTCGCGCAGGCCGCCGAGATCCGCCGCATCGAACGGGACCTGCACGACGGAGCGCAGGCGCGCCTGGTCGCGCTCGGGATGTCCTTGGCGACCGTGGAGA
Organism: Microbispora sp. NPDC046933; assembly: GCF_040644635.1. Classification (NCBI taxonomy): domain Bacteria; kingdom Bacillati; phylum Actinomycetota; class Actinomycetes; order Streptosporangiales; family Streptosporangiaceae; genus Microbispora; species Microbispora sp. NPDC046933. Next base: position 86,572 of record NZ_JBEYWW010000021.1, on the reverse strand, counting down.
GGCTGATGGAGACCGACCCCAACCGGGCCAAGGCGTTGCTGCGGGAGGCGCGATCCGGGGCCGCCACGTCGCTGACCGAGCTCCGCGACCTGGTCAGGGGCATCAGCCCGCCGGTGCTGACCGAGCGGGGGCTCGTCGACGCGGTTCGCGCTCTCGCCCTGGACAGCCCCCTCGAAGCCGCTGTCAGCGCCGACCTTGGGCTACGCCTCGACCCGCCGATCGAGTCCGCCCTGTATTTCGGGGTCGCCGAACTGCTCACCAACGCGGCCAAGCACGCCCGTGCGACCCGGGCGCGGATCTCCATCTTTGGTGGCGAGGGCCCCGGCATCGTCGTCGACGTCGAGGACGACGGCGGGGGCGGGGCCGGCATGCGAGCCGGTGGCGGACTCGACGGGCTGCGCCGCCGCCTCGCGGTCTTCGACGGCACCCTGGAGATCACCAGTCCGGCGGGCGGTCCGACCCACGTGAGAATGGTCGTGCCATGCGAATCGTTGTAGCCGAAGACCTCTACCTCCTGCGCGACGGGATGGTCCGCCTCCTGGAGGCGTACGGACACCAGGTGGTGGCGACGGCGACCACCGGGCCGGAGACGCTCGACGCGCTGCTGAGCCGGCGGCCGGACGTCGCGGTCGTCGACGTCCGCATGCCGCCGACCCAGTCGGACGAGGGCCTGCGGGCGGCTCTCGACGCCCGCCGCCGGCTGCCCGGACTGCCGATCCTGATCCTTTCCCAGCACGTCGAACAGCTGTACGCCCGCGAACTCCTGGCCGACGGCGCCGGTGGCATCGGCTATTTCCTCAAGGAGAGCGTGTTCGACGCCGACCAGTTCATCGACGCCCTGGAGCGGGTGGCCGGTGGCGGGACCGCCATGGACCCTGCCGTCATCGCCAAACTGCTGTCCAGCGGGTCCTCGAACCGGCGGCTCGAACGGCTCACCGAGCGCGAACACGACGTGCTCGGCCTCATGGCGGAAGGGCTGTCCAATCAGGCCATCGGCCAGCGGCTCTTCCTCAGCGAGAGCGCCATCAGCAAGTACACGACCTCCATCTTCGGCAAGCTCGGCATCACCGACGACGGCAACAACAACCGCCGGGTCCTCGCCGTCCTCACCTACCTGAACAAGCCGTAACGTGCTCGTCCAGGCCGGGCATTGCGGAGGCGTGACGACGATGCCCGCCGAACGCCCCGCCTTGCCGACCACCGCCGGCAAGGCGGTGCTCGTCGGCCTCACGATCGGCGGCTTCTGGTCCATCGGGGCCGGGCTGGCCGGCCGTCTGATGCCGCCGCACGCCGTCGGCACCGCCACCGCTGTGATCTTCATCATGGGCAACTTCCTGGCCGGTAAGGGCACAGTCACGCGGCTGCGAACGGCCTTCGTGACCTGCGGTTGCCTGATCGCGGTCACGACCCTGCTGCTGCCCTCGGTCGACGGCACGACCATCGGCGCCGTGATGTCACTCGTGGTCTGGGGCTTGGCTTACGGAGGCGTACCCGTCTGTTCGCAGGCATCGTTCATCGCCGCCGCCCCTCACACGCCCGAAGCCGCGACGGTGGTTTTCACCTCCTCCTTCCAGGCGACCTTCGCCCTCGGCGCGTTCCTCGGCGGACGCGTCGTCGACGCCTTCTCGGTCTCCACCGTGATGATCTGCGGCGGGCTGACCGCTCTCCTCATGGCGGCATCCCTGTGGTCACTCGGCAAACCCCGCTGACTCCGCGAGGTCACGTGCCGTGCGCCACGGAACCGCGATCCTCATCGCCGCGATCGACGAACGGCTGTGAGCGCCGGGGGCGGGCGTTGCGGAGGCGGATGCCGCTCCAGCCCAGGGAACTGGTGGTCACCGCGTCCCAGAGCGGCCAGAGATTGTCCAGCAGCCTGAGCTGGATGCCGGCTTCCTCATGCAGCCGCAGCAGGTCGCCGACGGGTTCGGGCGGCCCGAGAGGTTCGACAGGCTCGGTGGCCACCATCGCGTTCGGCACCGGCTCGCCGAACGGGACGAACTTCTCCGCCGGGAACCGGTAGGCGTACAGGCGGACGGTCAGGAAGGCCTCCAGCCAGCCGTACTCGATGGCGTGGACCCGCCGGCCGCAGCCCGGCCCGATGATCCGGTCGCGATCGGCGTCCGTGGAGTCGGGCGTCGTCCACGCCATGGCCCGCGGACACTGGCGGGGGAACCAGTAGTCGGGGCAGCGCTCGGCCGTCACAGCCCAGACGTACGCCTCCGGCTGCCGCGCCGTGGCCGCCACGTGCGGAACGAACCGGGTGATCTCGGGGTCCTCGGAGAAATGCAGCACCTCGCCGGGCTCGGGTCGCATGTGCTGTGTCTACCACCTGGCTGCTCCCCGACGGGGGCGACCGCGGCCGGTTCGGGGGTCTCAGGCGAGCCGGATCGCGGCGGCTTCCCGGGGGACGAGTTCGCCGACGACCGGCGCGCCGGGGACCTCGCCGGCGACCAGCAGGCCGCCCGAGGTCTGGGCGTCGGCCAGCAGGAGCAGGTCGTCCTCCGCGTACCGGCCCGGGTCCAGGTGGGGGCGCACCCAATCCAGGTTGCGGCGGGTGCCGCCGCTGACGTAGCCGTCGCGCAGCGCCTGCCGCGCGCCCTCCAGGTAGGGCACGGCCGCCACGTCGACCACGGCCGTGACGCCGCTCGCCCTGGCCAGCTTGTACAGGTGGCCGAGCAGGCCGAATCCGGTCACGTCGGTCGCGCACACGGCCCCGGCCGCCAGCGCCGCCCTGGAGGCGTCCCGGTTGAGCGTCGTCATCACCTCGATCGCCTGCGGGAACACCTCGCCGGTCGCCTTGTGCCTGGTGTTGAGCACGCCCACGCCGAGCGGTTTGGTGAGGGAGATCGGCGTCCCCACGCGGCCCGCGTCGATGCGCAGCAGCCGGTCCGGGTCGGCAAGGCCGGTGACCGCCATGCCGTACTTCGGCTCGGGATCGTCCACGCTGTGACCGCCTGCGACGTGACAGCCCGCCGCCCGCGCCGCGTCCAGGCCCCCGCGCAGCACCTCCCTGGCGAGGTCCATGGACAGCGTCTCCCTGGGCCAGCCCAGCAGGTTCACCGCCACGACCGGCTCGCCGCCCACCGCGTACACGTCGGAGAGCGCGTTGGTGGCCGCGATCCGTCCCCAGTCGTACGGGTCGTCCACGACGGGGGTGAAGAAGTCCGCGGTGGCGACGATCGCCCGGCCGCCCTCGATCCTGACCACGGCCGCATCGTCGCCGTCGTCCAGCCCGATGACCAGTTCGTTCGCGTACGCCGACGGGTTCGGGGCCACGAGCCCGGCCACGATGCTCTCCAGCTCGCCCGGGGGAATCTTGCAGGCGCAGCCGCCTCCGTGCGCCTGCTGGGTCAGCCGGATTCCGGCCCGCTGCGCCGTCTCGGTCATACCGCACCCGTTTCGAGTCGTTCGTCCGCCACGCGGCCCCGTGGGGGCGCCGCCCGGTCCCTACCCCGTTCCGGCTAGGTTTCTCCCTGGAGGTGTGTGGGCGCCTGGTGGTCCCCGCGGTCTTCAAAACCGACGAGGCCGAGGTCCTCGGCCTGGCGGGTTCGATTCCCGTCCACCTCCGCTCACCTCCGGCCTTCCTCCGTCAAGCCCCGTGCGTTCGACCAGCTCAACATGGGTGAGCAGTCATGGCAGTGGTAGATCTGCCGCATGGTTCGCAGTGAATCTGCCGGACAGGAGAAGCGCTTCCTGTCAGAGGCCGAATTCTCGTTCTTTCCGCAGGCTCTGTTGACCCGGAGTGTGCGAAAATCGCACCATGGGCATCGGCGGAGAGTGGGCGGACATGGGCGACCGCGTCCGCGAATGCAGACTTGCGGCCGACTTGTCGCAGGACCAACTGGCCGCGGCGGTCGGTCTCGACCGTACGATGATCGCCAAGATCGAGGCAGGTGTCCGGCGGATCGACGCGTTGGAACTGGTCAGATTGTCCGAAGCGCTCGATGTGCCCCTGGATTTCCTCCTCAGGCCGGCTCAGCCGATCATCTCCCGGCGGGCCGAGCTGACCGATGACACCATCGCTGATGTGACTCGCCAGTCCTATCGGCTGGAGCTGGCATTGTCCGCCTGGCTGGCCGACGTGCGGCAGCTGGCGGAGCTCGGGGACCTGGTCACACCTCCCGTGCGCCGCTATCCGGGGGCTGTGGACGACATGCCGGGTGCGAGATCGGCGGCCAGATGGGTACGGGACAGTCTCGACCTGGGCACGAGACCGGTTGATTCGCTCATGACGCTCTGTGAGCGGATGGGGCAACTCGTCGCCGTGGTCGCGACTCGCGGGGACGGCGCGTCGCTCGTGGACGGTGACGTGGCGGTGGCCGTCGTCAGCAGTCAGGGCGATCCGGGGCGTCGCCGGGCGACAGCGGCCCACGAACTGGGCCACCTGATCGTCGGTGACGAGTATTCGGCCGACCTGGGTGTCCACACGTCCCGGGCGGAGCGAGAGCAGGTCATCGACGCCTTCGCGGCCGAGCTCCTCCTTCCTGCGGCAGTCGTGAAGGAGCGCACCGGCGAGTCCGCCGCTCCCATCCGAGACGTTCTCATGGTGCTCGCCGCCAGCTATCGGACCTCGTGGTCCCTGACCGTGCGGCAGGCGCTCGAGGTCGAAGCGGTGGACAGAGAGGCGGCGAAGGAGCTACGACGGCGGAACCCTACTCGAGCAGAGCTGATGGAAGCGGTGGGCTGGACCCCCCAACCGGACCTGGAGTCCGTCCGGGTGCCTCCGAGCTACGCGCACGCTGTTTTCCAGGCCCTGAAGAAGAACCTGGTGACAACATCCAGAGCGATCGAGCTGATGCGCGGTCAGGTCGAGGAGGGTGATCTCCCTGCGAGGGACGACTGGGACATCGAGCCGTGATGTCATCCAACGGCAAGCTCACACAGGTGGGCGCGGAGAACCTCGTGGACTCCCTCCGCGCGACAGGCATGCGCTTACCCTGCTCAGGATCGACGTTTCTCTCCTACGCCCGTCGCCATCGACTCTGCTGACGACGGCGGCTCGGCTTGACCTGACTGCTCACTCATGGTTGCTCTTGGGCGGGCGAATCGTCCCCAGGCGGCGGGTGCCCGAGGACGAGGTGGTCAGTTGACCTGCCAGTGAGTTGAATTACTCTCCGCAGTTTATTGATAACGTTCCGTGTCATGCCGTCCCCCCTGCATGACACGCTCAACCTGCTGTTCCGGCACAGGCCGCAGTTCGCCGTCGAGATGCTGCGCGACCACCTTGGCGTCGACGTACCCGACGGGCTGCCGGCCCAGGTCGCGAGCAACGACCTGAACGACCGTCCGTCCATCGATCTACGACCCGATGTCGTGATCACAGTCGGGCCCCGGCATTCTCCCCTTCACGCGATCGTGGTGGAGATCCAACAGCGGCCGGATCCCGATAAGCAGCATGCGTTACCCCGGTATGCCGCCGCATTGTGGCTGCAGCTGACTTGCCCGGTCACGGTGTTGGTGGTCTCCCCCGAGGCCCGGACCGCTGTTTGGGCTGCCAAGCCGATTCCCACGAGCCTGCCCGGCTACACGCTGACCTGCCGGGTGATGGGCCCGGATCATATCCCTCTCATCACCGACCCTGCGGAGGCAGCCGCACGGCCGGAGCTGTCCGCACTGTCCGTGATGAACCACGGAGAGCATGCCAAGGTGGTGGAGGCATTCGTGGCCGCGTTGCAGCACCTCCCCGCCGAGCACGCTCCGCATTACTATGAATACGCATATCGGATGGCCTCGCAGGCCGCCCGACACCTGATGGAGGCACTCATGGAGTCCACCGTTTGGCCGGTCTACAGCCCGTTCGCGAAGATGCATTACGGCAAGGGCCTCCAAGCCGGTCGAGCAGAGGGTGAGGCGCGGGCGGTGCTGACCATCCTTGAGGCTCGGGGTATCCCGGTCTCCGAGGACGACCGCGCGTTCATCATGGAGTGCACGGATCTGGAGCGGCTTGATGAGTGGGCGCGGCGGGCCGTCACCGCGACTTCCGCGGCCGACCTGTTCGCCGAGGGATTCTGATCGGCACATTGGCGAGGATCCGCGGGTGGGTCGAGTGGAGGCTCACCTGCCGGAGGGGCGGGGGAGCAGGGCGGGGCCGGGGCGCCAGTCGCCGAGGTAGTTTCCGGGGGTGTGCTCGGCGGCCTGCTCGGGGGTGAGCTGCGGCCGGTTCTCGGGCACGGGGATCGCGGCGCCCGGGCCGATGGTGTGGAACTCGCCGAACCGCGCGTCCTGCCAGTGATACCCGGAGCTCATGTCCACGTAGGGCGTGGCCGCGTCGATCGAGGGGCCCATCCAGGTCTCGCGTACGACGAGCGACGGGAGGGCGGTCGGGTCGCTGCTGGGCCGCCAGGGCCGGGCCAGGCCGAAGGACGCGTCGGCCGCGGTCCCGTTGATCACGCATCGCACCGCCAGGTAACCGCGCGGGTTGGCGGCGGCCGTGCTCGGCGCGAACACGAAGCCGTACGGACGGAACGTCACGTCCCTGGCCAGGGTGCTCAGTTCGCACCGCTCGAAGACGGCGGTCGCGCGGCCGAAGACGAAGTCGACGTCCCCCTCGATGTGGCACTCGCGGTAGTACTGCCGCGCGAAGGAGGCCAGGGCGCGGGTGTCGGCATACAGCGTGTCCTGGTGGCCGAGGAAGCGGCACCTCTCGAAGTACGACCGGTCGCCCATGACCTTCGCCGCCACCGCCTGGGTGCCGGTGATGTCCGGGTGGTCGGCCCGCAGCCAGTCGTTGGCGAACGTGACATGCGCGGCGGTGAAGCCGTCGGCCTGGATCGTGGTGGTGGCGCTGCCGCTGGTGCCGTACGTGCCGCCCTCCGGCTTGGGCGTGCCGGCCGCGTTGTCGTAGACGATCACCACGTCGCGCGCGTCGCCGGTCGCCCCCAGGAAGCACAGGCCGGTCTTGGCCTGCGGCACGAGGACGGTCTCCCGGTACGTCCCGGCGGCGATCACCAGGGTCCAGCCCTCGGCAGGGGCGTCCGGGGTCGCGTCGACGGCGGCCTGGACGGTGGCGTGGTCCCCCCGCCCCTGAGCGTCGACGTACAGCGTGCGGTCGTTCAGCCGGCGCCGGGGCGAGCCGTAGCGGCCGAAGGGGAGCACGTGGGCGGCGCGTGCGGGCGAGGCGACCGCGAGACCGAGGACCGCGGCGGCGACGCCGGCCAGCGCCTGCCGCCGGCCGATCAGGGGGGTCAGGGACGACATCACGACTCCTGTGGTCACATATGTGAACTAGTTTCCCAAATGCGAACGGAATGCGAACAGCAGCACCGTAAGATCCCCCTCCTTCCCTGTCAATGAGGGGCCCACAGTCAATGAGGGGCCCACGGTCAATGAGGGGCCACGGTGTCAATGAGGGGCCCACGGTGCAGATCAACGAGATCGAGCCGGTCGGCTACTACGGGGACTGCGTCATCGCCCCCTACGTGACGGCCTTCGGCGAGTTCGAGGCGCCCGCCGGGACGGAGGCCACCTACCGCTGGGTGGTCGACGGCGTGAAGAGTGCAGGGCCCGGCCCCGGGGCCGGGCCCTGCATCACCGCTGTAATTTGAAGTGTGGATCCACGGAGGCGGGTGCCGCGCACCGACGCCGTGCTGGCCGATCCGCGGCTGGTCGCCGCCGTCGAGCGGCTCGGACGTCCAGTGGTCAAGGACGCGGTCGCGCGGGCGCAGCAGCGGGTGCGGCAGGGTGAGATCGAGCCGGAGGACGTCGCGGACGTCGCGCTGGCGGGGCTGCCACGCCACGCCACGAGCCTCCGTCCCGTGATCAACATGACCGGCGTGCTGCTCCACACGAACCTGGGCCGTGCGCCGCTGTCCCCGGCCGCCGTCGAGGCGGTGACGGTGGCGGCGGGGGCGACCGACGTGGAGTTCGACCTGGCCACGGGGGCGCGGGCGCGCCGGGGACGCGGCGCGGCCGAGGCGCTCGCGCGGGCCGTGCCCGACGCCGAGGGCGTGCACGTGGTCAACAACAACGCCGCCGCCCTGGTGCTGGCCGCCACCGCGCTCGCCGCCGGGCGGGAGATCGTGATCAGCAGGGGAGAGCTGGTTGAGATCGGCGATGGTTTCCGCATTCCCGACCTGCTCGTGTCCACCGGCGCGCGCCTGCGCGAGGTGGGCACGACCAACCGCACCACACTGGCCGACTACCGGGACGTGATCGGGCCGGAGACGGGGTTCGTGCTCAAGGTCCACCCGTCGAACTTCCGGGTCGAGGGCTTCACCGGCTCGGTCGAGGTGGCCGAGCTGGCCGGGCTGGGCGTGCCCGTGGTCGTCGACATCGGCTCGGGGCTGCTCGACCGCGATCCCCTCCTGCCCGAGGAGCCCGACGCCGCGAGCGCGCTGCGGGCCGGCGCCGACCTGGTCACCGCGAGCGGCGACAAGCTGCTCGGCGGCCCGCAGGCGGGCCTGCTGCTCGGCCGCCGCGACCTCGTCGAACGGCTCAGGCGTCACCCGCTCGCCCGCGCGCTGCGCGTGGACAAGCTCACGCTGGCCGCGCTCGAGGCGACGCTGCGGGGCCCGGAGCCCCCCGTACGGCAGGCTCTCCACGCCGACCCGATCGTTCTCGGCGAGCGGGCCGAGGCGCTGGTCAAGGCGTTGTGCCAGGCGGGCGTGGACGCGGCGGCCGTGCCCGCGGAGGCGACCGTGGGCGGGGGCGGGGCCCCCGGGGTGCGCCTGCCGAGCGTGGCCGTGAGCCTGCCTGAACGGCTGGCCGTGCCGCTGCGGCGGGGCGAGCCGCCGGTCGTCGGCCGGGTCGAGGGGGGCCGCCTGCTGCTCGACCTGCGTGCCGTGCCACCGGAGCGGGACGGCGAGGTCCTGGCGGCCGTCCTGAAGGCGTCGGGCTGATGAGTGTCCGGCTGATGGGTGTCCGGCCCGCCGCGTCGCGTCGGCTGACGTGCCCCGAACCCGCCGCTTTCAGCCGGCCGACACGCTGCTCACGCGGGGAGGGATGAATGCACGTCGTCGCCACGGCGGGACACGTCGATCACGGCAAGTCGACCCTGGTGCGGGCGCTGACCGGGATGGAGCCCGACCGGCTGGCGGAGGAGCGGCGGCGCGGGCTCACGATCGAGCTGGGCTACGCCTGGACGACCCTGCCCTCGGGGGAGCGGGTGGCGTTCGTCGACGTGCCCGGGCACGAGCGGTTCCTCGGCACGATGCTCGCCGGGGTCGGCCCGGTGCCCGCCATCATGTTCGTCGTCGCCGCCGATGAGGGGTGGATGCCCCAGTCGGAGGAGCATCTCGTCGCGCTGCGCACCCTCGGCGTACGGCATGGCCTGCTCGCCGTCACCCGCGCGGACCTCGCCGAGCCCGCGCCCGCGCTGGAGGACGCGCGCGAGCGGCTGGCGGAGGCCGGGCTGGGCGACGTGGAGGCCCTGGCGGTGAGCGGGCGCACCGGCGAGGGCCTGGACGGGCTGCGCGCCGCCCTCGACCGGCTGGTGGCGGCGCTGCCCGCGCCCGATCCGCGGGCTCCCGTGCGGCTGTGGATCGACCGGGCGTTCAGCGTGCGCGGCAGCGGGACCGTCGTGACCGGCACGCTGCCCGCCGGCCGCGTCGAGGTGGGCGACGAGCTGGAACTGGACGGCGAACCGGTGCGGGTGCGCGCCCTGGAGTCGCTGAAGGAGCACGCCGAGTCGATCACCGGGGTCGCGCGGGTGGCGCTCAACCTGCGCGGGCGGATCGCGCCGGAACGCGGGCACGCCCTCGTCACGCCCGGCGCCTGGACGGCGACGGACCTGGCCGACGTGCGCGTGAGCATGGCGGAGGGCGCCCGCGGGCCGCTTCCCGCGCGGCTCACCGCCCACATCGGCTCGGCGTCGGTGCCGTGCGAGGTGCGTCCGCTCGGCCCTGACGCGGCCCGGCTGCGCCTGGCCCGGCCCCTTCCCCTGCACGTGGGAGACGCGCTGCTGCTGCGGGACCCGGGCCGGGGTCAGGGCGAGCTCAGGGTGCTCGCGCGGGCGACCGTGCTCGACGTGCGGCCCCCGGAGCTGCGCCGCCGGGGAGCGGCCAGGGAGCGGGCGAAGGCGCTGGCGGACGCGTCGGCGGACACGGCCTCCCTCCTGCGTACGCACCTGCTGCTGCGCGACGGCGAGCTGGTCGCGATGGGCTGCCCGCCCGAGGGACGGCCGGTGGCCGCCGGCTGGCACGCCGACCCCGATCACTGGTCGGAGCTGTCCGCCCGGCTCCCCGAGGTCGTACGGCGGTACGCGGCCGATCATCCGCTGGAGCCCGGGATGCCCGTGGAGGCCGCCCGCCACGAGCTGGGCCTGCCCGACCGCCGGCTCGTGACGGCGCTGCTGCGGCCGCCGCTGACGGTGGCCGACGGGCGGATCACCACGACGGGCCGCGTCGCGGCCGGGACCGCGGGGCTGCCCGCTCCCGTCGCCCGGGCGGTGCGGGCCCTGCTGGACGACCTGGCCAAGGCGCCGTTCCAGTCGCCGGAGGCCGGGCGGCTGGCCGAGCTGGGGCTCGGGCCGCGCGAGCTCGCCGCCGCCGTACGCGCCGGGGCGTTGCTGCGCGTGGCCGAGGGCGTCGTGCTCGCGCCGGGCGCCGACGCGCGTGCGGCGGCGCTGCTGGCCCGGCTGCCGCAGCCGTTCACGGTCAGCCAGGCCAGGAGCGCGCTCGGCACCAGCCGCAGGGTCGCGGTGCCGCTGCTGGAACACCTCGACCGCAATGGCCTCACCGAGCGGGTGGACGACGTCAACCGCCGCTGCCGGCCCGCCACCTGATCCGTTCCGCCGGGGTCGTCAAGGGCGTCGACGGGGCAGGGGCGAGGTCCAGTTCGAGCCAGCGGGCCAGATCCTCGATCTCGTGGCGCACCGCGTGGCGCTCACGCCTCCGGGACGTCGCGCTTGCCGGAGGCGGGGTTGCCGGGGTCGATGCCGAAACTGATGATCCGCCGCGGATGGACGCGGATGATCGGGCCGGAAAGGGGAGCCGCGGAGTCGGCCGGTTCGGTGAGGGCCTCGCCGCGCCCGCGTATCTCCAGGCAGCGCACCTGCCAGGGATCGACGGACGGGACGTCGTCCACGACGAACGCCACCTTGCCGTTGGCGAGCACGTTGCGGAACTTGCGGCTGGCCGCCATGTCGCGCCCGCCGATGTCGATCGTCCGGAGTTCGCGGTTGTAGCGGAACCCGACCGGGCTCACCTGGAGTGTGCCGTCCGGGTGGATCGTGGCCAGGCGCCCGATTCGCTGACCGTCGAGGTACTCGATCTCGCGCTCTGTGAAGATCATGTGCTCACCCTAATCAAGTAGTTGATTGACGTTTGTCATTCAACCACTTGATTGGCTAGGGTGCGGCGCATGGCTTCAACAGCACGGCGCGCACCACAGGAGCGCGGGAAGGCGGCCGAGCGGACCCGCGAGCGGATCCTGGAGGCCGCGGTCGAGGAGTTCGGCGCGAAGGGCTACGCCGGGGCACGTACGGCCGCCATCGCCGCCCGGGCGGGGGTCAACCAGCAGCTCATCTCGTACTACTTCGGCGGCAAGCAGGGGCTCGTCGAGGAACTGCGGCGCAGGTGGGCGCGGGCGCAGGAGAGCGTGACGCCGCCCGGCGCGACGTACGCGGAGAGCGTGGCGGCCCACCTGGACGCGACACTGGACAGCCCGGACTGGTCCCGGCTGGTGATCTGGCAGGCGCTGGGCGACAGCCCGGCCACCGCGGGCGACGACGAATGGGCGGCGGCGCAGCGGGCCCGGCTGCGCGAGGCGGTCGAGCGGACCCGCCGGCGCCAGGAGGAGGGCGAGATCACCGGCGAGCTGGACGCCGAGTTCGTCCTGCTGGTCGCCTACGCGCTGGCCTTCGCGCCCATCGCGTTGCCGCGGATGGTCGAGGGGATCGTCGGCGCCGATCCGCTGTCGAAGGAGTATCGCGAGTGGGTCGTCGCCCAGCTCGCCGCGATGACGAGGAAAGACCCATGAGCAGGACGGTGCTGTTCTCCGCCTACCGCGGCCCTCAGGTGCTGTAGGTCGTCGGGCCGGGGCCGGACGAGCCGGAGCCGGGCTTGATCGGATCCCGGGCGCGCCCGCCAAGCTCATCGTCCGCCGGTTGCACGCTGTGCTGCGCGCCACTCACATTGATCTCGCTACCTGTCGCTGAAGGCCGTCCACGGCCCTGGGCCCTACGCTCATCCGGCTGAGTGCGGATACTCACGCGGCGTTCCGGCGGCCTCCATACGCTTCGATCATGTCTGTGCAACTGGCCGTCACCGGGCGGTGGCTCGGGTGGGCAGCCGCCGTCGCGGCGGTCGCGGCCGCCGCCGGCCTATGGCTCTGGTGGACGGCTCCCTGGGCCAACGGCAACGACCGCTGGAAACTGGTGGCCGCGCAGTCGTCGGTCACCTACGGACAGGTTATCGCCACCAGTGAGCGCGACGCCTGGGCCGTCGGCTGGGAAATCCTCGGCATCGGCGCCTGGCTGCCGATGGCCGACGGCCCGCACCGCCCCACAGTCTTCCACTGGGACGGCGACTGCTGGACGAAAAGCGACTTCCCCGTGAAACGCGGCAACATCGGCCCGGTCGCCGCGTCCGCCCCCTCCAACGTATGGGCCCTGGCCGGCAACGAGGGCGGGACCTCCGTCCTGCGCTGGGACGGATCCACCTGGGCAATCGTGCAAAAGCTGCCCGTGACGGCCGGGAACCTTGCCGTCACCGCTGACAACGACGTGTGGGTCTTGGGCGACCACAAGGCCTGGCACTACAACGGCGCCACCTGGTCGGAACAGAGCGTCTCCTTTTCCGCCTTCCGCGTCAGCGCCCGCTCCGCCTCCGACATCTGGGCCCTCGACGGCGACGCCCCCTCCGTGCACCACTACGACGGCAAGGTCTGGACCCGAGTCGACCTGACTGCGGCGCTGCCCAAGGCTCCGCCCCCGTCCGACGATTTCCCGTCCGACCCGAGCGGTCCTCGGCTGACCGCCATCACCGCCGACCCATCCGGCATCTGGATCACAGGGGAGATCGGGGCGTCGTCGTTCCTGCTCTTCCAGACCGGTTCCGGTTGGCGCAACGAGGACACCTCAGCGAAGGCCGGACGCATGGTCCGTGACCTGCCACCCGTCCCCGACGGTAAGGGCGGCCACTGGTTTCTCGGCTCCACCGACATCAACGGTTACGACTCCGCCCTCGCCCACCGCGATCCCTCCGGCCACTGGACCAGCGTTCCGTCCGGCGGAGAACTGACCTCGCTGTCGGCCGTCCCCGGCGGCCCGCTCCTGGCCACCGGGATGATCGGCAGAGCTTCAGGCGTCTTCCGCCACCTTCCCTGAAGAGGACCCCGCAGAGGCAACCAGCCGGACATGACGGGCTGACCGCGTTGTACGAGAAGGGCGACCTGACGGTGGGGATCGTCAGGTTCCGGCGACGGCGGCGATGAACCGGTCCACGGCCGTGGCGACCGCGTCCGGCGCCTCCACGGGCAGCAGGTGCCCGCTTCCGGCGACGACGTCCATCCGGGCGTGGGGGATGTGGGGCAGCAGGTAGTCGCGGAGCACCCGCGGCGGCTCGACCCGGTCGTGTTCGGCGGCGAGCACCAGCACGGGAGCCTCGATCGCCCGCGCGGCGGCGGTGATGTCGGCGGCGATGCCGCAGAGGGGCCACTCCCGGCGCGCGGCGTCGTCGGCGGCCAGGCTGTCGCGCACGATCGCCTCACGGACCGCGCTGGGGATCCTGGTGGCGGTCAGGGCGGTGTCGAGGGCCTGCTCGACGGTCTGCGCCGAGTCGTAGGCGCCGGCGAGGAACCGCCTGTAGCCGGGCGTGACGGTGGCGGGAGGCTCCGGCGGCGCGGGCGCGACCAGCACCAGACCGGCCAGACCGGCCAGACCGGCGAGGCCACCCAGGCCGGCCGGACGCCGCCTGGCCGCGGCCAGCTGGGCGACCTTGCCGCCCATCGAGTGCCCGACGAGCACGTATCGTTCCAGGCGCAGCTCCCGCACCACGGTGGCCAGGTCGTCGGCGAGCTGCTCAAGGCCGTACGGGCCGGGTAGCCCCCGTGAGGCACCCCACCCGCGCGGGTCGTAGCGGACCACGTCGCGTTCGCGCGGCAGCCGCTCCACCACCGCGTCCCAGGTCGCGGCCGAGCCGCCCCAGTAGGGCAGGAACACCGCCGCCGGCGTGCCGCCTCCCCGGCGGCGCACCTCGATCACGCCGCCCGCCACCGGGACGCTGTGGGTTGTGAAAGTCGTCGTTGTGAAAGTCGTCGTCATCATGTCCTCCGGTTCATGACACGAGCAGGCGTACGTGAGCGGTGGGTGCCGCCCCTGAGCGCCCCGGTCGTGCAGGGGTACGCCTGGAACGCTAGGGTGACGGGCCGGGAAGGTCCCGGTCGAAAGGCGCTCGGTGCTTGTGGAAAACGGTCGGCTTCCCGGCGTCAGGCAACTCCGCTACGCCCCGGCGCCGGGCCCGGACTTCGGCGTCGAGGTGCTCGGCTTCGACACGCTGCGGCGCATGGACCCCGATCGCCGCCGGGCCGGCCCCCAGCGTCCCGACTTCCATGTCCTGGCCCTGATCCGCTCCGGGCGCGGCCGGCACGCCGCGGACTTCGTGGACCATCCGCTGGGTGAACGCACCGTCGTGTGGATCCGCCCCGGCATGGTGCACCGCTGGACCGACGTCGATCGGGTCGACGGGTCCCTCGTGCTGTTCGAGCAGGGCGTCATTCCTGCGACGGGGCCCGCGGCACAGGCCGCGGCCGACGTCTTCGCTCCCGCCACCTGGCGGGTCGGAGAGGACGCCTGGCCCCTCTGCCTGACCGCCGCCGACCACCTGGGCCGGGAGCACGCGGCCGCCCTGGTGGATCCCCGGCCGGCGTCGGCGCCGATCCTCGCCCACCTGCTCGCCGCGCTCGTGCTGCGGGTGGTCCCCGAGACGGGCTCCGGGCCGGTCTCCGAGGGCCCCGAGCACGAGGTGTTCCGCCGGTTCCGGGCGGCGGTGGAACAGTCGTTCGCCACCTGGCACCACGTGGCCGACTACGCCGGCACGCTCGGTTACACGCCTCGCACCCTCACCAGGGCCACCCGCGCGGCGGCCGGAGTGGGCGCCAAGCGGTTTCTCGACCAGCGGATCCTGCTGGAAGCCAAACGGTTGCTCGCCCACACCGACCTGTCCGTCGCGCGGTGCGCGCAGCGGCTGGGCTTCGACGATCCCGCGAACTTCACGACGTTCTTCCAGCGCCAGACCGGCATGCCGCCCAGCCGGTGGCGGGCCGGGCACAGCGGCCGTCACGCCCTGAGCTCACCGCCGAGGGGAGAGGAGGGGTAGCCCGGCACCCCGCCGCGTACCCTCCACGGCTCGTGGACCAGGCCGCCGGGCAGCGACGCGAGCTCGGGGACGTAGCGCCGCACGTACTCCCCCTCCGGGTCGAACCTCTTCGCCTGCCGCAGGGGGTTGAGCGTGCGGTAGGGCCGGGTGTCGTTGCCCGTCCCCGCGACCCACTGCCAGTTGCCGCAGTTGTTCGGCATGTCGCCGTCGAGCAGCCACTCGGCGAAGTGCTCCAGCCCGGCCCGCCAGTCGATGCCGAGCCGTTTGGTCAGGTAGGAGCCGGTGACCAGGCGCACCCGGTTGTGCATCCAGCCCTCGGCGCGAAGCTGGCGCATGCCCGCGTCCACGATCGGCACCCCGGTCACGCCCTCCCGCCAGGCGGCCTCCGCCTCCTCGTCGCGCCGCCACTCCACGTCCCTCGGCCGGTAGTCGCGCCGGCCCATGTCCGGGAAGGCGTCGACGACCTGGTAGTGGAAGTCGCGCCAGCACAGCTGCCTGACGTACTCCTCGCCGCCCGGCCGTTCGCAGGAGCGGTCCACCACCTCCGACGGCGACACGCAGCCGAAGTGGAGGTAGGCGCTGAGCATCGAGGTGCGCCCCGCCATCCGGTCGCGCGTGCCGGCGTAGGAGGCCAGGCCGTCGCCCACCCACTGCTCCAGCCGCCGCCGCGCCTCGCTCTCGCCGCCCCGCACGATCCCGTACGGCTCGGGGGACGCCTCGGGCAGAACGCCCGGATCGATGCCGGGCGGCAGGCGCAGGCGGTGGGGCGCGCCGAGGACCGGCCGCCTCGCGGTGGCCGACCAGGCCCGCCAGTACGGCGAGAAGACCCGGTAATGGCTCCCGCCGCCGGGTCGCAGCATGCCCGGGGGCACCACGGTCACGCCGGGGAAGAGGCGGAACTCCAGCCGGTGGGCCCGGCACTCCTCCGCCAGGCGCCGCTCCCGCCGCCGCGCCAGCGGGCTGACGTCCTCGCTCGCCCAGATCGCCGACGCTCCCGCCTCCCCGGCCACCCGTACGGCGTGCGCCACCGGGTCGCCGTGCCGTACGGCGAGGTCCCCGCCGAGCGCGCGCAGGGACGACCGCAGGTCGTGAAGGGACGCGTGGAGGAAATCGCGGCGGTGCCGGGCCCCGATCGCGGGGTCGAACACGAACAGCGGAACGACGTGCCGGGCCACTGCGCACGCTTCGGACAACGCCGGGTGATCATGAATTCGCAGGTCCCGGTTGAACAGCACGACGACGGTCTCCACGCGTACCTCTTCGCCGTCGGCCACGCCGATGGTTGCGGCTCCTGAGTAAATCGCGAGATCGTTTCGCAGTGCCGCGGGGGCTGCTTCAGGCAGAGACCGGGCGTACGCGCGCTGTAATGCCGAGAAAGCATGGAACGCTGGTTATTCCCCGAGAATATGAAGGCTATTCACATCGGATGTGGCCATCGGATGACGGACGAAAGGCGGACGCGGAAACCCGCCTTCCGCCGAGTGTGCTCGATGCGGGAAAAGAGAATGAAAGTCCAGGTCATCCGGCTGTCCGGGCGACAGGGGTAGGGGCGATCCGCGACTTCTCCAGACAAGTCGGGAGACGATAACGGCGCCGAGACTGGGCCCCTTTCGGATGACCATATCGGTGTTATTTGCGGCTTATCCTCAACTCATGATTTCTCTGGTTCTTTTCCTTCCCAACACATCGTAGTCAGTCTAAGATCTCGTTCTATGTATCGGTATGCATCAAGATTTCCTGTTAGGCAAGTGCGACGCCTAAGTGGCAGTGATGCTCTGGCCGAACATGACGTCGTCGTCATCCTCACCTTGTTCCGGTGCGCATGAACCCGCCCGCCGGGGATGTGACGCTCGACCCCGGCCGGGGGATGGCATGGGTGGACGAGCACGGGGCTCACCTCGTCGACTACGCCTCCAGCCACCTCGAGCCCGCCCCCATGCTCGCGGCGGTCATCGCCGCGCTGGAGGCGTGTGCCGCCCGCGAACGGCCTGGGAACGTTTCAGACCGGGCCTGGCTGCTGTCCGCGCTGCGCCGTGAGGTCGCCACCGGCCCGGGGCGGGGATTCCTGCCCGGACCTGGTCAAGGCAAGCCCGATCACCTGGCGGTGCGGCGCGCGTGGCGCCTGGCGGACCCCCTGGGCGCGGAGACGCTGCTCCTGCTCTACCGGCATGAACTCCCGCTGCGGGATCTCGTGTACGTGCTCGCCCTGCCGCTGAAGGAGGCCGGCAGGCTCATCGCGCGCACCCAGGACGTGGTGGAGATCCTCGTGAGCGGGCTGGACGGCCTCGCCCGGGGCCGTCCCATCTGCCCGGAGATCGGTCCGCTGGCCGCCGCCGTCTTCCCGGACGAGCACGGCGAGGCGCCCGACTTCGGCGCCGCCCGTACGGCGCTGCTCCGGCACATTGTCACGTGCGTGGTGTGCAAGCGGCCCATCAACATCCGATACACCGTTCCGCAGATCCTCTCCCGCCCCCCGGTCGCCGACCTCACGCCTGAGACCAGGCAGCGACTCCTGGACGCCCTGAACAAGGCCGAGCCCGCTCGGGCGGAGCGGACGGCGCACCGGCCTCCCTCGTCGTTCGGCATGCCGCTCGCCGCTCCCGTCGACACCGCCCCCGCTCCTGCCGCCCCCAGGCCGTCTCCGGCGGCCTCCGCGCCGTCTTCGGCCGCACCCACCCCGCCGGTCGCCCCGCCGTCCCCGGTCGCACCCACCCCGCCGGTCGCCCCGCCGTCGCCCGGGCTTCCGGAGACGCCGCCCGTGCCGCCGCGGTCGTCGGGCCTTCCGGCCGTGCCTCCAGCCGTCCTGCCCGTGGCCGGTGCCGGTCGTGCCGAGCCGGGACCGGGTGACGCGGGCCCCGCTGGCGCGGGATCGCCGAGCACGGAGCGACCCGCTCCTCAGATGCCTCAGCCGCCGGAAGGCGAGGCCGAGACACCCGCCGTGCCGGAGCATGAGCCGGAGCCGGGTCAGTCGCAGGGCTCTTCGTCCGGGGTGGAGCTGGGTCCGTCTCTGGGTCCGTCGCAGGGGCCGTCGCAGGGGCCGTCGTCCACACCGGGACATGAGCCCGAGCAGCCGGAGCGACCGGTGCGGGCCATCTCCCAGGAGGACACCCAGCCGAGCCTGCAGTGGCCGTCGGGCACGTGGAAGTCCCGCGGCGCACAGCGGCCCGGTATGTCCCGCAGGCCGTCGGGGCACGCCGGCTCCGGTGTGACAGGTTCCGGGGTGACAGGTTCCGGGGTGACAGGTTCCGGGGTGACAGGCCCCGGCGGGCTCCCCGCGTCCGGTGGGACGCGCGGTCCCGCGAGACCCTACGGGCCGTACGGGCCCGGCGGATCCGCAGGGACCGGCGGGACACAGGAGTCGGTCGGGTCGCCGGGCGGTGGCGGGTCGTCAGGCGCGGCCGGATCACCTGGGGTGCCGAGGGCGGGCTCGCCCGGGCCGGCCGGGCCGTTCGGGCCGGGGTCGTCCGGGCTGGGGTCGTCCGGGCTGGGGTCGTCCGGGTCGGGGTCGTCCGGCTCGGCCGGACACTTGGGCGCGGCCGGAGCGGCGAGGAGGGCGCACCCGGCTCCCGGAGAGACCGCCGCACTGCCGCCCGGGCAGGACACCCCTCTCTACAACGCGCTGCTCTCGCAGATCAGGGCCAGGGAGGCCCTGGCGCACGCCGCCGAGGCGGTCCCGGCCCCCGTCGACGTCGCCAACGTCCCCGACGCGCCCGGGGAGGCGCACCTCACCGGCAGGCCGCTCGCCGGTGCGCAGATCAGGATCGTCGAGGTCCTGGCCCGGGTCGGGTCGCTGCTTCGGGCGACCGCCTTACGGATCGTCATCGTCGTCGTCGCGGGGGCGGCGGGGACCGTGGCGGGAATCAACCTCTTCGCTCCCGCTCCCCACTCCCAGAAGGGGTCGCTGGAGGCGAGCGTCGACCGGACGACAGCCGATCCCGCGAAAACGGGGATGGGCGCGAACCCCTCGGTGGCCGGAGAAACGGCCGGCGAAGCGGACGGCGGGGCGACAGATGGCGCGGCGACAGGCGGTGCGGTGGCGGGCGGGGCAGCGGCGGGCGGTGCAGGGACGCATACGGCCTCGGGTGCGCCACAGGCCACGGTGACCGCGACCGCCGCGACCGGGGGCACCACAGCCGGGGGCGCCGCGCAGGCAGGCGGACAGAGCGCCGCGGCCGGGGGCGCCGCGCGGCCGGGCGGACAAGGCGCCGCTCCGGACACCCCCGCCGCCCCCGGCGCCTTCCTGATGGGGGCGTGGGGCGTGCAGGCGCCGTCCGTCATCACACTCGACGCGTTCGGGAGGGGCACCCTCACTCTCTCGACGACCTCTGGAAAACCCGTGAAATGGCGGATATCGGCTCCCGGCCTGGTGGTCGAGCCGTCCAGTGGAACGCTCAAGCCCGGGCACACCGACGTGCTCACCGTGCGCGCGTTGCGCGTCCGCTACTGGTGCGGGGTCCCCTCGCCGGTGACGGCGCCGCTCGAACTGCACGGCCCGAAGGGCAAACGCACCGCCACCGTGCGATGGAGCACCTGCTGACCGCCCCCGTTTCCTCCCGTCCTCGGTGAAAGGACCCGCCCATGACCGAGATTCACACTTCGGTGCCCACTCCCGCCGAGCAGTTCCCGGAGAGCGTGCCTCTCACGGCAGAACATCTTCTGACCAACCGCCGCATGGAGCCCACCGGCGGCTGGAGGCGGCTCGTCTACCAGCTGTCCGGCGGCCGGATCATCCCGTCGGAGTCGGCGGCGGAGCTGGAACGGCGCACGCTGATCGCCCAGGCTCAGACGCCCGTCGCCAGTGGTCACCACAGGATCGCGGTCATGAGCCTCAAAGGCGGGGTGGGGAAGACCACGACGACGGCCGCGCTGGGCAACACGCTGGCCTCGCTGCGCGGCGACCGGGTGATCGCCATCGACGCCAACCCCGACCGGGGGACGCTCGGCATCAAGGTCAAGTCGGAGACCGCCGCGACCATCCGGACCCTGCTGGCCGAGGCGCCGCACATCGTGCGGTACGCCGACGCCCGCGCGTTCACCTCGCAGTCGTCCGCCCGGCTTGAGGTGCTCGCCTCCGACACCGACCCGGCCGTCAGCGAGGCGTTCAACGCGGAGGACTACCGTACGGTCGCCAATCTGATCGAGCGCTACTACTCGATCTGCATCACCGACTGCGGCACCGGGCTCCTGCACGGCGCCATGGGCGCCACGCTGGAGCTCGCCGACCAGATCGTGCTGGTCACCATGGTCGCGGTGGACGGCGCGAGCTCGGCCGCCGCGACCCTCGACTGGCTCACCGCCCACGGTCACGGCCACCTCGTCAAGAACGCCATCGTCGTGCTGAACGCGGTCGAGCCGAAGTCGCACGTGGACGTCGACCTGCTCGAACGCCACTTCGCCGGACGCTGCCGGGCAGTGGTGCGGGTGCCGTTCGACCCGCATCTGAAGGAGGGCGCGGAGGTCGACCTGGCGCGGCTGCGGCCCACCACCCGAGGCGCGTACCTGCGCCTCGCGGCGGCCGCCGGGCAGGCGTTCTCGCAGCGGCCGGACCGGAGCAAGTAGTGGGACCGGTCATCCCCGATCCGGCGCTCGACTGGGACCTGGGACCGCCGCGACGGTGGGATCCCCGGCACCTGGTCGTCGCCATCGCGGGCGTCGTCACCGTCATCGCCGTCGCGGTGATCGTGCTGCAGACCCGGCATGTCGAGGCGCCGTCCACGCCGGCGCGCGTCGCCGCGCCGTCCGTCGCGCTGGCGGCGCCCGCCGATCACGAGGGCGACGGAGGCTATCCCGTCGGCTTCCCCCACACCGAGATCGGGGCGGCGTCCGCAGCGGCCGCCGCCCTGGAGGCCGCCTGGACGCTCGACGTGGGGCAGGCAGAACAGGCGGCCGCGCTGTACGCCCCGCCGGACCAGCGTGAGGCGGCACGCGAGGGTGCTCGCGACGCCGTACGCGGCTGGCGGGAGACCCTCGGCCTTCCCGCCGAAGGCGAGCTCCCCGCCGGGGCGGCCCTGCGGACGCAGACGATCGGCGTCCAATGGAAGGTCCGCTCCGAGGACCAGGTGCAGGTCTCCGTCCTGGTGAAGGTGACGGCGACCACGGGCGCCGGTGCCACCGGCCCCGTCTACTCCAGCCCCTACGCCATGAGCCTGCTTATGGCGTGGAAACCCGATATGCGCGGTGCGGACAAGGGCGACTGGGTGAACATCCCCGACCCGACGCCTCCGTCCGTGCCCGCAGCCGCTCTCCCAGGGACGCCCGAGTTCGCCGCGGCGGGCTGGCAGTCCCTCATCGGTCCCCGGCCCACTCCCTAGATCGAGGAAGAGCCCTCCAAATGACCCCCCGAATGTCCCCCCGGCGCGCCACGCTGGTCTCCGGCCTGCTCCTGGCCGCGGTATCCGCCACCGGCGGCGCCGTCGCCGCGCAGCCCTGGGCCGCCGTGGCCGAGCCCGGCTGGGACGCCCCTCCACCCGTAGAAGGCGCCGCCCCCCTGGCCGCGCCCACCTCCAACGACCCCGCGGACGCCTCGTCCTCCTCGTCGGATTCCTCCTCCGACGGCGCGGGTGACAACGCCCACGACGACTCCGCGAACGCGCCGGATGACGCGGCGCCTGACGGGAAGGCGGCGAACAGGACCGGCTCCGGTTCCTCCGGTGGCTCGTCCGATGCGGCCCACGACTCCTCCGGCGACGCGAACGGTTCGTCGGGCGCGGCCCACGACTCCTCCGGTGCCTCCCGTCACTCCTCGCGCGGTTCCGACGATGCGTCGGGCACGGCGCGGGACTCGTCCGGCGGCCCGGGTGGTTCGTCCGGTTCGACGCACGACGACTCCTCCGACGGCACCGCGAACGCACCAGAAGGCACCGCGAACGTACGGGGTGGTGCCGGGAACGCAGCGGACGACACCGCGCCTGACGCAGAGGCGGAGGACAAGGCAGGCTCTGGTTCCTCCGGCGGCTCGTCCGGTGCGGCCCACGACTCCTCCGGCAGGTCCGACGGCTCGTCCGGTGCGGCCCACGGCTCCGCCCGCAGGTCCGACGGCCCGCCCGACAGGTCACGCGAGTCCGCTGGATCTTCCTCCGGGTCGTCCGACACCCAGGGCGACGGATCGGGCGGCATCTCCACCCGCGACCGGACGGCTCACGAGTCGCGTGATCCGGACCGCGACGACCGGAGTCGCGGCACGGATGATCGGACGGGTCGCGACACCCGTGATTTCAGCCGCCACGGGTCCCGGCACGCGAGCGCTGATCGGGAGGCCGGCACCTCGCGCCGCACCAGCGGTGACCGGCAAATCGGCACCTCACGCCACACCGGCGGTGACCGGCAAATCGGCACCTCACGCCACACCGGCGGTGACCGGCCGGTCGGCACTTCACGCCACACCCGCGACGACCGGCCGGGCGGCACTTCACGCCCCACCGGCGACGGCCGCGTCGGGGGTTCCGCTCCGCCGCCTCCGGCCACTCCGTCGCCGTACACGCCCGGTGGAACGGCGACGCCGCCCGTGTCCTCGCCGTCAGCACCGCAGGGGCCCGTCCCCACCGCGAGCAGCGGTCCCACCGCGACGGCGACGGCCAGGGTGGCGGCACGGGCCGCCGCTCCTGCGGCCCCCGCACCTGCCACGAGCGCGACCCCTGCACCTGCCGAGAGCGGTGCGACCGCGACCCCCGCACCTGCCGCGAGCACGACCCCCGCACCTGCCGAGAGCGGTGCGACCGCGACCCCGCAGGCAAGCCCGGACGCGACCGCATCGGCGACCGTCTCGCCCGACCCGGGCCCCACGACCAGCACGCAGCCGAACCCCCCGGCCACAGAGAAGCCGACAGCCAAGCCAACCGAGAAACCGACAGCCAAGCCAACCGCGAAGCCGACAGCCAAGCCGACAGCCAAGCCGACGGAGAAGCCGACGGAGAAGCCGACGGCCAAGCCCACCTCGAAGCCGAAGCCCACAGCCAAGCCGACGCCGACCGACAAACCGACGCACAAGCCGACGCAGCAGCCTCCGGAGCCCAAGCCGAGCGTGACCGTCACCTCGACCGCGCTTCCCACCGCCACTCCGCCCACTGCCACTCCGCCCGCCGTCCCCCCGACGTCCGGCACGGCGGCGCCGACATGGACGGCCCTTCCGTCCGTGGCGCCCACATCTCCCACGGCTGTGCCGACGTCTTCGGGCAGCCCGACGTGGGGGATCCCGGTGCCGTCGCTCACCGGCCGGTCCGCGGTGGTGCCTCCCGTCGCGGGCGGACAGCCCCCGACCGCGCCGATCGCGATCCCGGGATACCTGCCGCTGCCGCCGCTGGTCGCCCATGCCCACCATCGGTGCGGTGACGATGGCACGGCCGGCTGCTGGAGTCTGGCGCCCTGGCGGAGCCGTACGTCCGGGCACTCCGGCGCGTTCCCGGGCGGCGGGCGGACGGGCGGCATGGCGACGCCGCGATGGGCCTTCGCTCCGCCGAGCGTGAAGGCGGGGCTGCCCAGCCCATCGGGCGTCCCCGGCGCGTTCAGCGCACCGTTCGCCGGGTTCGCGTTCGCGCCGGACGAACCGGCCGCGGGCCGAGCCGGGTGCTGGGCCTTCAGCCCCTCCGCCCACTGCGCGAGATGGGACTGACCGCTCGCCGCTGACCACGTGTTATGCCGTCACCGTCCCGGGCAGTCTGCACCGCATGGAGCACATGGCGGAGGACCCGGCCACGGTGACGGCGGTCACGGTGACGCCCTGCGAGGACGGCCCGCTGCTGGTGCGCGGGCCGTTCACGCTTGTGACGCAGGACGGGCGGCGCATCGACCCGGGCAGGGCCACGGTGGCGCTGTGCCGCTGCGGCCGGTCCTCGACCAAGCCGTTCTGCGACGGCTCTCACAAGGCGGTCGGCTTCCGCGCGGCGAGCGAACCCGACCCGCCCGGCTGACAAAAGCCCTGCCGCCGGTCCACCGCCTCATCCAAGAAGAAAGGGGACGCGCGCCTACCCGGTGGCGAGTGCCCGGCGGCGGAGCCGGCGCGTCGAGTGCGCGGCGACCCGCAGTCGCCGCCCCGCGTACGGCACGCCGCCGAGCACGAACCTGGCGGCGAGGGCCACCCAACTGCAGGTGGCACGTTCGATGACCCAGACCGGCGCGAAAAGGCCGGCGGTGGCGGGGAAGACCCGGCGGCCCCCGGCGCGGCGGCGTCCGATCTCCGCAAGGCCGACCGCCGCGACCGCGCCCGCCGCGATCAACTCCGGCCGGCGTCGCCACAGGGCCGCGCCCACGCAGGGGAGGACGGCGAGGAAGACCGCCATCCGCGCGGGCTGCGCCAGGTCGTCGTACGCCTGCCTGACCCGCTGGGACCAGAACCGGCGGGCGCCGGGCGGCAGGCGCCGCACGTACAGGTCGAGCGGGCGGACCTCCAGGCCGCCGTGGGCGCGGACCGTCCGGATGAGTTCCAGGTTCTCGAACAGCACGTCGCCGTCGTAGCCGCCCATCTTCTCGAACGTCGAGCGGCGTACGCCGAAGGTGCCCGGATAGTCCGCCCCGAGGCCGCGGTTGAGGAGGGTGCGGGCGGTGTCCCAGCGGGCGTGCCAGGGGAGCGGGTGGAAGTGGTTCTGCGGGCGGACGAGGTCGGCGTGGTCGAGCAGGGCACGGACCCGGGCGAGCGCGTCCGCGCCGTAGCGCACGTCGTCGTCGGCGATGACCACGTGCTCGCTCCTGGCGCGGCGCATGCCGGTGAGCACGCCCGCGACCTTGCCGTTCGCGACCTTCAGGTCGTCGTCGGGCCGCACGTGCTCGACGATGCCGCGCCACAGGCGCGCGTGCCGTTCGAACAGCGGCGGCGGCGACCCGTCGACCACCACGATCCGGGCGTGCCGGGCCAGGCCGCGCAGATAGCCGGTCAGCTCCGCCAGCCCGTCGTCGTCGTGCCAGCGCAGCGGCAGCACGTAGTCGATCTCCGCCGTCGCACGGCCCGATTCCGGCGGGGGCCGGCCCAGCGTGGTCATCGGGCCGTCGCCTCGGCCTCGGCCACCTCTGCATCGGCCACCTCTGCATCGGCCCGCCACAGGGAGGTGCGCCCCTCCCGCCAGCGGCCCAGCAGGTGCTCCGCGAAGAGCCGGTCGAGGGCCAGCGCGCAGGCGGCGCCGTACAGGATGTCACCGGTCAGGCCGGGGTGCTCGGCGGCGAACGCGCCGCACAGGTCGTGCGCGGCGATCTGCTCGTGTACGGCGTCGGCCTGCACGTGCTCGTCGTAGTAGCGGCGCGCGCCGGCGTCGCCGCCCAGCCGCCGCAGGCCATGGCTGTAGCGGCGGTTGGGGACCGACGAGGTCATCTCGAACGCCGCGAGGTGCCCGAGGAGCGCGCCCCGGCGGTGGCGGTGCAGCCCGAACAGCGACATGACGTTGCTGATCGCGAGCGTCACACCGGGGACGCCGCCCAGGTAGGCGCCGTAGGAGTCGTCGAGGCCGAGCCCCCGCATGGTCGCGCGGAACAGCTCGGCGTGCATGCGCTCGGGCCTGCCCCCGCCGTACTCGTCGGACTGGATCTCCACCAGCGCGGCCTTGGGCCGTCCGAGCAGGCGCGGGATGCCCCACGTGTGGGGGTCGGCCTCCTTGAGCTGGTAGATCGAGCGGTGGATCACGAACTCGCGGAACTGCCCGGCGCCGGCTCTGCCGCGCAGGTACGCCGACAGGGAGGGGCCGTCGTCGGCCGCCACCAGCGCCGCCAGGGCCCGGGGCACCTCCCGCGGCGGCGGAGCGGGCGGGCGGGGCACGCGCCGGGCCAGCCACCGCTCGAACCACCTCTCCAGACGCTCCCGCAGGGCCAGCACCGACGGGTTCCACTCCCAGCGGTCGTCGACGCCGTCGAAGCCCTGGTAGTGCAGCTCGTAACAGACGAACAGCGCGAGCTGGGCGTCCTCGTCGTCGAACGGGTCGCCGCACGGGCCTGCGCACGGGCCTGCGCACGGGTCTGCAAACGGGTCGCCGCGCGGGTTGCCGGGCGGCGGGCCGAAGGCGTGCGGCGGCCGGGCCAGCTCGGCGAAGAGCCGGTCGGTGAGGGGGCCTCGGGGCGCGGGCAACTGCATCAGCTCTCCAGCAGGCGGTAGACGGACACGTGGGCGCGGCTGTCGTCGGTGAACGGGGTGCCGGACCAGTCGGCCCACCGGTGCTCCCGCTCCATCCCGGCGAGGCGGGCCATCAGATCCAGCTCGCACGGCCAGGCGTAGCGGTGGTTGGCCGGCAGCAACCGCAGGCCGTCCGCGGTCATCCGCAGTCTCGTGGTGTGCATGAACTGCTCGGCCGGGCTCAGCCGGGCGGCCTCGACGACGACCTCGTCCTCGCCGAGTGACAGCAGCCGCAGCGACGTCCGGTCGCGGAAGGCCGCGGGATCCGGCACCCACGCCTCCACCACGAAGCGCCCTCCAGGCCGCAGATGGGCCGCCGCGTTGTGGAAGCACCGCACCTGGGCGTCCTGGGAGGGCAGCGCGAAGACGGTGTTGAAGGCCAGCAGGACGAGCGCGAACCGCCCTTCGACCCGCACCTCGGAGAAGTCGCCCACGGTCACCGGGACGCGGTCTCCGCCGGGCTTGCCCCGCAGGACCGCCAGCATGTCGGCCGACCCGTCGACGCCCGCCACGGCCAGGCCGCGGGCGGCGAGAGGGAGCGCCAGCCTGCCGGTGCCGATCCCGAACTCCAGGACCGGCCCGCCCTCGGCGAGCCGGAAGACGCGCTCCACCGCCGGACCGGTGGGCAGGTGCTCCACCATCTCGTCGTAGACGTCCGCGATCGCCCGCCCGTACGCGGACGCATCGAACTCCCCCATACGTTCCCCCCACACGACCGGCACGCGCCACGGGGCCACCGGTCGGCCGTCACGCCCCCAGGTCGCGGGCGACCGTGTCGAGCCGGTCCGCGAGCTCGCCGAGCCGCCGGTCGTCCACCGGGCCGTCTCCCAGCAGGCTCCGCAGGTCACGCCGGCTGGCGATCACCAGGCCCTCGGCGCGCGGCTCCGGCACGACCTCGCACCGCCCGCCCACCAGCACCAGCGTCGCGTCGGGCGACGGCGACTCCAGCAGCGCACGGACCTCGTCCCGGCCCACGACACTCATGACAGCTCCCTCCGGCCCCGATCGACCCCCTCCGACTACCCCTGCGACCTGGCCGTACACACCCATGCTCACCCGGTGTCTGTAGGCAGCAGCGTGCCGAGGGGCCCAAGGTCGAGGTTGAGGTCGGACGGTGAGACGTCGAACCGCTCGCACAGCTCGGTCATGGCCTCCTCCAGGCGCATCAGCGTC
This sequence comes from Microbispora sp. NPDC046933, assembly GCF_040644635.1. Lineage (NCBI taxonomy): Bacteria > Bacillati > Actinomycetota > Actinomycetes > Streptosporangiales > Streptosporangiaceae > Microbispora > Microbispora sp. NPDC046933. The sequence goes on along the minus strand of NZ_JBEYWW010000021.1, from coordinate 59,056 downwards.
AGGCCGAGCGTCTCGACCTGCTCGTCGGACAGGTCGCCCTGGTCCATTCGCCGGATGGCCTGCCGCTCCACGAGCTGGCGCACCAGCTCGACGAGCGTCAGCACGAGACGGCTCAGGTCGCGCCGGACCGCCTCCGGGTCGGTGTTCAGCCGCCAGGGGCTGCCCCGCCCGGGTTCCGCGCTGTCCTCCCATGGGTCCGCGCCGCCCGCCTCGGTATCCACGCCCATCCGCCACGGCCCCGCCGCGCTGTCCCACGGATCGCTCCTGGCCTCACCACCGGTCATCCTGGCTCTCCCTCCTGCCGCCGAGGTCGTCCGTCCCCCGCCCGCCCTCGTACGGCTCGCCGAGCGGGTCGAACGGCTCGGTGCCGCGTACGGAGCCGAGCAGCGCCCGCAGGGAGATGCGGACGAGGTCGATGTCGGCGATCGACAGCACGATGTCACCGGTGATCACCACGCCGCCCGCGAGCAGCCGATCGAGCAGGTCGACGAGCGCCACGCGCTCAGGCGGCAGGCGGCCCTCGGCGGCGAGGGCGGCGCCCCGCGGCCGCTCCGGCAGGTACGCCGGGGTCCCGCCGGGCGTCATCGCACGCCCCCGGCCCGGCCCGCCCCGAGGTCGATCGAGGTGAAGGAGTAGGGCGCCCACGGGCCGGTGAGCTCCACGTCGAGGAACCGGTCGCGGAAGCCGCCGAGCACCGCGGCGAACTCCTCCTCGCGGGCCGGATCCACCAGGTAGGCGCCGTTGAGCACCATCGACTCGCTCCGCCCGGACAGGTGGGGGTCCTGCGGGCGGTGGCGGCGGCTCGCCACGGCGACCTGTCCCAGCTCGGCGTGCAGGCGCTCGGCCCGCTCGGCCGCCGCCCGCCACAGGTCCTCCCTGCCGCGCAGGTTCTCCTTCTTCCGGCGCAGGTACGCCATGCCGGGGCTGTCGCCACCGGCCGGGGTGGCGGCCGAAGGCTCCGGCGAGGGGGACGGCGAGGGGGGCGGCGAGGGGGGCGGCGAGGGGGGCGGCGTCTCCCGGCTCTCCCGGCGCAGGTATGCCTTGACGCCCCACTCCCGGCGTCCCGCGACATGCGAGAGGATCTCCGCGAAGTCGTCGTGCCGCCGGTCGAGGAGATCGCGGACCTGCTCGTCGCCGGTGTAGACGGTTACGAGGCGCACGGGGGCGGTCGGCCCGGCCGCCGCCAGCGCCTCGACGACCCGGTGGTGGGCGCGGGCGACTCCCTCCACCCAGTCCAGGTCCTCCAGCGAGCGGCGCAGCGGTTCCTCGCCGAACCGGTCGAGGGGCACGTCGCTGACGTGGGCCACGAGCCCGCCGTGCGGCACGGGCCGCACCGCGCCGTCCACGACGCCGCGCAGGTCACGAGGGGGCTCCCCGCCGGACGTCACCGCGTACAGGTAGACCCCCTGGCCGGGACCGCCCGAGGTGGCGCTCTCGCCCGCCGTGCGGGGGTCGCCGCCCCACGTCTCATCGGTCTCGCGAGGGTTGTGCAGGACAGGCGCCTCTTCCGCCCGGTGCGGCGGGGCGGAGGGAGCGGCGGGACGGTTCTCACTCATGGCCGGGCTCCGTTCCGCCGGGCCGGCCGAGCCGCCGGGCGCGGGCCTCGGCCTGGCTGTCGCCTCGCCGTTCGCCGGGCCACTCGCCCGCGCGCTCGCCTCGCCGTTCGCCCGGCCGTTCGTACGCCTGCTCGCCCGCGCGCTCGCCTCGCCGTTCGCCCGGCCGTTCGCGCGCGTGCTCGCCCGGTTCGAGTTCCGTCCGCTCCTCCCAGGCGAGCAGGCGCTCCTCGACCGCGCTCAGGCGCTCGCGGAGCCGGCGGTTCTCCTCGACCAGTTCGCGGTCCCTGCCGCTGAGCCACGGGTCGCGCTCCCACCAGTCGATGCCGATCTCCCGCGCGGTGTCGACCGAGGCGATGACCAGCCGCAGCTTGATCGTCAGCAGCTCGATCTCCAGCAGGTTCACCCGGATGTCGCCGGCGATCACGACACCCCGGTCGAGCACGCGTTCCAGGATGTCGCCCAGGTTGGTCGACTCCCGGCCCATGACGGCCGGCGGCGCGTACGACTCGCGCAGGACGGGACGCGAGCGGGGATCGGTCATAGCCCACCGCCGTAGGCGCCCGTGCCGCGCCGGTAGGTCCGGGTGCGGCGGTAGGACATGAGGTTCCCCTCGTCGTCCACCTGGCATTCGTAGATCGACAGCATGTCGCTGGTGGACGGGATCCTGCGGTCCTCGACGACCTCGACGTCCACCACCCAGCCGTTCTCCACCGGTTCCACCATCGTGACCCCCTCCGTGTCCTTGGAGGTCAGGTCCGCGATGTAGCGCAGGCCGAGCCGGCCGGCGGACACCGCGTTCAACGCGGCCCGGCGCCGGCGCGGCTCGGCACCGCGCTCATCCCTGCGCTCGTCCTCGTCTTCGCCCTCGGACTCGTCGTACGGCCCGTCCTCCTCGACGGGCACGCCGGAGGAGGCCCGCCGCCCGTACGGCGCGGCGTCCTCGTCGTAACGGGTTCTCCGCCGGGGAGGCATGGACGATCACCCCCTCCGCGGGCCGCTCATGAGCCTGAGGATCTCTTCCACGGCCTGGGCCTCCTCCTCTTCGGAGATCTGGCCCGAGCGCCTGGCCTCCTCGATGGCCTCCAGCCGCCGCCGGACCGCTGCCGGATCCCTCAGTTCATGCTCGACCTGCTGCTGGATCAGCTCGCCCAGCCGGATGACGCCGTTGATCGGGGCGAGCGGCCAGGTGAACAGCAGGCTGATCAGTCCCACGGCGGCCTCCCCTCATGAGTCAGGTGGTGACGAAGTCGTACGGCGCCATCGGCCCGAGCAGCCGGACCTCGACCCGGTCTCCCCACTCGGAGCGCAGCTCCCCGACGGCGCGTTCGATGTCGGCCTGGCGGTCGTTCTCCACGAGGAACGCGACGTGCGCGGCGTCCCGCTCGTGGCTGGGGTCCCGGACCACCGCGCCGACGGTGAAGGGCTCGAAGCGCTCGACGACCGCCTGGGTGTCGGCCTCCCGCTTCGCGGCGATGATCTGGGTGATCAGCTCGCCGAGCCGGATCCGCTCGCCTCGCGTCACCTCTTCCGGCAACTGCCTGATCCGTTCCCGCAGCTGCCTGGCCTCGGCGTTCTCCGTCAGCACCTCGACCAGCACCGGCTGCTCGGCGTACCGTGCCTTGAGCACGAACTGGGCCCGCCCTTCGATCTGCTTCAGGGCTGCCGCGAACGAGTCGTGATGCGGGGCCAGCAGCTCTTCGACGACCGCCTCCGGCGTGGTCATCACGGCGCCGAACCGCAGGGGAAGCACGGGGACCTCGGCCGCGGCCTCGTCGAGCAGCTGCTCGTGGGCCACCAGGTCCTGTGCGCGGCCGAGCGGGCGGTCCACGTCGACGTCGCTCACCAGAGCGGCGATCTCACCGTGTCTGACGATCGTGACCCGGCCGGGGGGATCGCCCACCCCGACGGCGTCCTCGCTGATCTCCACGTCCTCCGGGAGGATGCCGTAGACGTAGCACGCGGTGTTGCGCTGCGGGGCCTCGGCCCGGTCACCCGCCCCGGACTGCCTGATGGAGCCCGACATCTCAGTCATCCTCCTGTCGACGCCGGCGGGCACGCGGGGCGGGTTCCTCCGCGTAGCTCGCCATGAGGTCCTGCAGCTTCTCGCCGGCCGCCTCCAGCACGCCCTGCGCCACGCCCTTGGACTTGCCGCGCGCGATGCTCTGGGGCGCACTCGACAGGAGGTCGGGCAGCCCCTGCTGCTGGGATGCAAGATCCAGCCGATTCACCGCCTCGGCGAATCGGAGATAGGTGTCGACGCTCGCGACGACGACACGCACGTCGATGGTCAGAATCTCGATGCCGACCAGTGAGACCCGTACGTAGGCGTCGATCACGAGGCCCTTGTCCAGGATCGTGTCAATGACGTCGGCCAGGCCCGATCCCGACGACCGGCCCGGCAATCCGCCGCCACCCGCCGGTGGAACGGCTACCGTCATACGCTTCCCCTCCTCGGTTCCCTGTCGTGGTGTTTCCGATCCCTCGCCCCGCCCGCCGTCGTCGCGGCGTACGGGCGGCCGCTCCACTGGTTGCCTGCAATTGCGTGCCTGCTATTGCGGGGCCGGCTGTTGCGGGGCTGGCTATTGCGGGGGACGGCGGCGCCGGACGAGGGGACGGCGGCGCACCGGCTGCTCCTCCCCTGCGTGGGCCTCGCCCGTCTCCTCGGGCTCCTCGCCCCTGCGGCCCTGCTCGCCCCTCCGAAGTGGCTGTTCGCCTTCGCCCCGCTCGGCCTCCGCCCCACGCCGCCGGACCGGCGCCCGCGTGCCACGCCCCTCGGGTTCGGCCGCGCGCCTCCCGGCGACCGGCGGCCCGGCCCGCCCGCCCGGCGCGGCGCCCGCGTAGGCGGGCCTGCGCGCCCGCTCGGGCTCCTCTTCCTCTTCCTCTTCCTCTTCCTCCTCGTACGGCTCCTCCTCTTCGGCTCCCTCTTCTGCAGCGCCCTCTTCTTCGGGGGCCTCTTCTTCGGGGGCCTCCTCCTCGAACTCCTCGGCTTCCTCGCGCTCCTCGCGCAGCGCCGTCTCGTGGTCCTTGACGACCTCGCTGTCGCGGATCTCGCCCCGCCAGCCCTCGATCTCGTCGGGACGCAGCAGGGCGTTGGTCATGACGTGCCGTTTGAAGTGCTTGAACTCCAGCCGGACCCGGCGGCCCTGGGCCCGCCACAGGTTGCCGACACGCTCGAAGAAGCCCTGCGGGTGATACTCGACGACGAGCAGGACCCGGGTCAGTTCGGGAGTGATCTCGTGGAAGGTCACCGAGCCGTCCGGGAAGCCCTTCGGTCCCTGCGACCGCCAGATGATCCTGCTGTCGGGGACCTGCTCGACGATCGTCGACTCCCACGTGCGGTGAGACCAGAAGACCTGCGCCTTCCACCCGAGCTTCTCGTCGGACTTCTGCTCGACGGTCTCGACCTTCTTCATGAAGCTCGGGAAGTCCTCGAACTGCGTCCACTGGTTGTAGACCAGGCGGATCGGCGCGCCGATGTCGAGCGACTCGACGATGTTGGTGACCTTGAGCTTCTTGCCCTTGCCGGCCTTGCCCCCGCCGCCGCCTCTGCCGAACAGGCCCTTGATCTTCTCCTTGCCGTACGCCATGAGGGCCGCGCGTACGGGGTGGCCGCCCCCGCCGTCCTCGGTGAGAGCGTGGGTGAGAGCGCCGAGCAGGCCGCCTCCGCCCGTCGCGCCGAGCCGGTCGGCCGCCGCCCTGAGCAGTTCCCGGGCGTCCCGCCCGCGGGTGAGACCGCCGAGCAGCCCGCCGAGGGCCTCCCGTCCGCCGCCCTCTTTCCCGGTGAGCGCGGTGAACAGCCCGGAGCCGCCGTGCTCCACGTAGTCCGTGAGACGGCCGGCCAGACCGTCTATCCTCTCGGCGACCCGGGACAACGCGCGCTCGGCCACGGCCGTGGCGAGGTTCTGGAACTCCTGCCCGAGCCGTTGGGTGGGCAACGCCCCCTCCTCCGGCGGCCGAGTGCCCTGAACTCGTTCCCGCGTCTGTTCGGTCATCGGGTCTCACCTCCTCCGCAGCACGGGACGGGTGGGACGGATCCGGGGCCGGCGCCGCTCCTCGGGTTCGGGCTCCTCTGCCTCCTCCTCGTACGGCTCCTCCTCGTACTCCTCTTCCTCTTCGTAGGCCTCTTCTGGCTCGCGCTCGGGCTCGCGCTGCGGCGGGCGGCGGCGGGGCACCCGGCGGCGGCCCTCCTCCGGACGCTCCTTCTCCTTCTGCTCTTCCTCTTCCTCCTCCGCGGCCCGGCTCCGGCCCTTGGGCTGCCGGAGCGCCTCGGCGCGTTCGTGCAGCTTGTCGCTCAGGTTGTCGATCTGGCGGCTGGTGGCGCGCATGGCCGCCGCCTTCCCGATGTCCAGCAGGTCGCCGCGCACGCGTTCGGTGATCTTGCCGAGGTCGGGGGCGGCGCCGCCCAGGATCTTGGGGACCTGTTCGAGGAGGGCGCCGGCGGCTCCCTCTCCCTTGAGGCGGGCGGCGAGGATGGCCAGCGCGAGCACCAGCGCCAGGCGCAGCTTGTGGTGCCGGCCGAGGTAGTAGCCCGCGATGACAGCCAGGGCCACCTTCAGTCCGTCTTTCATGATTGCGCCTCCTACTGGCCGCCCCCGAAGCGCCGTTCCGAACAGCCGCCGGTCTCGCCGTCCGGCGCTGCGATCCGACTGAACGGTATGAATGCCCTAGACGGGCACATAAAAACTTGATCTCGTACATACCGGGCAGTTTTGGTCGGACTTGATCCCCGCCTTAGGGCTGTCCGTCCTGACCCTCGCCGGGCTCGCCGCTCTTGGTGTGCCGGAGGGGGTCCGATGACCCAACCTCGCCCCACCTCGGATGATTACTGTGGGCAAACCGGGTATCACGGGCGTGTATCGACGGTAAGCGGTATGTACCGCGCGCTCGAAGCGGGGGAGTCACATGACCGAGACCAGAACGTCGACCGCGACCGTCGAGCAGGCACCCGGGCGGTCCCTCGGGACGCAGGGCGGCTCCAGCCTGGTCACGGAGCGGGGCCGCACCACGATCGCCGACGAGGTGGTCGCGAAGATCGCCGGCATGGCGGCTCGCGAGATCGACGGAGTCCACGACTTCGGCACCGGCACGGCCCGCGCGTTCGGCGCGATCAGGGGGGCGCTCGGCGGGGAGGACGGCGTCACCCGGGGCATGTCGGTCGAGGTCGGCGAGCGGCAGGCCGCCGTGGACATCCACCTCATCGTCGAGTACGGCGTCGCGATCCCCGACCTCGCGCAGGCGGTGCGGAGTCACGTGATCCGCGCGGTGGAGCGCATGTGCGGGCTGGAGGTCACCGAGGTCAACATCGCGGTCGACGACGTCCACCTGCCGAGGCAGCAGGAGCCACAGGCACCCGCGGACGGGGAGCCGCGGGTCCAATGAGCGCCGTTCCGGAGAGTGCGGGGGCGGAACGCGGGCACCGGCGGGTCCCGGTGCCCGAGCACGCAGGGCACGGCTCCCCGGAAGGCCCGCCGCCACAGCGGCACGCGGGAGCGGGGCGGGAGGGCGAGGAACGTGCGGTCTCCGCCCGCCGGATCGCGGACCGCGTGCTGTCGTGTCCCGACGTCGCCGACCTGTCGCGGGGGCCGTTCGGCGTGGTCGCGACGCACCTGCCCGGTGGTCTCGTCCCCGGCGTCGCCGTACGGGACGACGCCATCGAGGTCGACATCGTCGCCCGGTACGGCAGGCCCTTCCCGGAGATCGCCGACCTGGTGCGCGACGCGATCGGCGACCTGGCGGCCGGCCGCAGGGTGGACGTGACGATCGCCGACGTGGTCACAGACGACGGCGGAAGGAAGGAATGATCATGGAAGGCTATCCGCTCTGGGGTCTCGCGGGGCTGCTGTTCGGCACGGTGCTGGGGGTGGTCGGTGCCTTCGGCGGTCTCGCCGCGTTCATCATCGTCCTGGTCCTCGGCATCGTCGGGTTCCTCGTCGGCCTGGTGCTCGAAGGCGGCGTACACCTGCCGCAGATGCACCCGAGACGGCAGTGAGCGCGCCCGCGGCGCGCGGGACGACGATCTCGGACCGCGCCTTCAGCAGGATCGCCGAGGAGCTGGCGAGCGAGGACGAGCACGTGACCGGCCGGCCCCACGTGTCGGCGTCGGTGTGCGGGGCGGTCGCGGCGGTCCACTGCGACCTGGCCGTGCGTTATCCGGCGCCGGTGCCGCGGCTGGCCGCGAGGATCCGCGACCACGTCCGGCGGCGCCTGCGCGAGCTCACCGGCATCGCCGTGGAGAACGTGGACATCGAGGTCGTGGAGCTGGTGCCCGAGCGGAAGCCCGGGCGCAAGCCCGTGTCAAGGCCTGAGCGGAGGGGTGGCGATGAGCGAAGGCCGAGGCCCGTCTGAGAAGCTGCCGCGCTTCGTCCCGATGCGGGGGTTCGGGGGCGGAGCCGGCCGCGCCTTCCGGCCGAGCCGGGGGCTGCCGGCCGTGGTCGCCGCCCTCGCGTTGCTGGCGGTCGGCGGGCTGACCGCCGTCCACGTGGTCTCCGAGCTGCTGGGGCTCCCCGTGAGGCTCGTGCCGTACGACCAGTGGGCCCGCTGGGCGAGCACCACGGCCTGGGACGATGCCCGGGTCCTCGCGGTGGCCTCCGCGCTGGCCCTGATCGGCCTGGTGCTGATACTGATCGCGGCCGTCCCCGGCCGTGGGCGGATGGTCGCGCTGCGCACCGGGGACCCCGACCTGGTGGTCGGCCTGCCGCGCCGCGCGCTGGCGCGGGCGCTGAGAGTCAGGGCGAACCAGGTGGACGGCGTGCGCTCGGCCGGGGCGCGGATGCGCGGCTGGCACGCGGACGTGTCGGTCCGAACGGACCTGCGCGACACGACTGCGCTCGGGGAGCGCGTGCGTGCGGCCGTCGAGGACGAGCTGGCCCGGCTCGCCCCCGCCCACCGCGTCTCGCTGAACCTGCGCGTCCACGGCCCGTCCTAGGCGAAGGAGGCAGGACCGTGAAGACGAGATCGGGCAAGGGCAACCGAGCGGGCCTGGCGTTGTTCGGCCTGGTCCTGCTGGCCGCGGGCGGCCTCGCGCTCGCGCGGGCGCTGGGCGCGTTCGGCGGCGCCGCGGTGCGGGGGCCGGTGGTGGACGCCGGGGCCAGGAACCTGGCGGCGACGGCGCCGTGGTTCTGGCCGGTCGTGGCCGCCATCGCATTCGTGATCGGGCTCATCGGATTGGCCTGGCTGCTGGCGCTGCTGCGGGTCGACCGGCCGCGTCGGCTGCGCCTGGAGTCGGACACGTCCGGGGTGACCGAGGTCGACGCGCATCCCGCGAGCGAGGCCCTGGCCGAGCAGGTCAGCGCTTATCCGGAGGTGCGCAGGGCGCACGCCGTGCTGCGCGGCCCGTCCGACGACCCGCACCTCGACCTCGGCATTTCCGCCGTGGAACCGGCCGACCTCGGGGCACTGGTCACGCGGTTGCACGACGAGGCCGTCCCGGACCTGCGCACCACACTCGGCCTGCGCCGCCTCCCGGCGATGGTCCGGCTCGACCTCACCGGCGGCCGCCGGACCCGCGAGGTCCACTGAGCGAGCCCGCGGTGGAGGGCGGTCCACCTGGTGTGCCGCCCTCCGCGGTCGTCACAGGTCGTTCTTGGTGCTACAGGTAACGATGAAGGTGCCCTGGCCGAGGCCCTGGTAGGGGGAGGAGAGCTCCACCTTGAAGTAGCCGCTCTCCGACACGCCCGTGCTGTATCGGGTGCTGATGGTCTTCTCCTGTGCCCCGGTCGAGGTGAAGGTGGTGCTCCCGGCGCCGAGGTACACCCACTGGTTGCGGGTCAGGTTGCTCCGGCGGTACCAGCGGTAGCCGACGGTGGAGGGGCCGTCGGTCACGGTGAGCTTCGCGCTGAGCGTGAGCTCGGCGAGCCGGCCAGCGCCGCACACCTCGTTCTCGTCGGTGCGCTGCTTGCTGATGTCGGACACCGTCGGCTTGACGCAGACCGTGTCGAACACCGCGTTCTGGGTCTCGGGAACGCCGGCCGGCTCGACGACTCTGAGGCGCATGTAGCCCCTGAGACTCGTCGCTCGGACGAAGCCGTTGACGACCGTCTTGGTTCCTGGCGCGTCGAACGTCACGGAGACGGGCTCGGGACCGGGCCAGGGCATCTCCTGCTGGTTGACCCAGACGTACTTCACGGTCATCGGCGCGGAGACGGTGATATTCGCTGAAACCTGGTGACTCAGGCCGAACTCCGTCTCGTCGCACGGGCCGGTGTAGGCGGACGGGGTGACCTGCATCTGCGACGCGATCACCCCCGGGTTCGCCGCCGGAGTGGGGCTGGGCTCCGTGGTCGCCGTGACCGCCGCCTGTGCGGCCGTCTGCTGCACGGGTACGGCGAGGAGCAGCCCCGCCAGCAGCACACCGGCGGTCCCGAGCCTTCGGAGGAACGCTGGACGTCTCACATGACACCTCGTTGTGTGATCGGAAGGCGCCCATGGTCTCCGGCCCGAATGGGAGCCAGCTTGCGGATCACTGCAACGAGTGGCCGGACAGGACCTCGGCGAGGACGGCGGCCTGGCTGTGCTCGACGTCCCTGGTCGCGGTGAGCAGGGTCAGCGGCCCGCTCTCCATGAGACGCCGCAGCCGGTCGAGGGCGGCGTGCCGCTCCGGATCGTCCAGCTCCGCCAGGTAGCGGCTGCGGAACTCGCCGAACCTCTCGGGGACGTGGCCATACCAGGAGCGCAGGGCGCCGGACGGCGCCACGTCCTTGAGCCATTCGTCCAGATGGGCGGCCTCCTTGGTGAGGCCGCGCGGCCACACCCGGTCGACCAGCACCCGTGTCCCGTCCCCGGGCGCGGGGTCCTCGTACACGCGGCGAACCGTGACGGACATCGCCCCCACCTCCTCCTGCAGCCATACTCCCCAGCGAGTGGTCGCGTACGCCGGCGGCCGGACAGCGCGTGTAACTGAAAGTTTCACTTTCCGTAAGGGCGTTGTCGCTGGTCGGGGTTTCGTCCATGTTGTCGATCAAATCGGCCCATGTCGCCCGCCTTGGCCCCATGTCTATGGTCCGGGACATGAAGATGCGAATGATCACGGCGGGCCTCGTCATGCTCGGCTCGGTCGCCGCGTCGCTCGTCGTCGGTCAGGCGGCGCACGCGGACACGACGATCTGCGAGAAGTACGGCTCCACCACGATTCAGGGCGGCAAGTACGTCGTCATCAACAACAACTGGGGCGATGACACGCAGCAGTGCATCAACGTCACCAGCACCGGCTTCTCGGTGACGCAGGCCTCGCACAACAAGCCGCAGAACGGCGCCCCGGGGTCGTACCCCGCTGTGTACGCCGGCTGCCACTACGCCAACTGCTCCAGCGGCAGCGGCCTGCCCCTGCAGGTGAGCAACAGCCAGTTCAACTCCGTGCAGACCAGCGTCAGCATGACCTACCCGGGCTCGGGGGTCTACGACGCCGCGTACGACATCTGGTTCGACCCGACGCCTCGCAAGGACGGCCAGAACACCGGCGCCGAGCTCATGGTCTGGCTGAACCACACCGGCTCGATCCAGCCGGTCGGCTCGAAGGTCGGCACGGTCAACCTCGCCGGCGCCACCTGGGACGTCTGGTACGGCAACAGCGGATGGAACGTCGTCTCCTACGTCCGCACCTCGCCGACGAACTCGATCAGCTTCGCCGTACGGACCTTCTTCGACGACATGGTGAACCGGGGCTACGGCCAGCGGTCGTGGTACCTGACCAGCGTCCAGGCCGGGTTCGAGCCCTGGGTGGGCGGCACCGGCCTCGCGGTCAACAACTTCTCCTACAGCATCGGCGGCACGGTTCCCACCGACCCGTCGCCGTCGCCCACCGTCAGCCCGACCCCCGGCAACGGCGGCGGCGCCTGCCGGGTGAGCTACAGCAAGAACGAGTGGCAGGGCGGCTTCACCGGCAACGTGACGGTCACCAACACGTCCTCCAGCCCGGTGAACGGCTGGACCGTCGGCTTCTCCTTCCCGAACGACCAGAAGATCACCGGCTACTGGAGCGCCGACGTGACCCAGAGCGGGTCGTCGGTGACCGCGAAGAACCTGTCCTACAACGGGTCGATCCCGGCCGGCGGCAACGTCTCGTTCGGCTTCCAGGGCACCTGGAGCGGCTCGAACGGCAACCCGACCGGCTTCACGCTGAACGGCACCCGCTGCTCCTGACACCCTGACACCCCCCAAAAAAACACGCGCCGCCGGAGGGACGTCCCTCCGGCGGCGCGGTCACATCGTCAGGGGTTGATGTTGATCGTGAAGGTGGACGTGGTGTTCTTGATGTCCTGGTAGTTGTCGCTCAGTTTCAGGTTGTTGAAGGTCACCGATCCGACCGCCGGTCCCTGGTCGGGCTCGGGCAGCTCGTTCGCCCAGAGGGCGAAGCCCGACTTCGCGTCGAACGCGTCGCCGCTCTTGCGCGCCCCTGAGATCGAGATGTTGGTCAGGACGGTGTCCTTGATCGGGTTGACCGGCTGCCCGCCGAGGTACTGGGTCTGGAACATGATCCCCGAGTACGTCGGGTCGACGATGTCGACGTTGCTGATCCGGATGCCCTGGAACACCTTCGAGGCGGAGAACAGCCAGATCGCCGGGAAGGTCTGCTGGCCCCAGAAGTGGCCGCCCGCACGGACGATCGAGATGTTGTCGAACACCGTGGGCGGGCTCGCGCCGAAGCCGTTCATCGGGTAGCCGAAGTCGAGCGAGCTGATCGTGATGCCGGAGTAGGTCAGCGTGTCCGCGATGTAGATGTTCTTGAACGTGTTCGCGTACCCGCCGTAGACGGCGATGCCGGCCGCGCGCCACGGCAGGATCGCGGTCAGGTTCTCGTAGACGTTGTTCTTCTCGTCGGCGCCTCCCGCGTCGATGGCCGAGAACAGCGCGAAGCTGTCGTCGCCGGTCGTCCTCGCCTCGTTGTTCGAGACCAGGTTGTCGGTGCTGCCGTTGGTCATGTTGACGCCGTCGGCGAAGGTGTCACGGATCCGCGAGTTCTTGATCGTGATGTTGTCGGTGTTGGCGCCCCAGTACATGCAGACCTGGTGCTCGACCCAGATGTCGTCGATCGTCATGTTGGCGACGTTCTGCCAGTCGAACACCTTGCCCGGCCCGTCGATGCGGGTGGTGTAGTTGCCGAAGTAGGCGAACCCGGAGAACGTCGAGCCGTTGGCCGACGCCTCCGCCCGGAAGCCGATGTCGGTGTTCTCCTGGTTGGAGGGCGCGTAGAACCGGGTGAACCACGGCCCTGCGCCGACCACCTTGACCGCCTTGCCGTACACCTGGAACTTGCCCGACGTCTGGTAGTCGCCCGGCGGCAGGTAGACGCCCACGAGCTTGCCGGTGGTGTCCATCCGCACCTTGTCGAGCGCGTTCTGCACGTCCTGGTGGGTGAACCCGGTCGGCACGGCGTACGTCGCGGGGTCGGGGTTGGAGATGGCCGACGCCTGCTCCAGGTTCACGAAGTCGATCGCGTACGTGGAGGTGTTGGCGGCGTCCTTCTGCAGCCGGATCTTGCTCCCCTTCGGGACGGTCGTCCCGAGCAGGACGTTGGCCTCGTCGTAGATGTGCCGCGGGGCGCCCGCGCCCGGCGAGTTGCCCGGGCCCGCCTCCGGGCCGTACAGCCACGCGTACTTCGAGGTCAGGTTGATCGCCTTGAGGAAGGTGCCGTCGACGTAGACGTTCAGCGTGGCGTCGGTGCCGCCGCCGCCCGCCGCGTCGGGGATGGAGAAGCGGGTGACCAGGGTGTTCGTGTCGGCCCTGGTCGTCCACTCGACGTAGCTGCCGGTGGTGGTGAGCCGCACGGCCTTACGGCCGGACGCCTCGCCGGCCAGGTCGCCGATGGTCCGGTTCGGGCCGACGACCGTCGCCCCGCCGCCGGTCACGCCGTCCTCGGCCTCGTACATGTCGTACGGCATGTTCGCGCCGCGGCCGACGAAGAACGGCAGTGTGGAGGTGTTGTTGGCCTGCTTGACGGCCAGCTCGTTGGCGTCGGCGGCGAGCACGGTCTTCACCGTGTACCTGCCGTTGGCGGCCGTCCATGTGCCCAGGTTCACCGGGCTGGTGGTGGCCCCGGCCGCGATCGTGCCGCTGTAGGACCCGGTCAGCGTCTTGACCACGGTGCCCGAGTCGTTGGCGATCGTGAGCGTGATGCCGTGGGCGCCGCTGGCCGAGGCGACCGTGCCCTGGTTCTTGATCGCGACGGTGAACGTCACCGTGCTGCCGCCCGCCGGGTTGCCGGGCGACCAGCTCACCGGCGAGGCCACCAGGTCGGAGCTGTCCACCGGCTTCACGACCAGTGGGGAGGAGGCGGTGAAGGCGTTGTTGGTCTCGTTCTGCTCGATCACCGCGTTCGACTCGTCGACCTTGGCGCTCAGCGGGTAGCTGCCCGCGTCGCGCTGGCCGATGTTCGCCGTCACGGTGGCCGAGGCGCCGGCCGCGAGCGCGCCGACCGAGGCGGTGCCTGCCTTGGTCCCGCCCAGGTAGAAGTTCACGGTGGTGGCGCCGGAGCCGAGGTCGCCCGCGTTGCGCACCGTCGCCGACAGCGTGACGGCGTCGGTCTCGACCGGGGAGGCGGGGGAGGCGGACAGGGAGGTGATGGTCAGGTCGGGGTTGGGCGCCGGGGAGCCGATCACCTGGAACTCGGCCACCTGCCCGGCCGGGGCGCCGGAGTTGGCGGTGAACCTGAGCTGCACGTCGGCGACCGTGCCGGAGACCGGGATCGTCACCGTGTTGCCGCTCGCGGGGTTGAAGGTGTAGGTCGCCGCGCTGGTCAGATTGGTGAATCCCGACGCGCTCTGCTCGCGGCCCAGCACCTGGATCGTCTGCGTACGCGTCGACCAGGCGGCGTCGGGGTTGAGCTTGAGCACGACCGAGCTCACGACCGCGTTGGCCCCGAGCTGGACGGTCAGCGTCTGCGGGTAGGAGCCGCCCGCGCCCTCCCAGTAGGTCGCCACGTCGTTGTCGTTGGCGTTGGTCGCAACGTACGTGAAGGTGGAGGAGGAGGCGGTGATCGGCTTGCCGACGGCCATGTTCGAGCCGCCGCCCGAGCCGTTGCGGGTGACGGTGTTGCTGTCGATCGACTCGTTGCCCGCCGCGTCCCTGGCCCGCACGTAGTACGAGACGGTGGCGCTGGTGGGCTGGGTGTCGGTGTAGGTCGTGACGTTTCCGGCCACGCTGCCGCGCAGCACGTTGTTCGCGTAGACGTCGTAGCCGGTCACGCCGACGTTGTCGGTGGAGGCGGTCCAGGTGAGCTTGATCTGCCCCGGCGTTGTCTCGGTGTAGGCGAGGTTGCCGGGAGCGGTCGGGGCCTGGGTGTCACCGGTCGCGCCCTTGCGGGTGACGGTGTTGCTGTTGGCCGACTCGTTGCCGGCCGCGTCCTTGGCCCGCACGTAGTAGGACACGGTGGCGTCGGCCGGCTGGGTGTCGGTGTAGGTCAGGACGTTCCCGGCGACGCTGGTGCGCAGCACCCCGTTGGCGTAGACGTCGTAGCCGGTGACGCCGACGTCGTCGGTGGAGGCCGACCAGGTGAGCCTGATCTGGTTGGCGCCGGGCTCGGTGTAGGCCAGGTTCGAGGGCGCGGTCGGGGGCTGGGTGTCACCGGTGGGTGCCGGGCCGTACACCTCGAACTCGGAGACCTGCCCGGCCGGCCAGGCGGTGTTGGCGGTGACGTTGATCCGGACGTACCGGACGTTCGCGGTCGAGAAGCCGATCGTGACCGTGTTGCCGCTCGCGGGGTCGAAGGCGCGGCCCGCGGAGGCGGCGAGGGTGGAGAAGTTCGTGCCGTCGGTGCCGCCCTGCACGGCCAGCGTCTGGGTGCGGGCCTCCCAGGTGGGCGGGAGCTTCAGCACCACCTTGTTCACCGCGGTGGACGCGCCGAGGTCCACCTGGAGCCATTGGGGGAAGGCGTTGTTGGCGCTCTCCCAGTAGGTGGCCTGGTTGCCGTCGTTGGCGTTGCCCGCGCCGTACACGTCGGCGTGCGCGCTCTCCTTCATGGTCTTGCCGAGCGCGAGGTTGCCGGAGGCGGTGGCCGCGCCGTACACCTCGATCTCGGACAGCTGCGCCGCGGGCCAGCCCGTGTTGGCGGTGACGTTGATCCGGACGTACCGGGTCGTGGTCGCGGTGAAGCCGATCGTCACCGCGTTCCCCGAGCCGGGGGCGAAGGAGCGGCCCGCCGAGCTCGCGATCGTGGTGAAGGAGGACCCGTCGGTGCTGCCCTGCACCGACAGCGTCTGGGTGCGGGCCTCCCACGTCGCGGGCAGCTTGAGCACGACCTGGTCGATGCTCGTCGCGCCGCCGAGGTCGACCTGTGCCCATTGGGGGAAGGCGTTGTTGGCGCTCTCCCAGTAGGTGGCCTGGTTGCCGTCGTTGAGGTTGCCCGCGACGTACGGGCTGTTGCTGCTGCTCGCGGTCACCGTACGGCCGGCGGCGAGGTTGGGGCCTCCGGCGGCGGAGGCGGGGGAGAGGGGCGCGGCCACGGCGAGCAGGCAGGCCGCGGTCACCACAGCGATCAAGCGCAATAACGGGACACGTGTTTTCGGCATTTGCGTTCCTCTGTCCGGCAGGAACCGACCGGCGGGTCATCCGATCCGCGGTCGTGGGGGGATTTCGGAGATCGGGGCTCGACGGGGTCGCGGCGGCGACCGGTTGCCCACTGCCGTGGCCGACATCACCTCAGGTCCTTTCCTGCGAAAGGTGACGGTGGCGGGGCGCACGGACGCAGTGCTTCCTGCCGGAACTTGCGGAGGACCGCAAACTCTCGATTTAGAGCTGCAAATTTCTTACATTAGGTTGCCCAGATGTTACATAGGGCCCACCGTGCCGTCAATGGGTCGGAGAAGCCGGATGGAAGGTGACAGGTGTGTCCCGTCCCCGAGTCGTGCCTACCTGGAGATACTTCAGGTGGGCGCCGGTCCGTAACCATGGTCCTGCGCCCGCCCGCGGGTCCCCCAACTCGCGAAAGGAACCCGGCAGAGGAGCCCTCATGTTTCTGCCCCCCAGGCGCTCGCTCGCGGCGTCGGCCGTGCCGCTGGTGAGCCTGACCGCGGCGTTGGCCGTGCCGCTGGTGAGCCTGATCGCGGCCCCGGCCGCCGCGACACCCGCGCCGTCGAACGCGGCCGCTCACGCGGCCCCGCGCGTGGCGACCCTGGTCGACGTGCGCGCCTCGCACCAGCCCGGACTCGACCGGGTCGTCTTCGAGTTCCGCGGGCCGCTCCCGGCGCGGCGCGATGCCGGCTACGTGCCCCGGCTGGTCGCCGACGGCTCGGGCAACACGGTCCCGGTGGCCGGTGACGCGATCCTCGGGCTGCGTTTCGGCGGCGCGACCGGCCACGACCAGAACGGGCGCGCCACCTACGGGCCCGCCCGCGAGACCTTCGCGCTGCCCGGCGTGATCCAGGTCGTCAACGCGGGCGACTTCGAGGCGGAACTCACGTTCGGCATCGGCCTGAGCAGGAAGTCGTCGTACCGCGTCTACACCCTCACCCACCCGAGCCGGGTGGTCGTGGACATCACGACGCCCTACCGGACCGTGCCGGCGCGGACGTACTTCCTCGACTCCCGGGCGTACGCGGCGGGGCGGCGGCCGTACACCGCGGCGGTGTCACGGCCGGTCGCGCCGCCGTCCACCGCGCGCGGCGCGCTCCAGCGGCTGTTCGCCGGGCCGACGCAGGCGGAGTACGCCAAGGGGCTGCGCTTCGTCGCCTCGGGAGCCACCGGCGTCCGTTCGGTCGTCGTCCGTGACGGGGTCGCCCACGTGCGGCTCACCGGTTCCCTCGGCAGCGGTGGGTCGGCGTTCACCGTCGCCGACGAGATCACGCCCACGCTCAAGCGGCTTCCCGGCATCCGCTGGGTGAAGATCTACGACGCCGACGGCCGCACCGAGCGCCCGAACGGGCACTCCGACTCCGTCCCGGAGAGCCTGGAACCTTGACTTTCTCCCGGCCCTAAAGGGCTGGGATTCCCGCCCTCACGGGCTGGGCTTCCTGCTTCACCGCCGACCGCCGAAAGGAGGACCCTTGCGGACTCACGTCAGCTCCACAGGCGGACACCGCTCGACCAGCGGCCAGGATGTTCTTGGCGGCGTGGCCTTGGCCCGGTTGTTCGACCCGCGCTGCTTGCGGGCCATCCTGCGCTGGTAGCGGGCCAAATTGCGGGCCTTGCGCTCCAGATGGCGCGGGTTGGGGATCGTGGTTCGGCGGCGGCCAGCTCGGCTCGGTGACCGCGGCGAGCGGCAGCTCGGCGTACACCGTGACTCCGTCGCCGGGGGGCGGGCCGCGCGGCGACGGCGGGTCCGTGCGGCAGGTAGATCACCTGGGTCTCGTCGGCCGTGGCGAAGAACAGCAGCGTGCCGGTCTCGGGCAGGGCGATGTCCACCTCGTGGCGTGCCAGCTCTCCGCAGTCGAGCTCGGCCAGGAACGACATCGGCCGGCCCCCGTCGGCGAGGGACGGCCACGCCGTGTCGTCCGGCAGCTTCGGGAGACCTCCGAGCCGCCCGACCGCGATCTCCCGTCCTCGGCGGCAGACAGCCGGATAGCGGGCCGTAACAGCCCGATCAGTCGCTCCGCGCTGTCCGTCGGCAACTCCTCGCGTACGAACTCCGCGAAGTCGATCACCCAGTCCTTCATGCCGCCCTCATGCTTTCCGAGTGCGACAAGCCCCGCCGCCGTTGCCCGGTGCCTCCGGCTGACCGAATACGAGGAGCGGACGACGTACGTCGCCACCCTGTCCGTGCGCCGCGACCTGTTCCTCGGGCGGGAGCGATACGACGCGGAGGTCGACGGCCGGGTGTCCCTTTACGGCCTCTCCCGCTGAAACTTTCCGGCCTTGACTATGTTGTTGTCGACTTCCCGCTGGCGTTTTAGCTGGTTATTCCTGGATTTATCGTCTGGTATTGACCGGCGACGGGCCGGTTCGTAGGGTACATCAACAGAAAAGTTAGGGGATTGTTTCGAAAAGTTTCGGCTTGCGGAGCATTCCCGGCTCGTGCATCTGGACGTCCGACCACGTACCCCCCGACCGGAGGACCTTCCTCATGCTGCACAGACTCGCCGCGGGCCTCGCCGCGGCCGGGCTCGTCACCGCGCTCGCCGCGGCCCCCGCCTCCGCCCATCCCGACCGGCACCACGACAAGACCCTGGGCCGGCTCGCCGGCGCCTCGCATCGCTACCTGGGCTCGGCCACCGACAACCCCGAGTTCTCCGACGCGGCGTACCTCAAGATCCTCGGCAGCGAGTTCAACTCCACCACGGCGGGCAACGCGCTCAAGTGGTACGCCACCGAGCCGCAGCAGGGAGTGTTCGACTTCGCCCAGGGCGACCAGGTGCTCGACTTCGCCCGCAAGCACCACATGTCCTTCCGGGCGCACACGCTGGTGTGGCACAGCCAGCTCCCCGACTGGCTGAACAACGGCACCTTCACCGCCGACCAGCTCCGGGCCATCCTCAAGAACCACATCTTGACCGAGGCGCGCCACTACCGGGGCAAGGTCTACTCGTGGGACGTCGTCAACGAGGCGTTCAACGAGGACGGCACCTACCGGGACACGATCTTCTACCGGACGCTCGGCCCCGGCTACATCGCCGACGCGCTGCGCTGGGCGCGCCAGGCCGACCCGCACGCCAAGCTCTACCTGAACGACTACAACATCGAGGCCGTCGGGCCCAAGAGCGACGCGTACTACAACCTCGTGAAGCAGCTCAAGGCACAGGGCGTGCCGATCGACGGCGTCGGCTTCCAGGGGCACCTCGCGCTGCAGTACGGCTATCCGGACACGCTCCAGCAGAACCTGCAGCGCTTCGCCGACCTCGGCGTGGACGTGGCCATCACCGAGCTGGACATCCGCATGTACGTCCCGGCCGACGAGGCCAAGCTCGCGACCCAGGCCGACTGGTACGCGAGGGTGACCGAGGCGTGCCTCGCCGTCCGCCGCTGCGTCGGCATCACGATCTGGGACTACACCGACAAGTACTCCTGGATCCCCGCCTTCTTCGAGGGCGAGGGCGCGGCCCTGCCGTACGACGAGAACCTTCAGCCCAAGCCGGCCTACTACGCGATCCGCGACGCCCTGCGCGGCGCCGGAAGGCACTGACCCTCCCCTGATGGAAGGTGCCCCCTGACTGAACGGTGCCCGTGTCCGCCGGGAGAGCGGGCACCGTTCGCCTTTCTACGAGACCGAGCAGCGTCGGTCCACGCCGTGCTCTCCGAACGCCTTCACCCGGCCCGGGCTTCGGCTATCGCTCTGCCGCTCTCAGTGCCTCCTCGATGCGCTGCCCGCTCTGGAAGCGGATGGGGCGCAGGGCGGCGGACAGCTTACGCAGGTCCTGAACGGCGTAACGGTTGACGGCCAGGGCGTCGGGCACCGCGGCCACCGCGAGTCGCTCGGCGGCCTCCATGTCACCCGCCAGGGCGTGGGCGCGCGCCAGGCATGTCCCGAACCAGGCACGATCACGCCGGTACGCCTCGGGCAGGGTCGCCAGGCCGCGGCCGAGGAACCGCACCGCGCGGGGGCCGTCGCCGAGGGCCAGTTCGGCCATCCCGCGTTGCATGTCGAACCACCCGTCGTCGTAGAAGTACATCCACGGCGGTTCGTCTTCGGGGTGTTCGCCCGCTGCCCGGATCAATTCCTCGGCCTCTCCGAGTAGTCGCCGCGAGGTCCCGGCTTCCCCCATTTCCGCATGGCCGCGGGCCGCCATCTGGGCCGCCATGCCCTGCACGCCGAGGGTCGTCCGCCCGTCGTGCCAGCGCGCGGCCTCGGCCAGCCGTACGGACCGGAGGGGGTCGCCGATGCTCCAGGCCAGATGGGCGCGCATGCTGAGCGTGGTGGCGGCCAGAGCCGCGTCGCCCGCCTCCAGCGCCCAGCCATGCGAGCGGTCGTACCAGGCGAGCGCGGCGGCATGGTCGCCGGAGTCCTGGCACATCCAGGCGATGAACTGGGCGTACTGTCCGAGCATGGCGACCACGCGGTCGGCGAGCGGGCCCGGAGCACCTTGCGCGAGCACAGTGATCGCGTCGAGCTGGGCACGTACGACCGGCAGCAGCGGGGCGCTCCCCAAGGTGTCCTCGACGTGGCGATGTTCGCTCAGGCAGCGTTCAAGCCACTCGATCGTGGTGGCATCCACGCGCTGCGGACGTTCGATGGCCTTCGTGATGCGCTCGTACAGGTCCGGGTCTGGCGGGTTTGTGAGGGAGGGGAAAGGCCGCCGTCCCGAGCCGAACAGGTCGGTTTCGGTGGTGCCGAAGGCTCGGGCATACAGCATGCGGTAGGGGTCGTGGGGCTCGTTGTGCCCGGCCTCGTACGCCTTGATGCGGCGCACGATGGTCTCGCGGGCGGGCAGGCGGTTGCGGGTCTCCTCGTCGGCGGCCTCGACGAGCCTGCGGGCCATCTCCTTCTGGCTCCACAGGCGGTCGCGCCGCTCGGCGCGGAGCCGTACGGCCCATGGGGGAAGTTCGGCGATCATCGCGTGCACCTCTTCGTCAGACGTGGGGGCGTCCTGACCACCCCCAGTGTCCCCCGATCACATCTGTGATAGCGGGGTTACTCACTGTCGTCATTGGAGGTAGACGAGGTGAACAGGTGGGGTCCGCGGGCGCGGGAACGCCGTACGGACCCCTTGGCCAGGAATCGAGGTCCTGACCTGTGACACACCGTAGAGCCGTTGCCCCCGTTCCGGGGTGCGATGGATGGAGGATCCTGCGCAGCGATGCCGGGCGCCTGTGGGCATCCCGGGAGCGACGGCCGCGCGGGAAAGGCCGCTGAGGTTCACCGGTGAGGAGCTCCGTGCGGCCGGCACCACGGCTCTGTAGTCCCTCCGCTGAACGTGCGGGTCCCTGCCGGGTGCACGCAGGCAGGGGCCGCACCACCCCACTGTCCGGAGCGCTCCGATGCACCTCCACTGCTACGCCTGGACCAGCGTCGGCGACGACCGCCGCCGCGAGGCCGAACGCCGCCCGTCCCCGTCGTTCGCCGTCCCCGGGCCGTTCCTGGCGGTCACCACTGCCGCCGATGCGGACATGTGACTCGCTACTCAATCCGGCCCGCCGCATCGACCCCACGCACGAGAGCGCGGAAGGGGGCCGTGGCCTGGCTGATCGAGCGCTATCGGGCCGCCGAGCCGGGACGCGGACCACCGCTGCCCGGCCACCTGAGCCGCCCGCCTGCCGGAAGCCCCCGTAACGGCAGGCGGGCACCCATGCCGGCCCCAAGGAGTTGAGGCGCGCACCTCGGCGCTGTCGACCTTCACAGAATCCGAATGAGTGACCGACTTAATCGATGGGATGACGAGGGGCGAGGATTTGGGTCAAGATTGCTTTGTCTGTCTGTCGGCTGGTGGAGGTAGAGACATGCGCGTTGCACGGATGGCGGTGGCGTCTCTCCTGGTGGCCGGGATGGTTTCCGGGTGCGGTTCCGGTCCTACGCTACAGGCCGCCACAATGGAACTCCAGAAAGACATGCAACGCCTGGAGACTGACGACGTATTCAAGAGCCCTATTAAGAAGTTGCGAATTGTGGAGCGCCCGGACAAGGATCTGCCGTGCGATAAGGGCAAGTTTCAGCGGGTGCTACGCGCGACGGCTGACGAGGATCGCAAAACTCCAGACGTAGATGGTCACCTTGACCTTGCCCAGACGTTGATGGAGAACACATTGTCCCAGGCTCTCCACTACAAGATGGCCTATGACTTGTCCCAGATGGACTGGAAGGACGCAAGGTTGATCGAGGGCAGGAAGGATGTCCCCGGTATCACGGTCAGGGTGATCGTAGTTCCGGAATCACCTACCTGGCGTTTAGTCGCGGAGACTGATTGCCTCCCGCGTTCATAGGTTCATCATCCCCAAACGCGGATGAGTTCCTTGGCATGGTCGTTGACGACGGTACGTGAGGCGTTCTCTACCTTGTCGTCGAATGCCTTGTTGGAGTCCATCCATCGCTCGTATGGAGCCAGCTTCGTTCGGAGGACACTCTCCCAGCTCTTTTTAGTGCGGATCCCCTCCTGCTTGGCCTCGGCTATAAGCTCATCGAATGTTTTGAGATGATCGGTCTTCGCGCTGATCAGCTCGGCCGGTGGCTTGCTCGCCGGAAAACCAGCGTCATGCAGCAAGTAGGCTATGTCGTACTTCTGACGTAAGGTCAAGTTCGCCCGGGCCTCGGTCAGCGCCTGAACGCGGGTCTCGAAACTGGCCGCCCAGTTGTCGAGCAACTTGCTCACACCGTAGGTTTTCGTCAGCGTCCAGCCGGTCTCGATGAGGGGTGCCCGCTATCGGAATCTGGTCGATTCCCAGGCCTATGGTGTTCTTGGTTAGGTCCCGGATCAGACTGTCCGTGGCGTCCTTCTCGCCTCGCACCTCCAGGGCCGCTTTGAACTCGAGACCGCCGAGGTCGCCGAACATCTGCGCTGCACGTCGAAACCAATCTTCGTCCCTCTTAATATCCAGCTGGACGGCCGCCTTGAGGATGTCATAGCGGAATTTGGCTGCGGTCTTGTCGAAGTCGTCGGTGAGCCGCTCCTCTCCTGCGAACGTCTGGAGGAAGCGGTAGGTGTCGCCGGGGCTCAGATAGAAGCCAGGGGTGACGCCGGGGATTGGCAGCCACTCGTCAGGTTGGGCCATGCCGGATGTCCGGTAGGCGGCTTTGTCGAAGCGGGCGCCGGAGGCGAGTTCGTGGATGTACGACTTGGCGATCGAGGCCATGGAGTCCCGGGCGGAGTTCGGCAGGTCCTTGCCGAAGGAGCCGGCCGCCAGGATCGCGTCCAAAGCGAACGTGGCGGCTGCCGTCGAATGCTTGCCCGGCTTCTCCATCGTCGCTTCGCTGCCCGCCTCCATCACTCGGCCGAAGGCGTCGGCGACGTGATCGCCCGTGCCGACGGACTTGCTGTAGTCGAGGAACCGCTTCATCTTCTCGACCTGGCTGAGCTTGACCTCGTCGCCGCCCATCTGGGCAAAGGCGGCGCGGGCGGCTTTGCCGTCCCCGGCGAGCACCTCCAGTGCGAGGGCGATCGTGTCGGGGGTGTAGCCGTATGCCCGAGACAGGCTCGGGCTGCCGCCGCGCCACTCCTGCCGCGGGTTCTTCACGAAGTCGTCCAAAGCAAGCGCGCGGGCGGCGGCCACGCGGACGTCCGTCGGGGCCTTCGCCCCGGCCAGCAGCGCCAGCCGGTTCCACGCCACACCCCGGTCGGCCGGTTTGCTGACCAGCTCGGCCTTCACCTTCTCCATCGCCGGGATGCGGCCGGGGGCGCGTAGCGCGGCGCCCAGGGCGGCGCTGAACGCGGCCAGGTCCTCCTTGGCGGTGGGGCTGCCCGTGGAGGCAAGGAGGCTGGGCAACGCTTCGCGCACCTCTTTCGGCAGCGTGGCAAAGAACGCCGCCGCGGCGGCGGGGTCTTTGGCCAGTCCGGCGATCTCCTTGATGTGCTGGTGGGCGAGTTCGCCCTTGGTCTCCACGCTGATGTCAGGGTTGGTGAGGATGCCGGTGCCGAACATGAGGCCAAGGCCGTGGCCGGCCGCGAAGCTGTCCAGCGCGTCGGGCAGGCGGGTGAAGGTGTGGTCGCCGGTGCCGTTCAGTGCTTTGATCAGCTCGGCCCGCTCCGAGAGTTTGGGCACCTGGCTTCTGCCCCAGTCGGCGATGGCGGTGATCTGTGCGAGGGGCGTGGTGCTTAATCCGTTCGCCCGGAAGAGCCCCTCGAAGTCGGTGGCGAAAGTGGTGAGCCGGTCGGCGGCCTGGCGGAGGTCGGCCGCCATGCCGTTCATCGCCGCCGGATCGATGCCGCAGAAGTCGCCGCTTGGGGATGTCATCGCGTCCTTCCTCGCGGGGCGCCGCCTCCGGTGGTCAGGGGCGTCCGGTCAGTTGGCGACGGATGAGCTCGGCCTGGGAACGGGTCACCATCGCCGGATGACGGTGCAGCTCGTCCTCGATCGCGTTGGTCATCTGCCGTACGAGCTGCGCCAGGCGGTGGTGCCGGTCGGCGACCTCGGTAGTCCATTTCGCGGCGGTCGGTCCCGTCCAGACCTTGCCGGACTGCATCGACGCGTAGACGCGCTGGTATGCCTGCCCAACCTCGTGAGAACGGTTGTGTACCTCTTTGAGAAGTTCCACCAGTTGTGCGTGGCGAGGGTTGGGCACCATCTCTTCCGCCACGCCGCCCCCTGCTGCCGTCCAGCCGCTCGCCCCCGAGTCGCATTTGATGTCAAAGGTAGACATCACCCTCAAGCGTCGGCAACCCCGAAATAGCCTGGTATATCGAGAGTGAATTCGCTGACGCTTTCTTGTCGTGAAGGAGAAAAAGGTCCTCCCAAGTGGGACCGTATCCCCGCCTTGCGCACGTCGCCAGTAGGAACAATCAACTACTTGGAGCAACAACCGGCACCCGCCCCGCCCCCCGCCTGCGGCCTTTTCGGTCGTGTCGACCGCGTGAGCGCCCGGCTACGTATGTATTTCCGCTTGGTAATCGAGCCGTAACGAAGAGTGGCGATCGTCGTGGGCAGCGAGGTCACGAAGACGCGGGAGGAAAGCGCTATGGCGTCCATCTTCGATCAGATCGGCGGTTCAGCCGCGGTCGCGGCCGTGGTCGACGAGTTCTACACGCGGGTCGTCGCCGACCCGATGCTGCGGGGCTACTTCGCGGACGTCGACATGGCCAAGCTCAAGGCGCACCAGCGAAGCTTCGTCGCCGCCGCGCTCGGCGGCCCGCAGGAATACCGGGGCAAGTCGATGGACGAGGCGCACGCCGGGCTCGGCATCACCGCGGAGGAGTTCGACCAGGTGGTCTTCCACCTGGCCGGGGCGCTCGAGTCGTGTGGCGTCGACGCCGAGACGATCGGCTCCATCGCGGGAGCTCTGGCGCCGCTTAAGGAGCAGGTCGTGCAGAGCACCGTCGCGGCCTGAACAATCGCCGCCCTCCGGTGGACGGCCACGCGGCGGACGGCCGCCGGCGCCGGCGCGCTCGCACGTCCCCGGCGACGGTCCCGTCAGGCGGTCCCGTCAGGTGGGCCTCATGGGCCGCTGCCTCATGGGCCGCTGCATCAGGGGACGAGTCTCAGCTCGGGGCGGTGGGCGGGCAGGCCGATCAGCTCGCGTACGCGCGCCATGGGCCAGGCGAGCTCCCGGGCCAGCGCGGGCACGGTCAGCCCGATTTCGGCCGCCGCCATCTCGAAGGCCTGGGCGAGCAGGACCGGCTGCTCGCCGGCGTAGCCCGACACCGGCTCGGTGGCGAAGCCCGGCTGCCCGCGCAGCGCGGCGAGCCGCTGGTAGGCGCGTCCCGCCGCGGAGTCGGACAGCAGGCCGACCTCGCGGCACCGGTACAGCAGGGAGTCGACCGACACGCCCCAGACGCGGCGCAGCTCGGCCAGCCGCCGCAGGTCCGCACGGGCGGGCAGGCTGGGCAGGATGCTGTCGCGCGGCGTGAGGAACTCCGCGGCGAAGGAGTCGGCCTCGCGCTCCTGCTGGCTGTCTCCGGCCGCCGCGTCCCCGTGCAACACCAGGTGCCCCAGCTCGTGGGCGGCGGTGAAGCGGTGCCGGTAGACGTCGTCGAAGCGGTTGGGCGTCAGGACGACGATGGGCCGCGGCAGGCTGGAGGTGGAGAAGGCGTCCACCGTGACCGCGTCCTCGTCGGCCTGGGGGAAGACGACGACGATCCCCCGGGACTCCATGTGCCGCACCAGGTGGCTGATCGGCCCGGTGCCGAGCCCCCAGTGGGCCCGCAGCGCGCGGGCCGCGCCCATGGGGTCGCGGGGCAGGGCGCTGCCCGAGTGCACCTCGCCCCCGGCGAAGCCGGGCAGGTCCACGAAGGGGAGCCGCACCCGCTTCTCCAGCGCGTACGTCAGCTCCCACACCTGCTCGACGAAGGCCACGGCCTTGGCGCGCTGGTAGGCCCGGGTGGAGCGCAGGCTGCGGAAGTGCGCCATCGACCCGTCCAGCTTGCCGTGCGGGCGGCCCGGCAGGAAGAAGGCCGAGGGGACCGCGAGCACCTCGGCGAGGAGCGGGACCAGATCGGGACGCGGCCGGGTGACCCCGGCCTCGTACTGGCCGACCGCGGCGGGTGACACGCCGATGCGCTCGGCCACCTCCTTCTTCGTCAGCGCCGCCAGCCGCCGCGCCTGGGTGAGGCGGGTTCCGTCGAAGGCGTCCGCCACGGCCTGCGGGCTGGGTGCCGGGTTGCCGGATTCGGGGGGGACGGTCTCCTCGACCAGGCGCAGCCGGTCATCGTCCTTCATCGGCGGCGGCGTCCGGTGCGTACGGCGCCTCGCTCATCGGAGGCAGGGCGGCCGCGCGCTCGTACAGCGGGCGGGGGTTCAGCGCCGGAGCCGGCAGCGCGCCCCGGGCGAACGCGGACGCCTCGCCGACGGAGGCCACCACCCCGGGCAGCTCGGCCGCGGGCGCCTGCCCGGCGAGCGGGATCGGCTCACAGTGGTGCCAGCGCAGGCTGCCGGTGCGGTCGAGCAGCTCGGCCTCGCCCCACCACACGTCGAGCAGGCCGGCCTTGGCGTTGCACGCGTACGCGATGAGCACGAGGCGGGTGCCCTCGGGCAGCCGGGTGAGCGCGCGGGCGGCCGGAGTCGCGGGCTCCGGCAGGGCGGCCTCGACGCCGCCGAGCGTGAGCTGCTCGGCCCAGGGCTGCGGGCCGAACCGGGTGAACAGCGCCTGCACCAGCCCGGACGGCCTGCCGTCGCCGATCCTGGCGTTGACCACGCTGACCGAGCGGTCCTTGGCGTAGCGGAAGGGGAACAGCAGGTTGCCGCCGAGCACGACGAGCTCGTGCTGGGAGCCCGGCGGCTTGACGGTCTCGACGTCGGGCATGTCCCCGAACGCCCTGGCCAGGGCCTCGAACTTGCGGGACATGAGCGTGAAACCGAACGGATGGAGGTGCTCGGTCTGCGCCGTCTTCTGGGCGTCCTGGGCGTTCTCCAGCGCGAGCGCCAGCGCCTCGGCCACCCCCTGGCGGATCTGCCCGGCGCGCGGGCCGAACGTCTCCAGGGCCCAGGTCGACAGCATCGCCACCTCCGGTTGCTGCTTTGTCAGTGGCCCACCGGACACCGGGAGCACTTTACTTTCCAACATCATAGTCCCGCGGGTGCTTCACAGGTCGCGTAGGTCGCCACCCTCTTTTGGTGCCCCGGCGGCGATGGCGCCGACCCGGGGGCGCGTGAGCGGCGGACGAGACCCGGCGGCGGCCGGGCCGGACCGGGCTCCTTATGGTGAGGTATGGGGGAGATCCTGGTCGGCACGGCGTCGTGGACCGACAAGACGCTGCTGGAGTCGGGGTGGTACCCGCCCGGCGTCACCACGCCCGAGGAACGCCTGCGCCACTACGCGAGCCTGTTCCCGCTGGTCGAGGTCGACTCGACCTACTACGCGCCGCCCGCCGAGGCCACCGTACGGCTGTGGGCCGGGCGCACGCCTCCCGGATTCGTCTTCGACGTCAAGGCGTTCTCGCTGCTCACGCGGCATCCGACCCGGCCGGCCGCGCTGCCGAAGGACCTGCGGCCGAGCGGCGGTGACAAGAACGTGTACGCCCGCGACCTGGACCCGAAGGTCGTGGACCAGGTCTGGGAGCGGTTCATCGGCGCCCTGCTGCCGCTGCGGGATTCGGGCAAGCTCGGGGCGGTGCTCTTCCAGTTCCCCCGGTGGTTCCCGATCGGCAGGGCGAACAAGCACTACATCCTGGAGTGCAAGCGGCGCTGTGAGCCGTTGCGAATCTCCGTGGAGTTTCGCAACCATACCTGGATGAGCGAGGAGAACCAGGCCGAGACCCTCGATTTCCTCCGCTCGTACGCCGTTCCGTACGTGTGCGTGGACATGCCGCAGGGCTATCCGGACTCGATCCCGCCGGTCGTCGCGGCCACGTCCGACCTGGAAGTCGTGCGGTTCCACGGGCACAGCGACAAGTGGACCAGCCGCGACATCCACGAGCGCTTCGGCTACCGCTACTCCCTTGAGGAGCTGGAGCGGTGGGCGCCGAGGCTGCGCGAACTCGGCGGTCAGGCGTCCACGACCCACGTGCTGATGAACAACTGCTACCGCGACTACGCGCAGACCAACGCCCGCCAGCTCGCCGGCGTGCTCGCGGGCCTGCCCGACTGCGACGTACGCCCCCGGCCGGACGGGGACCGGACACATGAGGAGAGGACCTGATGACGGACCTGCCGAAGATCAGCGCTCCGGCCATGCGGGCGCTCGCGAGCGCCGGCTACACCGACCTGGAGAACCTCACGCAGGCGACCGAGGTCGAGCTCCTCGCGCTGCACGGCATGGGGCCGAAGGCGATGTCCGTGCTCCGCCGGGCGCTGGAGGAGCGCGGCCTGTCCTTCCGTGACCAATGAGGCGCTTAATAGGAGTCCACAGCCGGCTGGCCGTGTTTCCCCCTTCACCGTCGGGGCGCTCATTCCCGCACGGTCGTGTCGTAGGCGCGCCGTGGGCACTTCCCTCGTCGCGCTTGGTCGCTTCGCTCCCGCGCGCTCCTCGGTCCAGACCGGCGGCGCGCCCCTCCAGCTCGCTTGTTGTGTGATTGGGGCCCGCGCGGTCGTCGGCGCCGAGATGTGACCGTGCCGCAGCACAGGTCGAGCCACCGGACGACCCGATCGGCGCCGCGCAGAAGGGCGAGAACGTCGACGCCGAGTTCGCGCCGGTAGGCGGGCAGGCGGCGTTCGCGGTTCATGTCGCTGTTGGCCATGACCGAGGATCGCTCCAGAGCGTCGTCGTCCATGAGCCGTGGATCGCGATGCCCCATCCCCATTTCCTAGCATCCCTACGCCAAGCGCGACGACTCCGGCGCCGCCAGGCGTGATACAGCCGAACCCGCACTTTCGCCTAAAGTCACCTGAATGGCGACAAACCTCTCCCGGCTGGCATGGCTGGACGCCTTACGCGGGGTCGCCGCTCCGGCCGTCGCGCTGCACCACTCGGCCTGGACCTTCGTCCCGGCCGTCTGGGGGGAGGTGGACCGCAGGGTCGACGTCGGCACCTGGGGCGTCTTCGTGTTCTTCCTGGTCAGCGGGTACATCATCCCGGCCTCCCTGGAACGGCGGGGCGACCTGCGGGCGTTCTGGGCCGGCCGGGCCTTCCGGCTCCTCCCGCTGTTGCTCGCCGCGCTCGCCCTCGCGCTGCTCCTCGCGTACGCCGGGGTGTTCGCGACGTCGCCGGGCCTCGACCGCCGGCCGCCACCGCTCGTCGCGCTGGCGAACCTCACGATGCTGCAGGAACTCCTCGGCGTTCCCTCGGTGATCAACGTGATGTGGACGCTCTCCTACGAGATGGCGTTCTACCTGATGACGGCGGGGCTGTTCGCCGTACGGCAGGCGCACAGGTCGGCGCCGATCGCCGTGGTACTGGCGGTGGCGGCCGTGCCCCTCGGGCTGCTCATGCCGGGCGCGACGATAAACGGCGGGGCCGACCTGGCCGCCGCGCTCCTGGGCGTCGCGGTGGTCCTGGTCGTCGTCGTGACCGTGGCCGCGAACGGGCGTCTGAGGACGGCCGCCGCGGTGACGGGCGGCCTGCTCGGCCTGACGCTGGTGATCCTGGGCAGCAGGATCGGGGCGGGACAGGGTCTGATCATCGCGGCCACGATGTTCGCCGGGACGGCCGTGTACCGCGCCGAGCAAGGCACGCTCCGGCCGGTCTGGGCCGTCGCCGCGCTGCTGACGGTCCTCGTCTGCGGCGTCCTGGTGGCCGACGAGCCCGCCTGGGCCGCGGCGGTCCTGCTGGCGGCGGGCTTCTTCGCGCTCGCGTTCCGGCTGCGGCACCGGACGTTCCCCCGGTGGCTCGCCCACCTCGGAGTGATCAGCTTCTCCCTGTACCTGCTGCACCCGCTCCTGCTGCGGGTCGTCCCGAACCTCCCGCTGTTCTTCCTGGTCCTGGTGGTGCTCGGCCACGTGGCGTACCGGCTCGTGGAGGCCCCCGGCCAGCGGCTCGGCCGCCGCCTCAGCGCGTACCTCCACCGGTCCTCTGCCGAAACGTGACGATTTCGAGGACTCACAAACCCCGCTTGAGGTTATTTATTAAAAGTGAAATCGTACCCTGATCAGTGAATTGTCCGCGTCGTCGGAAGGAATTCGACTGTGCCGGGTACGCCCGAGGGTTATGTGAAGCGGAGACCGTCAGGAACGCGCATCGCGGGAATTCTGCTGGGATCACTCGCGGACTGGATAACGCGGCGTCCCGTTTCGGCGCACCCGGCGGAGTCCGGCTGCCGCACTCCCGGCGGCGGCGACCGCCCGCCATCCGCATCTGGTCTCGTCCTCGCAGCTGATCCTGCGCACGGGATTTCTGGGCGAACTCGCGGTCCCGCGGGATTCGGTCCTTTCCGTGTCCCCGGTCCTGCAGACGATCAAGGGGCGGGGACCTCGTGCCGTTCCGGGGGATCCTCACGCGGTGGCGTGCTCCGTGGCGAGCACGGTCAACGTACGCGTCGAACTCGATCCCGCCGTCGACGTAGACCTCCCGGGGGTCGGGAAAAAGACGGTGCGGAGGATCTACCTCTCGACCGACTCTCCGGACGTCGTTCGTGACGTTCTGAAGAGGAACGGCTGAACCTTCTCGCCTGCGGCGGAAAAATCGCGCCAACTTCGACCGATGGCCGTGTGGACGGCGGGTCCGGGGGGACCAGCGGCTCTGTGCCGGTACGCAGGAGGAGAAAGGTCATGAGTGAGGACCGGGAACTCCACGACCTGCGCCGTCAGGGCCACGAGGCGGGCAACGAGGGCAGCTCCAAGATGACCGCCGAGCAGCTTCGTGAGGCGCTGGCCAAGGTGGGCAAGGACGAGGACACGCAGACGGCCAAGGCCGAGTCCAAGAGCGACAAGTGACCGCCGCTCGGGAGCGTCTGACCCGACCAGGGCCGCCGGATCTCCGCGGGAAGCCGGCGGCCTTCCCGCTTTCCTGCGCGTCCCGAACCGGAGGCGGCCGGTCAGCCGGCGTCGGAGAGCGCGTCCAGGCGGGTCATCTCCTCGCCGGTGAGGCGCAGCGCGGCGGCGGCCACGTTCTCGGTCAGGTGATCGGGGTTGCCGGTGCCCGGGATGGCCAGCACGTGCGGCCCCTGCCGGAGCGTCCAGGCCAGCCGCACCTGCGCGGAAGTGGCTCCGTGCGCGCGGGCCACGGCGCGCACCTCCTCCTGGTCGGTGCCGCTCGCCCCCGACTCGCGGCCCTCGCCGGCGATCGCGAAGAACGGCACGAAGGCGATCCCCTGCTCGCCGCAGGTGCGCAGAAGCCCTCGGCTGCGCGTGGCGCCGACGCCATACCGGTTCTGCACGCTCACCACCGGCGCGATCGCCTGGGCCTGCGCGAGATGCCCGGGCCGGATGTTGGAGATCCCGAGGTGCCGGATGAGACCGGCCTCGCGCAGCTCGGCGAGCGCCCCGAAGTGCTCGGCGATCGAGTCGAGCCCCGGCTGGCGCAGGTAGACCAGGTCGAGGTGGTCGCGGCCGAGCTGGCGCAGGTTCTCCTCGACCTGGCCGCGCAGCCGGTCGGGCCGGGCGAACGGCAGCCACTCGCCGGACGGGTCCCGCCCCGGGCCCACTTTGGTGGCGATGACCAGGTCGTCCGGGTAGGGCGCGAGCGCCCGGTTGATCAGCTCGTTGGCGGAGCGCAGCCGCGAGAAGTAGAACGCCGCCGTGTCGATGTGGTTGACGCCGAGGTCGACGGCGCGCCGCAGCACCGCGATGGACCGTTCGCGGTCGCTCGGCGTGCCGAGGTCGAAGGCGGCGCTGCCCGTCAGGCGCATCGCGCCGAACCCCATCCGGTTGACCGTGAGGTCGCCGAGCCGCCAGGTCCCCGCCGCCGCCGCGCTGATCGTTTCGATACGCATCGTTCCAGGATGCCCGTTACAGGCCCATGCTGTCGGCGAGGGCGTCCATGACGGCGTCGAGCAGGGTGGCCCCGCTGTGACCCATGTCCGCGAACTGCCCCTGCACCTCCAGGCTCACCACGCCCTGGAGCTGGGACCAGGCCATCACGGTTCCGGCGAGAGCGGTCGCCGGATCCCCCTCCGGGGCGAAGGCCCGCACCCACTCGGCGACCGCCGGGGTCTCCTCCACCCATCGCCGCATCTGCTCCCGCAGCGGTTCGCCGCCCGGTCGGCAGTGCCCCCCGGCGAACACCGGAAGGAAGGGCCCGAGCACGTTCCGGGCCCGCAGCACGCTCTCCGGGGGAGCCTGGTAGCCGGGCGAGGGCGTCCCGGCCAGCAACTGGAACAGGTGCGGATTGGCCACCGCCCATCCGTGGAAGGCCCCGGCCAGCGCGTGCAGCCGCTCCCGCGGCGCGCCCTCGCGTACGGCGCCGCGTACGGCCGCGGCGACCTCGTCGAAGCCCTCCAGGATCAGCTCGGTCAGCAGGTCGTCGCGGCTGCGGAAGTACTTGTAGAGCGCCGGGCCCGTGACGCCGAGCTGTTTCGCCACCGCGTTCAGGCTCAGCGCCGCCGCCCCGCCCTCGCCGATCTGCACGAGGGCGATCTGCTTGATCTCCGAACGGACCTGGTCCCGGTAGCGCTGCCGCGGCGTTGACATCCCCTCATTATGGTGAGTGCCTCTCATCGCCGTCTCCCGGCTCATCGCGTCTCCCGGGTCCGAGGGATCATTCGGCCGTCTGCTTGAGCGCCGTCTGACCGAGTGCGGCGAGCCAGGACCGGAGCGAGCCCTCCAGCGCCGCCCGCATCTCCTCGGGGTCGGCCTCGACGGGCGCGCCCGCCCACGACTCCCGGGTCCGTACGAGCACCCCGCCGTCGATCTCCTCGAAGGTCCAGACGTGCACGCCGTCGATGCCGTGGGCCGGGCCGCCCCAGACGACGCGGCGCCCGGGGACGAGCTCGGCGACCGTCGAGGCGATGACCAGCCCGTGCGTCTCCCAGTCGAAGGTCGCGCCGACGGCGAGGCCGCCACGCAGGCGCGCGGAGGAGATGTCGGGGTTCCAGCTCGGCCAGGCGTCGATGTCGGTGTGCAGCTGCCAGACCTTCTCGATCGGGGCGTGCACGGTGGTCTCCAGTTCGACGACGACGGGGGCGTTCCGGTCGATGTCCATGACGATGTCCCTTCCTGTAGAGATCACTTGTCGGAGATCCACGAGCCGTGGATGCCGGCCACCACCCGGCGGGGCAGGTGCACGGTCGCGACCGGGGGCCGGCCCAGGTCGGCGGCGTCCAGGACCAGCAGCTGGGAGGCGTCGGCGTGCAGGTCGCTCACGACCGTCAGCAGGTAGCCGTCGTCCTCGTCCACCGCGCCCGCGGCGGGCACGAAGACGGCCTCGCTCGGCAGCCGCCCGTCGCCGACAGGCAGCACCTGCCTGCCTCCGGAGACCCGGTCGTACTTGACCACGCCGTAGCCGCCCACGCCCCGGTCGTCCGGGAAGGAAATCGCGTACTGGTAGCGGTGCTCGCGGCCGAGCAGGTCGTCGTTGATCGTGGGGAACTCGACCACCAGGTCGTCCACGAGGTCCTCGGCGACCTTGCCCGCCCGCGGGTCGACGACCCACCGCCGGGTGAAGGAGCGCGAGTTCGGCACGACGCCGTGCCCGGGCAGCCCCGCCCACCACTTCCACGAGCGCCGGAACCCGTCGCGGTCCATGGCCGGACCTTCGAGCACGATCCGGCCCTCCGCGTCCTCGTACGCGTTGGCGACGTGCAGCAGGCTGCCGGGCTCGATGCCGAACCACCGGATCTTCGCCGCGCCGCCCCGGCCGCGCGGCATCACGCCGATGCGGGTGACCTGGTCGTCGCTCCAGGAGTACGGGATGCCGGAGGTCTCGGTGTGGTCGAAGGTCACGGAACCCTCGACGAACACCACGAAGTGCTCGGTGATCCCGAAGTCGTGCTTGAGCGAGGCGGTCGCACCCGGCACCTCCTCGCTGAACTCGATCTCGCCCGTCTCGGAGGCCACGTGGTAGACGAGGTAGGGCGGGAACGGCGAGGAGCCGAAGAAGTGCAGCTCACCGGTGACCGGGTCGCTCTTGGGGTGGGCGGTCATCATCGTCGTGAGCTTCCCGCCGAAGTCGTACGCCCCGACGGTCTCCAGCTCGGGGGTCAGCTCGAAGGGGTAGTTGGCCTCGCACAACGCCAGCAGCCTGCCCGCGTGCTCGATCACGTGGGTTCCCGCGGTGCTGGCGGTCAGGTCGGGCCCCTTCTCGGTCATGTACGGCGCGCCGTCGAGGGCGGGGGTGCGCACCCAGCGGTTGCGGTACCACTCGGCCCGGCCGTCCCGCAGCCGGATGCCGTGGACCATGCCGCTGCCCTTCCACCAGTGCGCAGGCGTGACGCCGGGGAGGGGGTTGTGGCTGTTTCGCACCAGCCGGCCCGTCAGCTCGGCGGGCAGCGTGCCCTCCACCACCAGGTCGCGGGCGGTCACCTCGTCCACGTGCGGGGTGAAGTACCCGGTCAGGTACGGCTTGTTCATCGGATGCGTCCTTTCAGGAAAGCGGCGGTCGCCGCGACGAGGGAGATGGCCGCCGCCGCCAGGAAGGCGTAGCGGTAGCCGGTGACACCGGCCGGGGCGAGACCCGCGACCGAGGTGAGAACGGCGAGGCCGAGCGCGCCGCCGACCTGCCGCGTGGTGGTGATGAGGCCGCTCGCGACGCCCGCCCGCTCGCCGGGCACCCCGGTGACGCCGAGCGCGGTCAGCGGCACGAACGCGAGCCCCAGCCCCGCGCCCACCAGGACCGTCGGCCCCAGCAGGTCGACGAGGAAGGTCCCGTGCTCGGGCGCCCGGGCCAGCCAGGCCAGCCCGGCGGCCAGCGTCAGCAGGCCCGGGACGAGCGTGCGGCGCAGCCGGCCCGCCGCCAGCGGCGCCAGGACGAGCGCCAGCGCGAGGGGAAGCTGGGTGAGCCCCGCCTCCAGCGGCGAGTAGCCGAGCACCCGCTGCTGGTAGAGCGGCAGGAAGAAGAACGTGCCGACCCAGACCATCCCAAGCAGCAGCATGAGCACGTTCCCGATGCCCACGTCGGCCGTGCGCAGCAGGCTCGGCGGGATCAACGGCACGGCCGCACCCTGCTTGATTCCCTGCTTGATTCCCTGCTCGGCCCCCTGCTCGACCCGCCGCTCCCACAGGGCGAACACGCCGAGCAGGGCCACGCCCGCGGCGATCGTCGGCCATCCGCCGCCGCCCAGGCCGTACGCGACGCCGAGCAGGCCCAGCGTGACCGACAGCGTTCCCGGCAGGTCGAGCCCGCCGCCGCGCGGTGGCCGGTCGTCGCCCGGGACCAGCCGCGGCACGGCGGCCAGGACGAACGCCGCGACGGGCACGCCCACGGCGAAGACCGACCACCAGCCGAGCGCGTCGGTGAGCAGCCCGCCCAGCAGGACCCCGGCCGCGCCGCCCGCCGCCGAGACCGACCCCCACACGCCGAGCGCCCGGCCGCGTGCGGCGCCGGCGGGATACAACGCGAGCAGGACGGCCAGCGCGGCCGGGGAGAGCACGGCGGCCCCGACGCCCTGGACGGCCCGCGCCGCGATCAGCGCCCCGGCGCCCGGGGAGAGCGCGGCCCCGGCAGAGCCTGCCGTGAACAGGGCCAGGCCCGCGGCGAGGGCCCGCCGCCCGCCGTACAGGTCGGCGATCCTGCCGCCCGCGGGCAGCAGCGCCCCGAAGGCGATCAGGTACGCGTTGACGACCCACGACAACCCGGCGGCCGACAGTCTCAGGTCGTCGCCGATGGCGGGCAGCGCCACGTTGACGATCGAGGTGTTCAGCACCACCAGGAACTGCGACGACGCCAGCAGTGCGAGCGAGGCACCGCGGGCGCGGACCGACACGAGCATGACACCTCGTTCCGTTGGTTAGAATATATAACCGGAGTATGGTGCCCTAACTCAATCGGCGTCAAGCCGGGGGAG
Source organism: Microbispora sp. NPDC046933 (assembly GCF_040644635.1). Taxonomy (NCBI): domain Bacteria; kingdom Bacillati; phylum Actinomycetota; class Actinomycetes; order Streptosporangiales; family Streptosporangiaceae; genus Microbispora; species Microbispora sp. NPDC046933. The sequence continues at coordinate 22,746 of NZ_JBEYWW010000021.1, read as the reverse complement.
TCCGCGTTCGCCGAGTGCGGCCGGACCGCTCGCAGAGCCGGTGCGGCGAGCAGGGGTGTGTGCATGGCAAAAAGGGCCGGACTTCCGGGGAACGGAAGTCCGGCCCTTGCGGGATGGTCGCGATGTGCCGAGCCGCCGGTCGACCGGCGGCTTCCTCAGCGCCGGTGGCTCAGTGCTGCTGTTCGGTGCTGGTTGTTCAGTGTTGGTCGTTCAGTGTTGGTCGTCCGGTGTTGGTCGTCCGGTGTTGGTCGTCCGGTGTTGGTCGTTCAGGGGGTGTAGATCTCCTGGACCTTGACGATCGCGCCGCGGTAGACGGTGATGAGCGCCGGACGGTGGCCGGCCTTCATCCGGGAGATAAGCACATTCCGGGAGCACCGCTTCGACCCGAGGCTGTCGTTCTTCGCGGTCACCACCGTGCCCTTGCACCCGGTGGCGCTGTAGAACACGACGTTCTTCGCCACGGGCGAGGCGTAGGCCGTCACGTCACCCTCGGGCGGGCCCTCGAAGTATCCCTCCGTGTGGCCGGTCTTGTCCTTCACCCACCTGATCGGCTCGTACTCCGCCACCCCGGACCGGTAGTGCGTGACCCAGCCTCGCAGGATGCCGTCGTGCCGCGGCGAAATGTGCTTCGTGAAGTCGTGCCGGGGGTCGCTCTGGAACGACGTGCCGAAGACCTTGGGCTTGGTGAACTTCGGCATTGCGGCGGCATCGGCGGGGAGCGCCGCGGCGGAGATCAACGCGGTGGAGATCAACGCGGCGGCCGCGGTGGTGGGGAGAAGAACGCGGAGCGAGGGCGTCAGCTGCATGTCCTGTTGGAGTCCGGGCCCCGCGGAAAGGTTCGCGTGGTCCGCGTGGTCCGCGTGGTCCGCATGGATCTCAGTACGGACCACACGTGGTCCGCATGGATCTCAGCACGGACCGCCCCGCGACGGTGGCGTCCGGCCCCCTCCGGCGCGCCACACGGCGCTCACCGGCCTTCGCTCCCGGTACGAAGCGCGTGCCCGCCGTCCGCGGCCACCGGTAGGGAGCCGAGAACGCCTCAGCGGACCTCGGGCTCGTCCCGCCGTGCGGCGTCCGCCGCGGCCCTGAGCCGGGCGTTCTCCTCTTCGAGCGCACGCAGCCGCTCCTCGACGCGCTCCTCGACGTCCCGAGAGACGGGTGCCGTACCGGCCCGGACGGCCGGGGCGTCGTCCTCGTCGCCGAGCTTGCCGGTCTCCCTCTTGAAGATCCGCAGCGACTGCCCGAGCGCCTTCGCGGTGTCCGGCAACTTCTTCGCGCCGAAGAGCAGCACGAGCACCACGAACACGATCATCCAGTGAACAGGGCTGAGCGAACCCATGGCGGGGTTCTCCTCTGGTCGTCGTTTTGCCTGCTCACAGGCTATGTCATCGGGCGTAAGGGTCGGTGTGCGGCGTCCGGTCAGACGGCGGGCCGCAGCGCGAGCCGGACACCGATGTGGGCGTGGGTGGCCAGCAGCCACGCGGCGCTCACCCACATCGAGGCGGCGGACCCGGCGAAGATCTGCGCCGCCATCGTGACCGGGAACCACAGCCCGGCGAGCAGCGGCAGCCAGCGCAGGGCGCCGCGGTAGCGGCCGGTGACCGCCACGGCGATGCCCAGGACCAGCATGCCGAGCATGCTGAGCGGCCAGCAGGCGTCGAGGATCATCAGCGGGAGCGGGAAGTCGTCGTGGGTGGCGTAGCCGAACGAGAGCGCGTTCAGCAGGAACGCGCCGGGAAGCGACACGAGCAGCCCTGCCGGGATGATCCGGCCCCACCTCGCGCCGGTGGCCCGGGTGGCCAGCACGAGCGCGACGAAGCCGAACACCCCGGCGACGAACAGCATCCCGGTCAGGGTGTCGAGCGTCTGGATGCCCTTCTGGATGTCGTCGCCGACGATGACCGTGCCGGCCGCCCACGCCGCCGCCCCCGCGGCGAGGAGCACTCCGGCCTGCCGGGTCCAGCGCGGTGCGGCGGCGGCCGGCGCCGCAGCGGCCGTCGAGGCCGGTTCCTGCGGGTTGACGTTGCTGGGCGTGATGTGAACGGACATGCTCGTCCCCTCCTGGCGGAAGCCTTCGTCGCGCGGCCCTCCCGTTGGTGCCGCGACTGTTGGTGCCGCGACTGTTGGTGCCGCGACTGTTGGTGCCGCGACTGTTGGTGCCGTGACCGGTGGTGCCGTGACCGGTGGTGCCGTGACCGGTTGGTGGTGTCGTGGCTGTTGGTGCCGTGACCACGGTCTCCGCGTCGCGTCCCGGGCCGACAGAGAGCGAGGCCACCAACGCGCCCGTACCGGTCCGGGGCACGCGTCCCGGGCGGAGACGGGACACCGGTCCCTGCCGGGAAGGGCGGCCCTGTGGCACGCTGGGCCGCGTGCCCGGCCCTTCTGACGTGTCTCGCCGTCTCGGGGCCGCCGCGACCGTGCTCGCGGCCCTGTGCGTCGTCGCCGCCGCGGCCGCCATCTGGATCGAGATCGCGACCGGGCCGGTGCTCCGGCCCGAGCCACTGGACTGGCCCGCGTGGTCGTCCAGCGTTCCGGGCGTGGCCCTCGCCGTCGCGGGCGGCGTGCTGGCCGCCCGCCTGCCCGCGCACCCGATGACCTGGCTGCTGATCGGCGGCGGCGTGGTGTCCTGCCTCAACGGCCTCGCCGGTGGCTACGCTGTGCTGTCCCTAACCCAGCACGCGGGTGCGCTGCCGCTGACCGCCGTGGCCGTGTACGCGGGGGCGCGGCTCGGGCCGCTGCTCAACCTGCTGCCGCTGCTCGTGCTGCTGTTCTTCCCCGACGGCCGGCTGCCGTCGCCGCGCTGGCGGTGGGCCGCGTCGCTGTCGCTGGGCGCCACCGGGCTCGCGGTCCTCGTCTTCCTCACCGTTCCGTGGCGGGCGCAGTCGCCGGGGGAGCCGTGGCGGGGCCCCGGGCTCGACCTGCCGCTGCCGCCTGTGCCGGACGCCTTCTGGCGGGCCGCGATGGCCCTCACCCCGGCGGCGCTCGTGCTGAGCCTTCTGGTGTCGCTCGCGGCCTTCGTCCGGCGCTTCCGGGGGTCGTCCGGCGCGCGCCGCGCGCAGTTGCGCTGGATGCTGCTGGCGGCCCTGCTCAACGGCGTACTGATCTTCGTGCCCGCCGTGGTCGAGGGGGTGCCGCAGGACCTCGCGTTCGTCGTCTCCCTGGTCGCGATCGCCGCCGCCGTCCTGGTGGCCGTGGGCCGTTATCGGCTGTACGACGTGGACCCCGTGCTCGGCTGGACCCTCCTCTACGGCGGCCTGGCGGTCGCCGTCGTCGTGATCGACGTGCCCGTCTTCGTGGGGCTGGGCGCGGTCATCGACGAGCCGGTCGCCGCCGTGCTCGCCGCCGCCGCGGTCGCGGTCGTCTACGCGCCACTGCGCGAGCGGGTCCGCCGCTGGGTGGACCGCGTCCTCGCCGGGCGGGCGGAGCCGTACGACGTGGTGTCGGCCCTGGCCCGGCGGCTGGAGGAGTCGGTGAGCCCGGAGGACCTGCTGCTCACCGTGGCCAGGGCGGTGTCCACGGCGCTGCGCTCGCCGTACGTGCGGGTGGAACTCGACCGCGCCGACGGCCGCACCCTCGTGGTCGAGCACGGCGCCCGGCGCGACGACGTCCTCGTCCTTCCCTTCGCCTACCGCGCGGCCCCGATCGGCCGCCTCGTCCTCGTCCCGCGCGCGGGCGCGCCGCTCGCCGACGCCGACCAGCGGCTGCTCGCCGACGTCGTACGGCAGGCCGCGGCGGCCGTACGGGCCACGGCCCTGGCAGAGGAGCTCCAGCACAGCAGGGAACGCCTGGTGACGGGCATCGAGGAGGAGCGCCGCAGGCTGCGCAGAGACCTCCACGACGGGCTGGGGCCCACGCTCGCCGCCGCCGCGCTGAAGGTCGAGGCCGCAGGCAACCTGGTGGCCCGGGACCTCGGCGCCGCCCGAGAGGCGCTGCACGAGGTGCGGGCCGACCTGTCGTCCGTGCTCGGCGACGTACGCCGGCTCGTCCACAACCTGCGCCCGCCGGCCCTCGACCAGTTCGGCCTGGCGGGAGCGCTCCGGCAGGAGGCCACCCGGTTCCGGGAGGGCGGGCTGACCGTACGCGTGGAGGCCGCGGGCGACCTGGCCGGCCTGCCCGCCGCGACCGAGGTGGCGGCCTACCGGATCGTCTGCGAGGCTCTGGTCAACGTCGCGCGGCACGCGGACGCCGGCACCTGCGAGGTCCGCCTGACGGCGACCGGAAGCGAACTGGAGGTCGAGGTGCTCGACGACGGGAGCGGGGTGCGGCCGGGAGCCCTGGTCGGCGTGGGCCTGATCGGCATGCGCGAGCGCGCGGAGGAACTCGGCGGCCGATGCGTAGTCACTCCGCGCGCGGGCGGCGGCACCCGCGTCCACGCCGTCCTCCCCGCGGAGGCGTCGCGATGACCGCCGGCCCGTCCCCCGACGGCGCCGGGATGCCCACTGTGCTGCTCGCCGACGACCATCCCGTCTACCGCGACGGCCTGCGGATGATGCTGGCCTCCACGGGTGAGGTCGACGTGGTCGGCACGGCGGCCGACGGCGAGGAGGCCGTCGCGCGGGCGGTCGAGCTGCGTCCCCGCGTCGTGGTCATGGACCTGCAGATGCCGCGGCTGGACGGCGTCACCGCCACCCAGCGCATCGTGGAGGCCTGCCCGGAGACCCACGTCCTCGTGCTGACCATGCACGAGGACGACGAGAGCGTCTTCGCCGCCATGCTGGCCGGTGCCCGCGGCTACCTGTTGAAGGGCGCGGACCAGACGGAGATCCTGCGCGCCATCGCGGCCGTGGCCGGGGGCGAGGTCATCTTCGGGCCCGCGCTGGCCGGGCGGGTGACCCGCTACTTCAGCCGGCTCGCCGCCGTCCGGCCCCGGGAGCGGGAGCCGTTCCCCCAGCTCACCGCGCGGGAACGGGAGATCCTCGACCTCATCGCGGCCGGTCTGTCCAATACGCGCATCGCCGAGCGCCTGTCGCTGTCGCCCAAGACGGTGCGCAACAACGTGTCCAACGTCTTCGCGAAGCTCCAGGTCGCCGACCGGGCCCAGGCGATCGTCCGCGCCCGCGAGGCCGGCTTCGGCCGCTGATCCGCGTCGCCTGCGTCATGCCGGGCAGTGGAGATCGCCATCGGCATGCAGCGGAGAGGCGAAACTGGTATCCGCCCGAGGCGTCCACGCCCGAGGCCAGGCTCGGCTACCACGCCGGCCGGTTCCCCCTGGTGGAGGTGGACGCCGGCGGAGCTCCGGCACTGGGCCGGCTGGATCGCGGACCTGGCCGCCCGTACGGCGACCACACACGTGCTGACCAACACCCACGTGCTGACCAACAACTGCTGCGCCGACAACTCCCAGCGCAACGCGGCACGCCTGGCCGCTGCTCGAAGAGCGAGGCGCCGACGTCGTCAGGCCGTCCGCTGCTCAGGGGCCTGTGCGGACGGCGCCACGGCGAGGCGCCGCGGCAGCAGCGACGGAACCGCGGCCGAGGCGCGCGGAGAGCGGCGCTTATTTCGATGGCGCCGCGGGAACGCGCGTCGTTAGCCTCTTTTGGTGATCTACGAGCACCCTCTGGCATACCTGCTCGGTCTTGAGGGCGTCGCCTTGCTGCGTTCCTTCACGGGCCGGTTCGACCGCGGCTTCGTGGATTCGCGCATCGCCGAGATCCGCAGGCTGCTCGACGACGAGGCGCTGGCGGAGGCGGCCGTGGAGGTCGCGCGGGTGGACACGGCGGAGGGATACCGCATCTGGTCCGGCTCCTATGACGGCCCCAACGGCCTGTTCGACATCGACGAGCCCGTCATCGGCGGGATCGTCGACACCCTGCCCGCGGGCGTCGCCCTGGACGCCGCCTGCGGGACCGGCCGGGTCGCGGCGTCGCTGGCCGAACGGGGTCATCGGGTGCTGGGCGTGGACAGCTCGCCGGACATGCTGGCGCGGGCCCGTGCCCGGGCACCGCTCGGCCGGTTCCTGCTCGGGGATCTGCATGACCTGCCGGTGCCGGACGACGCCGTGGATCTCGTGGTGTGCTGTCTGGCGCTGACCCATGTCCCTGAGCTGCGGCCGGTGCTGACCGAGTTCGCCAGAGTCCTGCGTCCGGGCGGGCACCTGGTTGTTTCAGACATGCACCCCGAAGGGGTCAGACGTGGCTTCGTCCCGCCCGTACGGCGAGCGGACGGCAAGCCGGGACGGATCGCGACTTACCATCACTCGATCGGCGATTACCTGCGCGCCGCGCTGTCGGCCGGATTGCAGGTGCGGCGCTGCGAGGAACCCAGGGCGGAGCGTCCCCGGCGAAGCGGTGTGCCGTCCACGGCAGAGGCGGTAGGCGTGTGGGAGCTCTGGCCCTGGTGCCTCACCGACCTGGTGCCCGAGGCGGCGGAAGCCGCCAACGGCGACGTGCCGACGATGGTCGTCTGGCACTTCCAGCTGCCCGCGGGGCGCTGACCGACCTCTGCCGGGTTGCCGTCGTACGGCGAATCGCCGGTGACGAACCAGGAAAACCTGGGAGACTCGGGCCATGAACACTGCCGCCGGGAGGGCTCTCGCGTTCGTGGGCACGGGGTTGGGACTTCTCGCCGGTTTCGGCGCGATGATCCGGGGGCTGTTCGGCGACGAGTCCATCTGGGTACGCGTCGGGTTCTTCGCCTTCGGCGCGCTGCTCTTCCTCCACCTCGTACGCGGCCTGATGCGCGAATGGCGACGGCCGCGGCCGGCGGCTTCCGCTTCGGGGGAGACAGCTTCGAAGGAGACAGGCGAAGAGTGAGGTTGTCCACGCCCGGCTGCCCGGATGCGGTCAGTCCGGCAGGGTGAGTCGGGCAGGGTGAGTCGGGCGGGGTGAGTCCCGGGCGCCGGTCGGTCGCCGGCTGATGCTCGGGCCCCAATGAAAGTTTCTTTATCTGACCAAAAATTTCTGTGCGTCTACGGCTATCGGCCAGCCGCAAACAGCCGTGTCGTCGTCCCCTCGGATCCGGTGAGCACCCTCGCCGATTTGGGCCTTGCGGCCTCTGGAATTTTTCACTGAAGCTTCGAAAACATTCGCATCCCACTCGGTCTTGGTTCCCGCCCGACCTGTGACAGGTCCGGGACCCTCAGGAGGAAGGACGCACTGTCTTGCAAGGTCTCAAGCTTCTGGCGGCACCAACGGCGAGCCTGGTGCCGGCCGGGCCCGCGCGCTCCATCGATGCCGGTCGGCCCTCCCGTGGGGGCGCCCGATGATCGGCAACGTCACTTCCGGCGGCAGGAGCCGAACGCCGGGCGTCCGCCGCGCGCTCGTCATCGGCGCCGTCGCGGCGCTTTCGCTGGGCCTCGCGGTGACCGAGATCCCCGGCGCGAACGCCGGTGTCGGCACGTTCGTCGCGACCGGGGCGGTCAAGGCTGCGGCTGCGGCCGCCGGCGGCGTCGAGGACGACGGCGCCGACTGCGCGGTGCCCGACCTGGGAACTCTGACGTCCAACTCCCGGCTCCCCGATCCCTTCAAGAAGATCAACGGCCAGCGCATCACCTCGAAGTCGGAGTGGGGGTGCCGCCGCGAAGAGATCAGGAAACTGGCCGAACGGTATGTCTACGGCGAGAAGCACGGCAAGCCGGCCGGCGTCACCGGGACGGTCTCGAGAACCGGCATCACCGTGAACGTGTCGGACAGCGGCAGGAGCGCGAGCTTCTCCGCGAGCGTCGACCTGCCCAGCGGCACCGGGCCGTTCCCGGCCGTCATCGTGTACGGAGGATTCGGCGCCGACACGGCCACCATCAAGGCGAGCGGCGCCGCCGTCATCAGCTACGACCCGTACACGGTCGGCAAGGAAGGCACGGCCCGCACCAACAAGCAGGGCGCCTACTACAGCATCTACGGCTCTTCGAGCAGCACCGGCCTGCTCGCCGCCTGGGCCTGGGGCGTGAGCCGCATCATCGACGTCATCGAGCAGTCGGGCGGCAGCCTTCTCAAGGCGGACGCCACCGGCGTCACGGGTTGCTCGCGCTTCGGCAAGGGCGCCTTCGCGGCCGGGGTGTTCGATCAGCGCATCGCGTTGACCATGCCGATCGAGTCCGGCAGCGCCGGCGTTCCCATCCTGCGCGGCGTCGCCCAGGAAAGCGGCGCCCAGCCGCTGAGCAGCGCCTACTCCGAGCAGCCGTGGCTGGGTGACGCGTTCGGCTCCTTCACCGGCAACCCGAACCAACTGCCGGTCGACACCCACGAGATGGTGGGCATGGTCGCCCCGCGCGGGCTGTTCATCATGGAGAACCCCCACGTCGACTGGCTGGGTGCGCAGTCGGGCAGCGTGGCCGCGCTGGCCGGGGCCGAGATCTACAAGGCGCTCGGCGCGGGAGACAACATCAGCTACTGGTCCGACGTGCAGGACGGCACCCACTGCGCAACCCGGTCCGAATGGCGCACCCCGCTGCAGCAGAACATCCAGAAGTTCCTGCTGAAGACGGGCAACGCCCCCGCCGTGTTCCGGATCTCGTCCAAGAAGTCCGGCAACCTGTCGCAGTGGAGAGACTGGACGACCCCGGTCCTGACCGACTCCAGCCCGTCCCCGAGTCCGAGCTCCTCGCCGAGCCCGTCTCCTAGCCCGTCTCTGAGCCCGTCGCCCAGCGGAAGCCCGAACACCAGCCCGAGCCCCCCGGTGAGCCCCAGCCCGAGTCCGTCGCCGTCCGGCGGGGTGTCCGGCGCGTGCTCGGCGTCGATGCGGGTGGTCAACTCCTGGTCCGGCGGCTGGCAGGGTGAGGTCACGGTGCGCGCGGGCAACGCGGCCGTCAACGGCTGGACCGTGAACTGGACCTGGCCCGGTTCGCAGACCGTCACCCAGATGTGGGGAGGCGTACGGTCGGGCTCCGGCTCGAACGTGACGGTGCGCAACGAGGCGTGGAACGGCGTGCTGGCCGCCAACGCGACCACGACCTTCGGCTTCATCGGCGGAGGGCCTTCGGCCACCCCGGCGGTCACCTGCACCAGCCCGTGACCGTCCTGGTCGCGACCGGCTGACCCGTAATCGACGGACCCGCGGCGCCGTGGCCGCGCCGCGGGCCCTTCACGCGTCCGCACGCGCACAAGGGGCTCGACGGTCTCCGTCCGGATCGTCGTCGGACTCGTCCTCGCGGTCGCCGGCGCGGTGCCGGTGGCCGGGTGCCGGCTCGGTCAGTGACCCAGAAGCATGACGATGCCGACGATGACGAAGTGGACGAGCACCGCGAACACCAGCACGCTGGCGAATATCCACTTGGCGGGGCCGTGCTCGAAGTGCTTGCTCTCCTTCATCGGCGGGCGCTTGGCGACGCGGTCGGCGATGCGCTCTTCGAGGCTCTTCCTACGGGCCATGACACTTCCTGTGTTCTCGGCGCTGCTTAGTGCACTAACAGTTAGTGTACTAATCAAGTAGTATGGCGGCGGAGGTGCGTATGAGTGACATTGGCGACAGCGTCGACCCGCTGGCTCTGGAGAACCAGGTCTGCTTCGCCCTGGCGGTCGCCTCACGGTCGGTCATCGGCCTCTACCGGCCCCTGCTCGAACCGATGGGACTGACCCACCCGCAATATCTGGTGATGCTGGCCCTGTGGCAGCACGCGCCCTTGTCGGTCAAGGACCTCAGCCGGCTGCTGCAGTTGGAGCCGGCCACGCTGTCGCCGTTGCTGAAGCGCCTGGAAGCCGCCGGTCTCGTCGAGCGCCGCCGCGCCAGCGACGACGAGCGCTCCCTGGCGGTCGTGCTGACCGGCGAGGGACGCGCGCTGCGTCAGCAGGCCGAGAAGGTCCCCGTGGCGATCGTCGAGCGGCTGGGGATGGAGCTGTCCGAACTGCAGAGTCTGCACCAGGCGCTGACCCGGGTGATCGCCGCCGCGAACGGCGCTCACCTCGCCGGGCAGCGGCAAAGCCCACTGCCGGCCTGACGGCCGCCGGCGGGCAGGGCGCCGGCGGGCGGTAGCCGGGATAGTCGTCCTCGTGGCCGGTCCCGTGCTCGCGGCCGCAGCGACGCTTCGAGCTCGTCCCATCCCGCCGGAACCGGAAAACGGGCCACGTGGTCCAGCAACCGGTCGAGGGTCGGCGCGACGCGGGCCCCTCCGGTGCTGCCTGACGCCAGCCACCCCTGCGGGACGGGGTGGACCTGTACGCCCCTGCGCACGGCGCGGGCGAACCGGGCGATGGCCCACCGGCGCCGGTGCCCGGAAACGAGGGGACCGGCCCGGCCGGCAGGCGGACCTCCACAGGCGCCGCACATCTGAACGCCTCCCTCACCCTCGCCGCGTCGGTTACGCCCGGGGGCTGCGGGCCTTGAAGTCGTCCGCGATGGCGTCGAACGTGGACCACCGGACGCCCTCGTGCTTGTTGATGTGCTCGATGAGGCGCTCCAGCATGAGCAGGACCTGCGGGCGGCCCGAGACGTCCGGGTGGATGGTCATGGTGAAGACGGCGTACTCCGACTCGCGGTAGACCCAGTCGAACTGGTCGCGCCACATCTCCTCGATGTCGCGCGGGTTGACGAAGCCGTGGCTGTTCGGGCTGGTCTTGACGAACATCATCGGCGGCAGGTCGTCGAGGTACCAGCTCGCCGGGATCTCGACGAGGTCGGTCTCCTGCCCGCGCACGAGCGGCTTCATCCACTCGCGGGCGTCCTTGTCGTAGTCGATCTTCGACCAGGTGTCGCCGACGCGCACGTAGTACGGCTCGAAGTCGCGGTGCATGAGCGAGTGGTCGTACTTGATGCCGCGTTCGAGCAGCAGCTCGTTGGTGACCGGAGAGAACTCCCACCACGGCGCGACGTACCCCGTGGGGCGCCGGCCGGTGCGCGTCTCGATGAGGTCGATGCAGTAGCCGAGGATGACGGACTCCTGCTCGCGGCTCATCGCGATCGGGTTCTCGTGGCTGTACCCGTGCACGCCGATCTCGTGTCCGGCGGCCACGACCTGGTCGAACTGCTCGGGAAAGGTCTCGATGGAGTGACCCGGCCAGAACCAGGTCGACGGCAGGTCGTACTTCTTCATCAGGGCGTTGAGCCGCGGGACGCCCACCTCGCCGGCGAACATGCCGCGCGAGATGTCGTCCGGGGAGTCCTCACCACCGTAGGAGCCGAGCCAGCCGCCGACGGCGTCGACGTCGATCCCGAACGCTACGAAGATTTCCTTGGCCACAGCGCATCCTCTCTTCAGGGTTGGTACGGACGGGTCAGACATAGGCGGCGAGGGTCTGCCGCGTGACGGAGACACCCTCGGAGAGCAGCAGCACCGGCAGCAGCCTCGCCTGGTAGAGCGGCAGCCCGCCGATGCTCAGCGCCCCGGCGCGTACGAGATCCACCCCGCCGCCGTTGCCGTACGTGGGCACGACCGGCCCCTCGGCCACCCGCGTGGACAGCCCCACTACCGTTCCCTCGGCCACCGCCTCGGTAATCCACTCCAGCAGGGCGTGGTTGGCGTTGCCGACGCCGGTCCCCGCGCTCCGGCGCGTACGGCGACCCGGGCGAGCGCGGCGTCGGCGCCGGGGTGGACCGCTACGACGTCCATCCGGGTGTCGTCGAAGCGGGGATCGGGCAGGCCCAGCGGCGCCGGGCGCAGCGGCCGCGCCGTGATGTGGACCCCCGACGCGTCCACCCGGCCGATGGGACCGAATACATCATCACCGGACCGCCGCCCACAGACAATCGCGATTCCTTTCCGGATTTCGTATTCATCACGGTCTTCTCCTGGCTTCTCCTGCTGGTCCTGGCGATATTTTCCAACATGTTGATGGCGAAGCGTTCTGCGATTTCGTCCAGGACCTAATGGCCGATCGCGATGATACTGATCATGGTGATTTCGGTGGTGTGGATGATGCCGATCATTCAGGTGTCGAGTGCCCGCTGGTGAATTAGCTGCCGTCGCCCATTGCCGCCAACAGCCCCGACGATCACGGTTTTGGGACTTTTTTCGCAAGTGGAGCACCAGGGAATCGAACCCTCTGGAAAATCGGTGGCTCTCCCGTACACGCTGCGGCAGCATGGCTACGGCGATGCCGGCGTTCGGGGAGGGCTGATGGCTGTGCTCGGGGCGGTCGAGGACGCTGAAGACGGCCCGTCCGTGCGAAAATCGGCGGTTCTGCTGGCGCTGCGTTACTACTGCGGTGAGCTGAGGCGCCAATGGCGGGTCGCGGTGCCCGCGCTGACGTTGCCGGCCATCGGGAACATCTGCCTGTTCTACCTGGCGCCGCTGGCGGTGGCCGGGCTCGTGGGACATCTGTCCGGGGGCGGGGACGGCACCATCGACGCGCTGCTGCCGTACGTGCTCGGCTTCGGCGCGTTGCTGTTGACGGGCGAGGCGCTGTGGCGCGTGGGGCTGCACTTCCTGAACCGCACCGACGCCCGGGGCATCGAGCGGCTCGGCGTGGTGGGCATGGAGGAGTTGCTGGCCAAGGACGCCGCGTTCTTCCACGACAACTTCGCCGGCTCGCTGACCAAGCGGGTGATCGGATTCTCCTCCAGGTTCGAGGAATTCGCCGACACGCTCACATTCTCGATCATCGCCAAGGTGGTGCCCCTGGCCTTCGCGTCGGTGGTGCTGTGGCGATATCACCCGCTGCTGGTCCTGGTTCTCGTGGGCCTCATCATCGTCACCGGCGTTCTCGTCGCCCCGCTCATCCGCCGCCGCCAGGCCCTGGTGGACGAACGCGAGGCCGCCAGGGTGCTGGTGTCGGGCCACGTCGCCGACGTGCTGTCCAACATGGATACGGTCCGCGCGTTCGCCGCCGAGGATCGCGAGGCCGCCGAATATCGGGTGAGGATCGCCGAGCAACGCAGGTTGTCTCTCCGTTCCTGGGATTACGGCAACCTCCGGGTGGACACCGTCGTGGCCCCGCTGTCGGTGCTCACCAGCGCCGTGGGCCTGCTCCTCGCCGTGGCGCTCCGTGGTGGTCTCGGCGTGGAGGCCATCGTGGTGACGTTCACCTACTACACGAACACGATCAGCATCATGTTCGAGTTCAACCAGATTTACCGGCGCATCGAGAGCGTGCTCACCGAAGCGGCCCAGTTCACCGAGCTGCTGCTCGTGCCGCCGACCGTGGTGGACCCCGTCGATCCGCAGCCCCTGCGCCCGGCCGACGCGAGCGTCCGCTTCGAGCGGGTGAGGTTCGGGTACGCCGACGGCTCACCCCTCTTCGAGGACCTGGACCTGGACATTCCCAGCGGCGCGAAGATCGGGCTCGTCGGCCAGTCCGGCGGTGGCAAGAGCACGCTCACCCGCCTGTTGCTGCGTCTCATGGACGTGGACGGAGGCAGGATCCTCATAGGCGGCCAGGACATCGCCCGAATGCGGCAGGCCGACCTGCGCAGCCTCATCGCGTACGTCCCTCAGGAACCCGCCATGTTCCACCGGTCGGTGCGTGACAACCTCGCGTTCGCCCGGCCGGGCGCCACCGATGCCGAAATCTTCCAGGCCGCGCGGGCGGCGCACGTCACGGAGTTCGTCGAGTCTTTGCCGGACGGCTTCGACACCCTGGTCGGCGAGCGTGGCGTCAAGCTGTCCGGTGGCCAGCGGCAGCGCATCGCACTCGCGCGAGCCATCCTGCGCGACGCCCCCATCCTGCTGCTGGACGAGGCGACCAGTGCCCTGGACTCCGAAAGCGAGATCCTCGTCCAGGAAGCCTTGTGGCAGTTGATGCAGGACCGTACCGCCCTCGTGGTCGCGCACCGCCTGAGCACCGTCGTCCGCATGGACCGGCTTGTCGTACTCAACCGGGGACGCGTCGTGGAGCAGGGCACTCACAGCGAGTTGCTCCAGGCCCAAGGCCCCTACGCCCGGCTGTGGCACCACCAATCCGGTGGCTTCCTCATCGAGGACGGCGCCCCCGACGCGCTCCACCGTTGACCAGAATCCTCGATCACGAGAATTTTGCCGGCGATCCGGGCGATGGAGAACGGTGCGCGATGAGCAGAGCGGTGGCGCTGCCGGCGATGTGCCGGGCTGCCGGGGCCGACCGGAACCGTCGGTGCGATATACGCGGCGTTATTGGTGACGTATGCTTCGCCTGTCCATCGCCGCCTATTCGATTCGGAAAGGAGTCGCCGCGGTGTTCCGCTCGGCCACGGGAAGGAATCCGGAGTCGTCTGCGGACGATGATCCGCGCAACGAGCCCGCTCCGTTCCTTTTCACCGTGGGGGCGATGACGGTTACGGCGGCCGCGATTGTGCTCTTCTATGCGCTCACCACCGAGCCGGGCCCGACCACCTCCCGGATTCCACCGTTGATAATCATCGGGCCGCTCGTCTGGGTGGGATACGAAATGGTGACCACTCTGTGGTGGAAACGCTGGTGGGCGCTCGCCCCCGCGGCGGTGGCCGGCCTGGGCGTCTTCTTCCTGCTGCGCTCGCTCATCACGGCGTCGTTCGCCACGTCGGTGGCCTGTGTCGCCGGCTGGGCGGCGTTCGCCGTGGTATTCGCGCTCGGCAGCCGCCTGCCGCGGACCCCGTCCCCGGAGCGGTGAGCGTGTGGCCGCACACACGGCACCCGGGCGGGAAGCAGGTGAGACCACTTCGGCCGGAGCCACGCGGGTCAGGCGGGTTCGTCCGCCGACGTGACCGGCGGGAGGGGCAGCGGGCGGTCGAGAAGGAACGTCATGAGCAGGTCGCGGTAGAGGTCAGGGCGGCCGTTGGCGATCGAATGCCCCGCGCCGCGCACGTAGACGAGGGTCGACTCGGGAAGCGTGCGCCGGTAGTCGTAGGTGACCGGCCATTTCAGGTAGTCGCACTCGCCGCGCACGATGAGCGTGGGCACATGGACGCTCCGCAGCTTCGGACGCGGGTCGGGGACGGCGGCGGCGTCGGCGGACGTCACCTGATTGGTGTAGAAGCCGGGCGGGTTGCCGTGGACGGGGGCGGGCGGGCTTCCCGGGCATCCGGTGGCGTCCTTGGCCGTGATCAGCAATTCGCGGAAGTACGCGTCGGCCTCGGCATCGGGCACGAGTGCGTGCGCGGCAGCCGGGTTGACCTGGAGCAGGAGCGCTTGGAGGAGGAACCGGGGATCGGAGGTCAGCTCGTCGGCGCGTTCGGCCTGGGCCGGGGGGAGACGGTCCCAGGGACTGCCCGGTCCGCTGGGGAAGGCCGGTTCCCAGATCGCGCCCGGTGAGGTGAGCACGGCTTTGGCGACGTGGCCGGGATGGGCGGCCATGTATGCCGCCGACAGGGTCCCGCCCCATGACCTGCCCACGAGGATGACCTTCTCGGCGTGTATCGCGCGGCGGATCGCCTCCAGATCGGCGACGTGCCGGGCGACGGTGTAGCCGGTCACGTCGGCCAGCCGGGTGGAGCGGCCGGCGCCGACCTGGTCATAGGCGTAAACGTCGAAACCGGCCGCGGCCAGCTCCCGCCCGGCCTCCGGGACGCCCTCTCCGGGGGTCCCGGGGCCGCCGTGCAGGAAGATCACGGGCGTTGGGCGCGGCTTACCGGACGCGGCGATCTTCACGTAGGCGATGCGGGATCCCGTGGGCAGGTCCCAGTGGGAGACGCCGGGCGGGGCCGCGGCCGCCGGCGGCACGGGGAAGGGGCGCATCACCGTGAGGGCCGCGGGTCCGGCCGTCACGAGCACGACGCCGGCGACGTACGGCCACAGCGCCCGCGGGCTGCCGAGCCGCCTTGTCGCGGCCCGCCCGAACACCCAGGCGGTTCCCGCCGCCGCAACGAGGCCGGCCGCGGAGAACACCGTCACCGACGGGACGGCGGCGGCCGCCCCGACGAAGGCCGCCGTCCCGGCCACGGCCGCCGCGATCAGCCCGGCGAGCGACAACGCGATGCCGGACAACAGGTTGGATCTCATGTGAGCAACGCTAGGAAGCCGAACCCGCGTCGACCTCCTCCCGCGGAACCGTCGTCACCCCCGCCGTACGGCGGGGTCAGGGCCTGCCCGGGAGGATCAATCCGGTCTCGTACGCCGTGATGGTCGCCTGGAGGCGGTCGCGGACGCCGAGCTTGGCGAGGATCACCGCGACGTGGTCCTTGACGGTCGAGGGGCTGATCCGGAGAACCTCGCCGATCTCGGCGTTGGTGAGACCGCGGGCGACGTGCGTCAGCACCTCGGTCTCGCGCCGGGTGAGCGTGCCGAGGACGGCGGCGTCACGAGGTTCCGGCCCGGACGCGAACCGATCGATGAGGCGGCGGGTGACCCCCGGATCGAGGAGGGCGTCTCCCGAGGCCACCACCCGGACCGCGTCGGCGACTCTCTCCGGTTCGGCATCCTTGAGCAGGAATCCGCTGGCGCCGGCCCTCAGCGCCGAGAACACGTACTCGTCGAGGCCGAACGTCGTCAGCACCACCACCCGCGTGCCCGGAGCTTCGGCGCCGATCCGGGCGGTCGCCCGCAACCCGTCCAGGCCCGGCATCCGGATGTCCATGAGGGCCACATCGGGCCGCAGCGACACCGCCAGCGCCACGGCGGCCTCCCCATCCGCGGCCTGGCCCACGACGCTCAGGTCGGGTTCGGCGTCCAGGACCGCCGCGATGCCCGCCCGCACCACCGCCTGGTCGTCGGCGACCGTCACCCTGATCAAGGGAGCACCTCCGGAAGCCACACCCTCACCGTCCCGTCCCCGGCGTCCGAGACGCTACCTCCGGCCGCGTCGGCCAGCGCGCGAACCCGCCGATCGCCGCTCGTGCCGGCGGCAGGCCCCGAGACCGCGACGCCGTCGGCGCGGCAGGCCACGGTGATCTCCCGCTCATCCCGCGTGCAGCCGCGCAGGAGCAACTCGGCCACCCTGAACGCGGCGACCTCCACGCTGGGGGACGCTTCGCGGCGGGCTCCGGCGTACCGGACGGTGCCCTGGTGCCGCACGGCGAGCAGGGCGATCCCGGCGATGGTCGGGGGCGGGTCGTCGCCGCTTTGGCTGCGCAGCTCGCCGAGCGACTCCCTGAGCGCGGCCAGCCCGGCCCTGGCCTCGGCCAGCACGGTGTCCAGCCGGCCCGCGTCCGCAGCGACCACGATGGCCCTGGCATGTCGCAGGGCCGTACGGCGCAGTCCGGCCGCCAGCCGGCTCCGCTCCGCCAGCACGAACGTCGCCGTCTCGCGGCCGAGCAGATCCCGCTCTCGGGCCACGGCCGCATGGCGCCGCGCCCGCCTCGACCCCACCGCCAGGCCGAGCGCCCACGCCAGCGCCGAGGGGACCGCGACGCCCAGGGCCAGCACGGCCCACGCGGCTGCCCGGTTTCCCACGATCCCCGGCCCGCACGCCAGAGCGAGCCCGCCTGTCGCCCCCACAGCCGCCGTGGCGAGAGCCCCCCACCGCCGGCGCGCACGAGGGCCGTACGCGCCCACCGCGTAGAGCAGCGCCAGCTCGACCCACAGGCACCACAGGAACACGTCGCCCGCCGGTTGCTCCGTCCAGCCCGCGAGTTCGGCGCCGAGCAGGACCGGATAGATCGACAGCGCCGCCGCCAGGCTCAGAAGCGGCGCCCGCCTGCGCAGGCCGAGCGGCAGGGCGTGCGCGAAGAAGAGCGGCACCAGCAGGGCGGCCTCTCCGGGGAGGCTCTCGGGCGTGTCGGTCGTCAGCAGGCTCGTCCCGATCGACAGCGCCACCGCGAGGATCGCGAGCGCGGCGTCGGACGCCTGCCGGCCGCGCCATTCGTACGACGTCGATGCCGGGCCCTCGTCAGGGGTGAGCGGGAGTTCGGCGCGCACGGCCCATCCCCGGTCATCCGGCCCGGCGGACAGGAACCCTCCGCAGGCGGCCACCGCCGTCCTGAGCCCGGCGAGCCCGTGTCCACCGCCCAGTCCACGTGCCACGTCCGCGTTGTCCGCGACCGGCTCGCCGGGATCGTTGACGATCGTGACGACCAGGCGGCCGGGTTCGCGGTCGACGCCGACCCGTACGGCGCCTCCCGGCGCGTACCGCAGGGCGTTGGTCAGCGCCTCGCGAACCACCCGGCACGCGACGGCGGCGATCTCGGGTGGGGCGCTTCCGGCTGTTCTGCGGTAGGTGACACGCGGCTCCGGCCATGTCGCGACCAGGGCGTCCACGTCGGCGAGATCGGGCAGGCCGGCGCCGGTGGCGCTGGTGGTCAGCCGCTCCAGTTCCCGGGTGGCCAGGCGGCCGGTCTCAGCGGCATACCGCGCCGCCTCCGCCACGAGAGCCGGGTCGGCCAGGCGCAAGGCGGAGGCGGCGCCGACCGCGATGCCGGTGAGTCTGTGGGCGGCGGTGTCGTGAAGTTCGGCGGCGAGCCGGTGCCGCTCGGCCTCGGCGGCCACGCCCGGCACATCGGGCGCCGCCGCGCGGAAGACGGCCACGGCCCGGCGTGCCGCCCGGCCGCGCCGCCGCGCCCTGCCCAGGGCCCAGACAACCGCGGCGAGTCCGGCGGCCAGCAGTGTCACGCCGGTGACGGACCTGGGTGACTCCCCGAGGACGCTCGCCGTCCCCGCGGTCAGCACCAACGCGACCACGACGCCCCCGGCGGCCACCCCTGCCGTCTGCCGCAGGGCCAGGCCGTACAGAGCCACGGTCACGATGAGCGGCACAACCCACCACAGCCAGCCCGACAGCACGCCAAGAAAGCCTAACGATTCCGCACGTGACAGCACAGACGGGGACCACCGGCCGCCGTCTTCGCCCCAGCCCGCCGGGTGGGTGATTCGGCGTGCTACATCGGTCACCCCGTGATCGCCGGCCCGATCGCCGGCACCTGCGGCGGCTCATGGCGAAGCGCGGCGGACCGTCCTCGGCGTCCGGCTTCGGGGTCCGCCGCGTCTCACCTGGTGACGGGCTACGGCGTGCCGGTAGGGATCACGGGCTGGTGCATGTGAGGGAGGGGGCCGACGGCGTACCGTTGCCGAGGAAGCCGAACGTGCTCGAGCCGGACGCGGGGATCGAGCCGTTGTACGAGGCGTTCGTCACCCTGACCGCGGAGCCGTTGGCGCTCAGCGTGCCGTTCCACACCTGGTTGATCGTCTGGCCGTTGCTCAGCGTCCAGCTGACGGTCCACCCGTTGATCGCCGAGGTGCCCGCCGTCACCGTGATCTCGCCCTGGTAGCCGCCGGGCCATGAGTTCACCGTCCGGTAGCCTGCCGTGCAGGCGCTCGACGGCGACGGGCTGGCGGACGGCGACGGGCTGGCGGACGGCGACGACCCGCCCGGCGGCGCGTACGGGCACTTGTCGCGGTACATCGAGATGCCAGTGGAGTCCATCAACGGGCACAGGAACTGGGTGTACCGCGTGTCGTTGTCAACGAAGATCTTCAACCAGGGAATCAGCACCCGCATCTCGGTCGTGTTCGCCCGCGTCGCGAACAGGTGGTCCACACCGGTTATCTCCACCCACGCGCTCGGCGTCGTGGCCGGCAGAGTGCTGTACAGCCCGTTGAGATAGGACTGTGTGACCGTCGTGTCCTTCTGCCCGGAGATGAACATCGTCGGTACCCGGTCGGTGGACAGGTCGTAGTTCCCCACTGGCGAGCCGGGCGCGAGCCCGACCGCGGCCTTCAGTGAGGGCCGCCGGAGCACTGCGGTGAGGACGCCGGCACCACCCGCGGAGTGTCCGATCACCGACAGCCGGTTGGGGTCGACCCGGTCGCGCACCGGGCTGCGCTGAGTGAGGTAGTCCAGCGCGGCGAGCAACTGGGTCGCCCGGGCGTCCGCGCTGTCGGTGCGGCTGTTGGTCTCGATCCCGATCACGACGAAGCCGAACGACGCCAGCCAGTGCCCCATCCAGGCCTCTTCGTCGGCGAACAGGGCGGAGTAGCCGGGCACGATCGCGACCCCGCCGAAAGTTCCCTGGCTGGTGTCCGTCGGGTAGTAGATGACTCCGCTGCCGAAGCCGTTCCCGGCCGGCACGCTGACCTGCGCGGTGGCGAACGTGCCCCGGGTGGCCGCCACGCTGGCCAAGGTCGGATTGGGACCCCGCTGATAGGGATTGTCAGCGGCCGATGCCGTGCGAGCCGCAATGGTCACGGAGAGCAGCCCAAGAACGACCACCGCCGCGGCCATCACGCGGTGGACCAACCGATGTCTCCGGTCGGGCCAGGATCCGAGTCCGGTGGCAGCACCGGATGCTGGAGATTCACTCACAGGTCTTCGCACCGTTGTGTTCCTCCTTGTCGAATCCGAACATGAAACGCCCTCATCCCATGGCGCGGGTGCGTCGAGGAACTCCAGCCCGGTAGTGCTGTTGGGTCGCGGTCCCGACTTCGCGCATCCCGGAGGAGCCGAGGGTCCGACCACCGCAGGACAGCTCGCCAGGAGACAGTGCAGGGGTTTCGTCGAGGGCGAATCGGGCGGGGTCCGGCGACCTGCCGATGTGGGGGTGGCTGGAACCCGACGGCGATGGCGCCGCCGAGGCGTGTAGAGCCTTGCAGTTGACGAAGGCCGCAGTGAGCCGCCCTCTGCTGGCGGTGGACGTGACGTGCCGGCCTGGAAGTGATGCTCACATCAGCGCTGGCATCGCCAGTCCGGCCTGGGGACTTCGACGTGTGGCAGGCGGCTCACGGGCCGTTCAGGACCTGTCGCGACGACCCGTGCACCGGCGGCTCGGCTTCCACCGCTGTACGCGCAGAACCTTTCGGCCAGGGATTCGCCGACCACGAGGATGGACAGCCCGGGACAGCCGGGACGTGGTGCCCGGTCCGGGCCGCACGGCAGTCCGATCGCCCCTGAGTAAGGCACCCTGTTAGTTGTTAACGTAACTGTTAGCGCTCACATTCTGGTCTGTCAGTCGAGCCCTTCTCCATCGGATGGGTGGAGGTGGTGTGGGGCGGAGCAAATACGAGAGGGAGCGCCACTGTCAAGGGCCCGGCGGGTGTCGGCGTCGACCACATGGGTGTGAGCGTGGCGAGCTGGGCGTTATCGCGACGACTCCTCGAATCGGCGAGCGCCCAGGGTGAAACTTTCATCCATACCTCGCGCTCAGCGCACGGGTGGCCGAAAGTTTCCGGTAGCCGGTTGCGTCCCTGGACCGAATTCGCACCCATGCCATCGGGCAACCGCGCCGAAACTTTCACAAACGGTATTGACAAGTTTCGGGGAGGTTTCCACACTGAGTCTCCGAGGCGGCCCCCGCTGTCAGATGGTGGTGCACGGGTGGGGGGTCGCATCCGCGACGCCTTGGTGGTGTGCGTCCCCTCGTGGCGGGGCGCGGCGTCGAGCCTGCGGGGGACACCCCCGCCTTCCCCCCTTTTTGGATTCAGTTACGGAGGCTCAGGCATGGGCGCACACGCCATACCCCCGCCTGCAACCCAGCGATCCTTACGTAATCTGCGCCGGGCCTTGGTCGCCGGCGCCGTGGGCGTACTCGGCGCGGCCACGGCACTGGTGGCGGTGACGGTTCCCGCTGACGCCGCGGCGAGCACGCTGGGTGCGGCGGCCGCGCAGAGCGGTCGCTACTTCGGCACCGCGATCAGTGCGAGCAAGCTCGGCGACTCGGCGTACACCACGATCGCGAACCGCGAATTCAATATGGTGACGGCCGAGAACGAGATGAAGATCGACGCCACCGAGCCCAACCAGAACCAGTTCAACTTCACCAACGCCGACCGGATCTACAACTGGGCGGTGCAGAACGGCAAGCAGGTGCGCGGCCACACCCTGGCCTGGCACTCCCAGCAGCCGGGCTGGATGCAGTCCCTCAGCGGCAGCGCGCTGCGCCAGGCCATGATCAACCACATCAACGGCGTGATGGCCCACTACAAGGGCAAGATCTACGCCTGGGACGTGGTCAACGAGGCCTTCGACGACGGCAGCGGCGGCCGGCGCGACTCCAACCTCCAGCGCACCGGCAACGACTGGATCGAGGTCGCCTTCCGCACCGCACGCGCCGCCGACCCGGCCGCGAAGCTGTGCTACAACGACTACAACATCGACAACTGGATCTGGGCCAAGACCCAGGGCGTCTACAACATGGTCAAGGACTTCAAGTCCCGCGGCGTGCCCATCGACTGCGTCGGCTTCCAGTCCCACTTCAACAGCGGCAGCCCCTACCCCAGCAACTACCGCACCACCCTGCAGAACTTCGCCGCCCTCGGCGTCGACGTGCAGATCACCGAGCTGGACATCCAGGGCGCTTCGGCCACCACCTACGCCAACGTCGTCAACGACTGCCTGGCCGTGCCCCGCTGCAACGGCATCACCACCTGGGGCGTGCGCGACAGCGACTCCTGGCGCTCGGGCGACACCCCGCTGCTGTTCGACGGCAACGGCAACAAGAAACCCGCCTACACCTCGGTGCTGAACGCCCTCAACGCCGCCGGTCCGGGCACCTCGCCCAGCCCGACCCCGCCGACCAGCCCGACGCCCGGTGGTGGCGGTAGCGGGCCGATCAGGGGTGTCGCCTCCGGGCGGTGCCTGGACGTGCCCAACGCGACCACCACCGACGGCACCCAGGTGCACATCTGGGACTGCAACGGTCAGAGCAACCAGACCTGGACCTACACCTCCGCCCAGGAACTGCGGGTCTACGGCAACAAGTGCCTCGACGCGGCCGGCACCGGCAACGGCGTCAAGGTGCAGATCTACTCCTGCTGGGGCGGGGACAACCAGAAGTGGCGCCTCAACTCCGACGGCACCATCGTGGGCGTGCAGTCGAACCTGTGCCTGGACGCCGTCGGCGCGGGCACGAGCAACGGCACCCAGATCCAGCTGTACTCCTGCTGGGGCGGCGACAACCAGAAATGGACCTGGAACGGCGGCGCCGCATCCCCCAGCCCCACCCCGACGCCGACCGGCACGTGCGATCTTCCGTCGACGTACCGCTGGACGTCGACGGGCCCGCTGGCGACCCCGAAGTCCGGGTGGGTCTCGCTCAAGGACTTCACCAACGTCGTCTACA
>NZ_JBEYWW010000020.1:0-183908 GCF_040644635.1 Microbispora sp. NPDC046933 | reverse complement strand
CGAGCGTCAGATGATCGAGAAGAGGCAATCGTCAACGGCCCTGCTGAGGGCCGCTGTGGCATAGGACCGTCTCCACGCTTTCAGGGGATTGACAGTTCCGGGGTGAACGCCAGTTTGCGGACCTCCTTCCACACGCGGGAGATCGCCGAGTTGGTGTAGAGCCCGCCCTTGCTCGTGGCGAACAGCCGGTCGGATCGCGATCATGGCTGGGTGCCACGTGAGCGCCGCTATCCCTCCGACCTGACCGACGCCCAATGGGCCCTGGCCGAGCCGCTGCTTCCCGCGCCCAACACCGGCGGGAGATTGGAGAAGCATCCGCGCCGGGAGACCGTCGATGCGATCCTGTATGTGGTGCGTAGCGAGTGCGCCTGGCATCAGTTGCCGTTCGACTTCCCGCCCTGGCAGACCGTGTACTGGTACTTGGTCTACGACACGACGAGCGTTTGCATCTAGCCGCGACCCTAGTGGTTAATTCGATCACGCCGGAAGGGTGAGTTCGCGGAGCCGCATCAAGGGTGTCGATCTGATGATCGGGGTTCTGACCGGCGGTGAGACCCGCGCGTAGCCGATGAGCATGGTGTCGGAGGCGATTCCCCGAGCTGCGGCTGGCGGGCGACCCTGAGCCCGGGGTGGCTCGGCTGCCAGACGCGGCGGCTGAGAGCCGAGCCCCTGCTGTGTGACTGCTTCTGACAGAGGCATCGTGGCGGAACCGGGTGTCACTTGGTCCAGATGGCGGCGTAGATTCCGTTTTCGACGCTGATCTGGAACGGGTAGAAACCCTTGGCCTTCAGTTCGTTGAACCGGCTCTGGTAGCCGGCGGCGGTCATGCCGACGTAGGAGTACCAGGAGCCGGGCTTGTCGTCGTCGCGCCAGACGGTGGTGTAGCGGGCGTTGGGCCACACCGTGATGACGGTGGGGCGCCAGGCGCCCAGCGCCGTCGCGTCTTTGAACTCGATATTGTGCTTTTCCTGGGTCAGGGCGTAGCTGACATGCCATCCGAAGCCGCCGGGCTTGGAGGACCAGACCGCAACGTACCGGGGGGCATCAGCGGTGCCGTACACGTCAACCGAGGTCAGCCACAGGCCGTCCTTACGGGCGGTTGCGTTGGTGCTGTCCAGCTCTTTAGGGGTGATGTTGTGCTTGGCGATGTACCGAACGCCTGACCTTTTTACAAAGATGGCGGCGAAGCGGGCGTCTGCGCCGGAGCCGGTGGCGCTGACCACGGCGGGCAGGTAGCCCTGCGCGGTGTACTGGTCGAAGCGCCTCTGGTAGCCCGCTGAGGACATGTCCTGGTACATGGCCCAGGGGAGGTCAGCGCCCATGGCGCCACCAGAGGACGACCACACTGCGGCGTAGCGGGAGCGGCCCGAGCTGTCGGTTGAGATGCTGACCGTGATGGGCTGGTAGCCCTGTGCGGACAGGGTATTGAACCGCTCGGTCTGCTGGGCCGAGGTGAGTCCGTGGTAGGCGACAATCGACGGTGCCGTCTGCGCATGCGAATTCTGCGCCTGGGTGGCGCCTGCGGGCGTCGCCTGTGCGGGCGCCGCCACCGAGATGGCGGCGGCGGTCACGGTCAGGACGGCTGCGAGATTCTTGAGGGTACGCATGACTCTCCTGATTAGGTGGTCGTTCCCGATGAGGTGGTCGCCGGGCATGATCCCGGCGGCGGAGGAGTCCGGAACGGAGACGGGGAGTCCGGCGTCCGCGAGTGCGGCCACTGCGAGGGCGGCGCGTTTTTTGGTCTTCTCCTTGGTGTCGGAGTCCGGGTCGAGCCCGTGATCGCCGGCCGCCTCGGCCTCAGCAGTGCTTGCTCAGTGACATGTGCTTGACGAGGTCGAACAGGGAGGGGTCGAACTGGCCCCAGGCGATCCATCGGTAGCTTCGCGTATGGCTGGGCAGGTTCTTGACGAATTTGGTGCTGCTGCTTCGGTACACCTGTATGTCGCCGAGCACGGCCTTGCGCCCGTCCAGCAGGTGCGCCCACATCAGCCAGGCGTCGTTGTCGTCAAGACTGAAGACCGTGGCGTCCAGGCGCGCCGTGCCGTCCGAGTACAGAGTCCATTTGGCGCCGGGTTCGATCGTGCATGAGCCCGCGGTGAGGTAACCCCTCCAGGTGAACGTGACCTGATCGGAAGTGGACGCGTTGGCTGTCCCGGCGGTGGGGAGCGCCAGGGCGAGGGTGAGGGCACCCATGCTCGCGGCTACACCTGCTACCCTTCGGATGCTTTTCACGGCACTTCCTTTCGTTGGCAGCTGTTGAAAGCTGACGGTCGTTGATCAGGTGGAGCATGATGGTCTTACGCATCACTGATACGGCCATTGGGTTGCAAATCGCTTGATTAGCGCTTTCGCACGCTCCTTAGTGCTACAGCCAGTTTTTGTGATCTTCAGTCTTGGATCATGAGTGGACTGGCCGCGGGTGACCTTCAGCAGTGGGTGGACGGGCTGGATGCGTTGTTCGTGCGGGTGTCGGGTCGGTTCGGGCGGGTGGAGCCGCGGCGTCAGGCGAGGGCGATATGACTGGCTTGCTGGCTCCGGTGGAGCGGAAGAACGGCTGGCAGCTGGCTGAGGCGGCTAGCGAAGCGATGCCGGATCGGATGCAGCGGTTGCTGGTCAGCGCCCGCTGGGACGCCCGGGGTGTGCGGACGGATCTGCGGGCGTATGTGGTGGACCACCTCGGGCACCGGGATGGGGTGCTGATCATGGACGAGACCGGCTTCATCAAGAAGGGCACGAAGTCGGCTGGGGTGTAGCGTCAGTACTCCGGTGCGGCGGGCCGGATCGAAAACTGCCAGCTCGGCGTGTTCTTGGCCTATGCATCCCCGCTGGGCCGAGAACGCCACCCCAAGGCGGGCGTCATAGCGGATCCCCAGGCGGAAGGCCGTGAACAGCTCGCGCTGGAGCTCTTCGGGCAGAGCGAGCTTCGTCTGGAGCATCGGGAGCTTGTGGAGCAGGTCGGTTCGGTGGTCACGAGCGGGCGGACTCGCCTCGGCATCGGCAAGCTCCTGCGCCTTGGTCCGGCGCTCACCTTCCAGCTCCGCGAAGCGGGCTCGCAGACGTTGGCAGAACGCGTCGTCCGCGTCGATTTCCTCGATCTGGGCGATCAGCCTGTCCTGCTTCCGCGCTGGCACGGCCAAGGAGGCGACAGCTCAGCGGTAACTGCCCCGATGTCCCGTTTGACGTGATACATGCCGTTCGGCGTCGTCGAGCGTGGCGCCGTCCACGTCGAAGCGGCGTAGGCGATGCCGGAAGTGGCGGGGCCTGCGAAAATCGCCGCGTGCCGATCTTCCGTGCCGCCCTGGTCACCGTCGCGGTATTGACCGCCGCCGTCCTGGCCTTCCCTCAGTTGATGCCGAACGGGATCGGTCATCTCGGCAGCCTGGTCGAGACGTTCCTGCCGTGGCTCGCGCTGGCCGTTCCCGTGCTGCTCGGCCTGGCCTGGTGGCGGCGCTCCGCGGCGGGTGCGCTGGCCACGCTGCTGCCGGTCGCCGCCTGGTTCGCCCAGTTCGGCGGACACCTGCTACCCCGAGGAGAACAGCCACATCACCTGGTCGCCGTGCAGCACAACGTCAGTGACGAGAACACCGACCCGGCCGGCACGGCGCGCACGCTGATCGCGGCCCGGCCGGATGTGATCGGCCTGGAGGAACTCCTGCCGGCAGCCCTGCCGGCCTGGGAGGCCGCGCTGCACGCCGAGTACCCGTATCGGACGGTGCACGGCACCGTCGGCCTCTGGTCCCGCTTCCCTCTCACCGAGACGGCCACGGTGAACATCCGCCCGCACGACGTCGGCCCGGACTGGAACCGCGGGCTGCGCGCCGTTGCCCGCACCCCGCACGGCGACCTCGCCGTCTACGTCGCCCACCTGCCCTCGGTACGCATCGGTGCAGGGGGATTCGACGCCGTACGCCGCGACGAGAGCGCCCACCGGCTCGGCGCGGTGCTGGCCGCCGAACCGCTCGACCGCATCCTTCTGCTCGGCGACCTCAACAGCACCGTCGACGACCGCGGGCTGCGCCCGGTCCTCTCGCTGATGGCAGCCCCACCCCGCGATTTCGCCTTCAGTTGGCCGGCCCGCGCCCCGCTGGCACGTATCGACCAGATCCTGACCCGCGCTATGACGGTGACCGACATCCACCCGCTGCCGAGAACGGGCAGCGACCACCTACCGATCATCGCCCACATCCGCCTTTGACCGGTGGGGCAGGTCATCCCAGGATTACGTGCGGTCGGGGCGGCTCCCCGTCAATCGGCTCGAGACCTACTCGGCATCGCAGGTCATGGCCTCGGATTCAGTCGGTTCCGTAGACCTCGTGCCAGCACTCTCGTCCTTCTTGCCCGCCTCGATGGAGGCGTAGCGCCGCCGTTGAAGCTCATCGCGTTCGACGTCCGGGATCGTCATCGACTCCGCCAGCACGGCGGCGAGCGCGTCCACTTGAGAGTTGTCGATGTCAGCGTGGAAGAGCCACCGGATGTTCTCGTCTCGTGTGATGAGGTCGATCGCCAACCGCCCGCTTTTGTCCTGTGTGGTCGCTGCTCGGACGTATCGCACTCGGTCAATCGGGATGTCCTTACGGATCTCGCCTTCCTCAAGGAATGCGTTCGTCTTGGCCGTGATGATGCGACGATCCGTGACGGCGACGAGTGTCTTTGCCGCCGCCTTGTCCATCGCTGCCGCCAACTTCTCCTTCGCTCCGCTGAAGATCGCAGAAACTGGATCGAGGGCATCGAGCTGGTCGGGGAAGCCGAGGACGCGTAGGTCCTCACCGTCCTCGAGGAACCATCGCAGGATGCGAAGGTACGGCTCGAGATCCAGCGATTTGGGGGCGCAGACGACGCCCGGAGCCTTGAGCGGAGGGGCTGGCGGATGGAGAGCATCGGCAAGAGGTTTGATCGCCTCTAAGAGACGGGCAGAGGTTTGACGGGCTGCCTTGGAGTCCCTCCGCTTCCCCGGCAGTGGCAGTGTGTCGCGTCCGGGGAGCTCGGCGATGATTCGTAGCTCTCGCGTCAGCGAGTCGACGAGGCTCGTCGTCTCAGCGAGAGCGGAGTCGAGCTCCTTGCGAGTGTGGCGCGCGATGGTGTCGACGAGCCGGGCCTCGCCGACGTCTTCGGATCCAGCGGCTCTGGCCCGCGCGGCGTGGAGCGCCTGGTATCCGGTCCATGCCTTGACGGAAGACAGGAGGGCGTTGGCGTCGAAGAGGATTGCCTCGGCGTTCGTCTCGAGATACTCACGGCGGGCATGTGTGTCGAGCCGGTGAATCTGCCGGATGTGATTGCCGACGTTCATTCGGTACAGGTCAAGCTGCGTACGCAGGTCCGCCCTTTTGCCCGCGACGGTGTCCCATAGGGACGTCGGGACCGATCCGATTTCTCGCGCCTGGTCAACTGTGTGTTCGACGGTGGCGACGAGCGCCGTCAGCTCGGCCCACTGTGCGTGGCGGATAGTCGCGAGCACCTGGCTTGTCAGCGCGATGTTGGTCCTGACAAGCCCCGTGACCTCACTCAGCTGCATCTGAAGGGCGACCATGGCCAGCGCCGGCCCGATCGCAGCCGCGGTCTGCGCCACGTTCACCGCACTCAAGGGAATGAAACGGGCCTGAGCGATTATCTTGCCGTTGGCGAACACTGCTCCGAGGTTCGCGCCATCCTTGACGGCGAGCGTTCCACCGGCCTTCAGTAGGGCCTGTGTCGCGTCGCTGATCCTGTAGAGCCCCTGCACGCTGGCGAATGTGTTTCCGAGGTTGCCGGCCACGGTCGCCGTGTTTCCGATCGAGGCGAGCACTGTGGAGATCTGCATGCGGTCGGCGGCCGGCACGAGCCCAAAGTCGATCAAATCGAGCTTGAGCTCCTCCGGAACCTCGCCGAAGACGACAGCAACTCCTGGGAGCACCTCCGCCAGGACCGTCGATGCCGTCGTCGAGTCGATATCCGAGTCGGGCGTCGGATCGTCCGCAACAGGTGAGTCGGCGGTATTGCCCATTTCTCTCCCTTCGCCCAAAATTCGGACGCTCCGGTCTTCTGGCGGCGAAATCCTATTGGAACGGTCTATCCGCGCCCCACAGTTCCCACGATCTCAGATGTCACGATGGCACTGTCCGTTCAGTCGCGCAAAACGTGCGCCCGGCTCGCTGTGCGAGTCAACGCACGATCGATTCCCGGCTATCTCACACTGACGCGCCCTGGGTTCGGCTTGGTCGGCCGTCATGCCAGCTGCGTTTTCGCGTAGAGCGTCTCGTATTCGACCGGGGCGCGCACCCCCAGGGCGCTACTGGCAACGACATGAGGGCCGCTCCCCGCTCACTGCCGCCCTGCCGCAAGGCCGGCTCATGTATGTGTCGGTACGAGACGACCGCGGCGATCACGGCCGGCAGGCTCACGGATGCGGTTGTCGTCCATCGAATGCAGGCATCCACCCGGAAGCAGGGATTCATCGCGCCCCGCCTCCCCTGGCCACCTCGGCGCGGGCTTCGACTACGAGACGGCCCGAGGCGTGCCCGCCGGAGGCACTCACCAAATCTTCGGCACAGGCGCCTGCCGCCACCTCAGCCGGCAGCGGCGTCCAGAAACCAGGGCCAGGTGGAGTGACGCATGGTGGCGGCGCAACGACCTGTCGGGCGGGAGCTGCCAGACCTGGCGGTGGCGACGCCTCTCACGCCGGCGGATCGATCAGGCCGCGCTGGTGGCCTCGGGAGTTCGCAGCGCGACCTGCCGCTGCACGACTTCGACCAGCGGATTCACCATTCCGCGCGACCGCACGAACCGGCCTTCGCTGATGTGAGCCACCAGTATCGATCGTTTATAGGTGGGCGATATTGACCGCTTCAACACTGGTCCCACGAAAGATCCTTGCCGCGGCGAACATCCGGAAGGTGGCAAATGATTCGCGTAGCAGAGATCACTATTGGAGCGTTTCCAGGCCAGGGCGCGTACTCACCTGGCTGCCTGGAGTCAATGCTGACCGACAACCACGTACGCCAGGTCGTCGATGAGATCGACGGGATCGCGACCCGGATGCTGGGGCGAGGGCTCAAGGACACGGTCCTGATGACCTCACCCCCCACGGCCGACGAACTGCTGTCCGACGCGCCGGACGTGCTGCAGGTCGCGGCCTTCGCCACGTCCGTGGCGCTGCACCAGCTGCTCTGCCGCCACGGCGCGGAGATCACTCTGCTGGTGGGACACAGCCTCGGTGAGATCTCCGCGCTCGTCGCCGGGGAAGCACTCACCGTCGCCGAGGGGACCGAGGTGCTCTGTCACCGGATCCTGGCGCTGCGGGAACACGACACCAGCGGCGGCCGGATGCTCGCGCTTTCCTGCGGGCGGGACCGGGCCGAGCAGATCCTGGCGCTGCTTCGTGACGGCGACGCCGTCGTGGCCGTCGACAACGGGCCGAAGCAGACCACGGTGTCCGGCACGCCGGACGCACTCACGAGGATCGAGGCGATCGCGGCGGCCATCGGGGTGCAGGGCACGCCGCTGCGGGCGCCGCATCCCTTCCACAACCCCCTGCTCCAGGAGGCGCGAGCCGACTTCGCGCGCCGCATCGCGGGCGTGCGGGCCCGTGACCTGCGCACGCCCGTCTACTCGCCGATCCTGGGCCGGTACTACCGGGCCGGTGAGGAGCTTGGCCCACTGCTGGCCTCCCACTTCGTCACTCCCGTGCAGTTCGGCGACAGCGTGCGGCGGCTTTCCGACGCCGGAGCCCGGATCTGGGTCGAGCTTGGAGCCGGCCGCACGCTGACGAACCTCGCCCGTACGATCGATCCCAGCACGCTGGCCCTGGTTCCGCTGGCGGGCCGCACCAGCTCGGTCTCCGAGGTGGCGGCCTTCCTGCGCCCCGCCGCGACTCCGGCGCCCCCCGCCGTTCACACAGCCGCCCCTCTGAGCGTCGACGCGCCTGTGGCCGGTCCCGCCCACGTCTCGGTGCCCGACGTCGCTCCCGTGTCCGCGCCGTCACCGGCCGCCCCGGCCGCCGCCGTCCCGGATCGCGAGGAGATCGCGACCCGGATCAGGCAGCTGTACGCCCGGGTCCTGGAATACCCGGAAGAGGTGTTCGAGGACGGAGCAGAACTCGAAGCCGACCTCGGCGTCGACTCGGTCAAGCAGACCGAGATGTTCGCCCAGGTGGCCGAGGCATTCGGACTCGGAATGCGCCCCGACGGATTCCGGGTCGCCGACTACCCGACCTTCGGCGCCGTCGTGGACTTCGTCCATCGGAGTGCCTCTCCCGTGCCGTCGCCGACCCCCGCGCCTGCCCCCGCGCCTGCCCCTGCGCCTGCCTCGGCGCCTGCTTCGGGGCCGGTCCCCGCGCCGCCCGTCACGCCTGCGCAGGTCACGAGTGCCCAAGCCGCCGCCGTCCCGGACCGTGAGGAGATCGCGACCCGGATCAGGCAGCTGTACGCCCGGGTCCTGGAATACCCGGAAGAGGTGTTCGAGGACGGAGCAGAACTCGAAGCCGACCTCGGCGTCGACTCGGTCAAGCAGACCGAGATGTTCGCCCAGGTGGCCGAGGCATTCGGACTCGGAATGCGCCCCGACGGTTTCCGGGTCGCCGACTACCCGACCTTCGGCGCCGTCGTCGGCTTCGTGTGCGCCGCGCTCGACGGAGCGGAGGTCGCTGCCCGATGAGCGAAGGCTTCACATTGGAAGGCAAGATCGCGCTGGTCACGGGTGGCGCGGGCAGCGTGGGACGGCACATCACCCGACAGCTGAGCGAGGCGGGGGCCACCGTACTGGTCGGGTGCTTCCACTCCTACGACGCCGCCCGGGAGATGGTGGCCGAGCTCACGGCCGAAGGGCGCAGCGCCGGGGTCGTCCGCGGCTCGGTGGCCAAGCCGGCGCAGGTCGAGAAGATGTTCGCCGAGATCGGCGAACGGTACGGCCGGCTGGACATCCTGGTCAACAACGCGGCGGCGGGGGTGTTCGTCAGCCTCGACGAGCTCACCGACGAGCACCTGGACCGGGCGTTCGCCACCAACGTCAAGGGCGCGCTGTGGTGCTCCCGCGCCGCCAGGCCGCTGCTCGTCCGGGCCGGGGGCGGCGCCATCGTCAACGTCTCCTCGATCGGCGCCTCCTACGCTCCGGCCAACTACCTCGGCGTGGGGATCTCGAAGGCGGCGCTGGAGAGCCTCACCCGTTATCTGGCGGCCGAGTTCGCTTCCGACGGCATCCGCGTCAACGCCGCCTCCGCCGGGCTGATCGACAATGAGGTCGGCCGGATGTTCCCCCGCTTCGACTCCGTGCGGGACAACACTGTGGACGCCACCCCGCTGGGCCGGCTGGCATCCGAGGCGGACCTGGCGGGCCTCGTGACCTTCCTGGCGACGCCGGCCGCTGGATGGATAACCGGCCAGACCGTCGTCGCCGACGGTGGCCTGGGCCTCCTGCATCGGGCCATGTCCCCCGACCCCGACGTCAGAACGCCGGACACGGCGTCGGTCCCTGCGTCGGTCCCTATGTCGGTCCCTATGTCGGTCCCTGTGTCGGTCCCTGCGTCCGTCCCTGAGTCCGTCACCGCACCCGAACCGGCGCCGGAACTCGCCGAAGACGAGGACCCGGTCGTGGTGGTCGGCATGGGCCTGGCCGTACCCGGCGCTTCGGGACCGGAGGAGTTCTGGAAGCTGCTGAACGAGGGCGCCGAGCTGTTCACCGAGGTGCCGGCCGACCGCTGGCCGGTGGACGGCTTCCACCACCCCGACCCGGCCACTCCGGACAAGACCTATCAGCGCCGGTCGGGCTTCATGACCGAATTCACTCCACATCACGCGCTCGCCGCCGAGCTGGCGGACCTGGGAGAGAACCTCGATTACACGGCGCTCTGGCTACGGCACAGCGTCCACCAGGCCCTCGACGGCGTGCGGCGCGACGCCGGCGACCGGTTCAGCGTGGTCGTCGGGTACACCCCCGACGGCAGCCAGCACCTGCAGGAATCCCTGGTGCGCCGGGAGGTCCGCGACTTCGCCGCCGGAAACGACGTCGATCCCGACGACCCGGAGCTCCGCGCGTTGCTGGATCGCTGCCTGCCGCTCGGCGACCAGGCGCTGCCGCCGCATCGCGTCGGACGGCTGGCCGTTCACGGCCTGCTGCCGGAGGAGACTCCGGTGACGATGCTCGACACCGCCTGCTCGTCGTCGCTGTACGCGATCGACCTGGGCGTACGCGCGCTGATGGCGGGCGAGGCCGATATCGCGGTCTGCGGAGGGGCGTTCGCGCTGGCTCCCTCCGGGTCGGTGCTGTTCTCCAAACTGCACGGCCTGTCCAGGCGCGGTGAGGTACGCGCCCTGGACAAGTCCGCCGACGGGGTGCTGTTCTCCGACGGCGCCGGAGTCGTGGTGCTGAAACGGCTGTCCCGGGCGCTGGCGGACGGCGATCGCATCCACGGCGTCATCTCCGGCATCGGGTTGTCCGCCGACGGCAAGGGCAAGGCGATCTACGCCCCGTCCAGCGGCGGCCAGGAGCTGGCCGTCCAGCGGGCCCTCGCCAAGTCGGGGATGCGGGCCGGCGAGGTGGACTGGGTGATCGCCCACGCCACCGGGACGCCCGCGGGTGACGAGGCGGAGTTCACCGGGCTGCGTTCGGCCTACGCCGGAGAACGACCGGTCCAGGTCACCTCCAACAAGTCGCTGGTCGGGCATACCGGCTGGGCCGCCGGGGTGGTGTCGATCATCCACGCGCTGCTGGCGCTGCGGCACGGCGTCATCCCCGCCCAGTACCGCTTCACCGAGGCGCCTGCGTACTTCCACACGGACACCACCAACCTCACCATCCCGGCCGAGCCGGTGGCGTGGCCGGCCCGTCCTGAACGGGCGCGCACCGTCGCGGTCTCCGGCTTCGGATTCGGTGGCACCAACGCCCATGTGCTGCTCCAGGAGCACGTACCGGGCCTGCGTTCCGCGTTCGGGTACGGCGAGCGCCGCCCCGAGCCGCTGGTGCTCGTCGGCTGGTCCGCCCATCTTCCCGGGTGTGAGGACGAGGCCGCGGTGGAGCGCTGGGCCAGGGAGCGCATCGCGCTGCCCGCCTCGTTCGGCGAGGTCTACCCGCCGCCGCCGTTCCAGAAGCTGCGGATGCCGGCCAGCGCCGTCCGCGCCACCGACCGCGCCCAACTCATGATCGTCGAGTGTATGCAGCGGCTGGACCCGGCGGTCCGGGCGGCGTGCGACCGGAACCGCGCCGGGACCGGCGTGGTCGTCGGACACGTGGGCCCCACGCGGAACGCGATCCTGTACGCGCTGCGCGCCTACCAGGACGAGCTGCTGCGCGAGGCCCGTCAGGCGGCCGACCCGGAGCCTCTGATCACGTTGTTCAAGAAGTTCAACGAGCGGGTGCAGGAGCTGATCGCGGCGCCGGTCGAGGACTCCTTCCCCGGCGAGATGCCCAACGTGGTGCCGGCCCGGTTGTCGAACTACTTCGACCTGCGTGGGCTGAACATCGCGGTGGACGGCGGCCCCGACTCACTGGCCGGCGCCTTCGAGCTGGCCGGGCGCTACCTGGAGTTCGGCGACATCGACATCGCGCTGGTCGCCGGGGTCAACGGCAACACCCTGCCCTCCTGGCGCGGGCTGCTGGCCGAGAGCGGTGTCGCCGCGGACGCCACCGAGGGGGCCTTCCTGTTCGCGGTCACCCGGCGCTCGTACGCCGAGAGCGAGGACCTGCCGGTCCTGGCCGAGATCGACGCACTTCTCGAGGGAGGGGCCTGATGCCCTCGCCGACCGTCACCCTTCCGGGCGCTTGCGGCGCCCCCGGCCTGCTGGCCCTGCTCACCGGCGCGTCCGCCGGCGACGTCAGGTTGGGCGGCCTGACCTTCCGCCGCCTCTCCTCCGAACCACACGAACCGCACGAACCGCACGAACCGCAGGGGGCCTACGGGGTGTACGGGCCGGCCGAGCCCGCCGAGGCCACCGAACGCGCTGATTCCGATCGCCTGCTCGACAGGTACGTCCTCTCCTTCGCGCCGGCCGTCGCAGAGCGGGTGCGCGACGACGTCGCGGCCCTGCCGCCGGGCGTGGTGCTGGTCACCGGGACCGACCCGGGAAGGCTGGCGCTGCCGCACGACGCGATCACGGTGAACACCGACGGCGACCTGCCCGCCCTGCCGGAGGACGACGGGCCCCGGCACATCAGGGTCCTGGTGGACCTGTCGGATCCGGCGCTGACGGCACCCGGCTGGTCGCCTCAGGCGGAGCGGCTGCTGCGGTTGCACGAGCGCATGTTCCTGGTCGTGCGGCAATACGCGGCCCGCTGTGAGTCACTCCTGGTGACGCTGGTGGGCGGCATCACCGACACGGGGGTCGCGCTGCCGTTCACCGGCCTGTTCACCGGGTTCGTCAAAAGCCTGGCGCTGGAGCTCCCGGCTGTGCCGATCGTGGCCACACTGCACACGGAGACCGACGCCGCCTCGGCGCTCGACGCGGGGGCGGCCGAGCTGGCCAACCGCCAACTGCTGCCGGTGGTCGCCCACGTGGGCGGCCGCAGACTGACCCTGCGCGCGCTCGCCGAACCGGCCAGGCCCACCGAGCCACCCATCTCACGTGAGTCCCTTGTGGTGGCGGCGGGCGGCGCGCGCGGGATCGGCGCCGCGCTGCTGACGGCGCTCGCCGAGCGGTACGGCCCGCGCATCGTGGTGCTCGGCAGCACCCGCCTGGACGTCTACGACCCTGAGCTGCTGGACATCGACCCCGACCAGGCCGCCGCCACACGTCCGGCGTACATAAAAGGGCTGATCACCGGACCCGGCCGAATCGGAGTGGCCGAGGCGAACGCGGCGTTCGACAGGCTCCAGGAGGCCAGAACGGTCCAGCGCACCCTGCGGGAGCTGGAGCGGCACTGCGGCGCGGGCCGTGTCGCCTACCTCCACTGCGACCTGCGCGACCGGGAGGCGGTCGGCCGGGCAACGGACGCGATCGCCGCCGAGCACGGCCAGATCGACCTGCTCATCAACGTCGCCGGGACCAACAGGGCCTCGGCCGTGGGCACCAAGTCCCACACGGACTTCCTGGCCGTACGGGACCTGAAACTCCGCACGTATCTGAACCTGAAGAGCGCGCTCGCCGGTGCGCCGCCGCGCCGCTGGTGCAACTTCGGCTCGTTCGTCGGCTTCACCGGTCAGCACGGCGAGACCGACTACGGCTCGGCCAACGACTTCCTCAACAGCTCGGCCGCCTGGGCGGCGGCGCGCGGCGAGACCGAGTTCACCATCGGCTGGACCCTCTGGCGCGACATCGGCCTGGGCGCGACCCCGATCATGAAGGCGTTCCTGGCCAAGGCCGGCCAGTTCACCGCCACCCCGACCGAGGAGGGCGTGGCGCACTTCCTGGCCGAGCTGGGACACCCGGCTCCCCCGGCCATGACCGTGCTGTTCGGCGAGAGGGAACGCGCCGCGATCACGGCGGCCGTCCCCGAGTATCTGGACTGGTGCGCGCACCCGCCCCAGTTCCTCGACAAGGTCGTCCGCGGCCCCGGTGAGCTGACCGCGTCGCGCACCTTCGACCTGGACCGCGACGGCTACCTCAGGATGCACGTGGTCAACGGCTATCCGACGTTGCCGGGCACCTTCGTGCCCGAACTGGCCGCCGAAGCCGCCAAGGCCCTGGTCCCGCATCGGCTGCCGGTGGTCTTCGAGAACGTGCGGCTGGAGTCGTTCCTGCGGGTCTACCGCAACGGCCGTCCCCAGACGAAGAAGATCCACGCCCGGCTGGTGAGCGAGAACGCCGAGGAGTCGGTGGTCCAGGTGCGGATCCTGGGCGACGTGCACGGCCCGGGCGGCCGGATTCTCGCCAAGGACAGGCTGCACTTCTCGGCCACCGTGAGGATGCGTGACGGCTACCGGACCGCGCCCTCGTGGAAGGCGTGGGACGACACCGGCGCGACCCCGGTGGCCGACCCCTACCACGCGCCCTCATCGGCGGCGCTGCTCACCGAGGTGTTCGTCTCCACGGACGGGACCCGGCTGCACCCACGCGGACGCCGCGCCCGGCTGGCGCTGGACGCCGAGGGAGTGCGGCGCTGGTTCCCCGACCTGCTGGTGCCGTCGGTGCTCCTGGACGGACTGGCCCGGGTCGCCGTACTCGATCTGGTGGACGGCAGGTGGACGCCCGTGGCGATTCCCCGGTCGATCCGCAGAATCGAGGCCTTCGGACCGGACAACGACGCCGCCCTGCTGGGCCGGCGGGTGGAGCTCTACTCCGTGCCCGAGCATCTGGATCTTGAGGATGCCGCCGCGGACAACCTCTGTGTCGCCGTCGCGGCGAACGGCGACGTCCTGCTGGAGATCGAGGGGACGACCGGCCAGGTCCTCGGCTACGTGGACCAGGAGACCGGCGCCTTCCTCGGCCGTGACGAGTTCGCAAGGAGACAACGATGACAGTCAGCGAGGACCACGGACGGACCGGCGGCGGGGTGTGCCCCTTCACCGGCGCGACGGCCGAGCAGACCAGGCAGGACGTGACCGGCCCCAAGGGGCTGCCGCTGGTCGGCATCACCATGAACCTGGGACTCAACCCGTTGGACTTCACCCTCAAGACCCAGCGGGACTGGGGCTCGATGGTCAAGATCAACCTGATTCCCAACGACTACATCCAGGTCACCAATCCCGAGGCGATCGAGCGGGTGCTCGTCGGCAACATCGGCAACTACCGGCGCGGCAAGCTGTACAAGACCTTCCACTCGTACATGGGCATGGGCCTGCTCACCCTCGACGACGCCGAGTGGCGCGCGCACCGCAAGGTGGTGCAGCCGGCGTTCACCCCCAAGAGGATCAGCGCGTCCATCGCCGAGACCATCGGCGCGGCGCAGGATGTGTTCGACCGGTGGGAGCGGCGCGCGGCCACCGGCGAGGAGTTCGACCTCGTCGTGGACACGATGGACCTCAGCGCCCGGGTGTTGGGCAAGGCGCTCATCAGCCGGGACCTGTCGAGCAAGGACCGGACCTTCACCAAGGCCGTCGCCGCCGCGCTGGAGGTCATCTTCAAGAACGTCAGCAGCGTCGAGGAGCTGCTGGTCCCCAAGTGGGTGCCCATCGCCTACTTCCGCCGCAAGCGCAAGGCGCACAAGGTCCTCGACAAGATAATCGATCGTGAGGTGAAGGAGCGCACGGCCAAGGGGGACCCGGGCGACGACGCGGCCGGGCTGCTCATGAAGTCCGACCTGCCGCCGAACGCGCTGCCCGACAACCTGCGGACCATGTTCATCGCCGGTTCGGAGACCACCGGTCTGAGCCTCGCGTGGGCCATCTACGAGCTCACCCGGGCGCCCTCGGTGCGGCGGCAGGTCGAGGAGGAGGTGGACCGGGTGCTGCAGGGACGCATCCCCACCTTCGAGGACCTGGACAAGCTGGTGATCACCAAGTCGGTGGTGGACGAGACGCTGCGGCTCTACCCGTCGGTCTGGCAGTTCCCGCGCGACCCGGTCGCCGACGACGAACTGGCCGGGCACCATGTCCCCGCCGGATCCACCGTCATGATCAGCGCGTTCGGCACGCACCGCAACCCGGAGGTCTGGGAGAACCCCAACGCCTTCGACCCCACCCGCTTCCGCGATCCGGAGGAGCAGCGGCGCCGCCCCAAGTTCGCCTACCTGCCCTTCGGCGGCGGGCGGCGGCAGTGCATCGGCAAGCCGCTGGCCCTCGCGATCCTGGTCGCGTCCGTCGCGATGGCCTGCCAGCGTTACCGCTTCTCGCTGCCGCTGGACCAGGAGCAGGTCAAGCCCGGCGCCTTCATCACCATCTTTCCGGAGAAGTTCCCGAACAAGGGGATCCGCGTCACCGTGCGCCGTAGGGACCCCGTAGTCCCGGACACGGATCCGGAGCGGCCCGAGCAGGCGCGGCCCGAGCAGGCGCGGCCCGAGCAGGAGCAGGTGCGGGCATGACGGCAGGCGGCCGCTCCGTGGGCCGGATCATCCTGGTCACGGCGATCCCGATGTTCCTGGTCTCGCTCAACAACCTGGTCGTGGTGAACACCCTGCCGGTCATCGCCCGCGACCTGGCCGCCCCGCCGTCCACGCTGCAGTGGGTCATCCACGCGTACGCCCTGGCCTTCGCCGGGCTGCTGCTGACCGGCTCAGCCCTGGGCGACCGGTTCGGGCGGCGCCGGGTGTTCGCGGGCGGCATCGCGATCTTCGCCCTGGGATCGGCCGGGTGCGCGCTCTCGGACTCGATCGGCTCACTCATCGCCGCTCGGGTCGTCCAGGGCGCCGGAGCGGCCGCCGTGCTCCCCATCTCGCTGACCTTGCTGGCCGCCGGAGTCCCCCCGCGGCGGCGGAACGTCGCCATCGGCCTGTGGAGCGCGGTCAACGGGATGGGCATCGCGCTCGGCCCCCTGGTCGGCGGCGCCTTGGCCGTGGCCCAGGGCTGGCCGTGGGTCTTCTGGATCACCGCGATCACCGGCGCGGTGTTCGTTCCCGTGACCCTGATGGCGGTCGAGGAGAGCACCGGCGACGACGGCAGGCTGGACCTGCCCGGCATGGCGCTGGCGGCGGCGGCGGTCGTCTCCCTCGTGTGGGGCATCACCAGGGCCGGCACGGAGGGCTGGACCGCCCCGCCCGTGCTGGCCGTGCTCGGCTTGGCGCTCGCGCTGGGCGTCGCGTTCGTCGCCTGGGAGCGGCGCGCGCGACACCCCCTGCTGCCGCTGCGGTTCTACCGGATTCCGGCGTTCGTCCTGTGCAACGTGGTGTCGCTGGCGATGTTCTTCGGGGTGTTCGGCGCGATCTACTGGCTGATGCAGTACCTGCAGGGCCCCCTCGGATATTCAGCGCTCCAGGCCGGGCTCCGCACTCTGCCGTGGACCGCGATGCCGATGCTGGTCGCGGTGCTGGCCGGGCTGGTCACCGAACGGGTCGGGGCCGGGCGCCTGATCGCCCTCGGCCTGCTGTGCGAGGCGGCCACGCTGGCCTGGAGCGCGCTCCTCATGGCGCCGGCCGTGCCGTACTCCGACATGCTGCCCATGCTGGTCCTCGGCGGGATCGGGATGGGCCTGGTCTTCGCCCCCCTCACCGCCGTCGTGCTCGCCTCGGTGGGTCAGGGCGAGCGAGGCCGCGCGAGCGGGGCCAACACCACGGTGAGAGAGATCGGCTTCGCGCTCGGGGTGGCCGTGCTGACCACCGTCGTCACCCGCGCCCACCCCGCGCTCTCCGACCCCGTCGTCTTCGTGGCCGCGGTCCGGCCCGCCGTCTGGCTCGGCGCCGTCGTGCTCGCGGCCGCCGCACTCGTCGCCCTCTTCATTCCCAGGGACGCCGCCGGCCCGGCGATCGGCGTGTCCCGACCGCAAGCAATCGAGGTGTCCAGATGAACGTCGCCGTCGTCCTAAACCCCTCCGCCGCCGGCGGGCGGTTGCGCCACCGGTTACCCCAGGTGCTGTCCACGCTGGAACGGCGCCTCCGGATCGAGGTGCTGACGACCCGCAGCAGCGCCGACGCGGTCGCCGCCTGCGGGCGGGCGCTCGACGGCGGGGCGGAGGCCCTGGTCGCCGTCGGCGGTGACGGCACCTTCCACACGGCCCTGCGCGCCCTGGACGGGCGGGACGTCCCGTTCGCGCTGATTCCCGGCGGCACCTGCAACGACATGGCCGACGCGCTGGGACTGCCCGCCGACCCGGTGGCCGCGGCCGAGGCCGCCGCGGAGTCCCTCGCCGATGGCAACGTGCGGCAGGTCGACCTCGCCGAGGTCGTCTACCCCGACGGGCGCACGCTGCGGTTCGGCACCGTGCTGGCCATCGGGTACGCGGCGTCGGTGGCCGATCGGGGAGGACGCCTGAAGTGGCCGGCGGGCCCGCGCCGCTACGACGTGGCGGCGCTGCTGGAGCTCCCGCGCTTCCGGGGCCGGGTCTACAACGTGACCCTGGACGGCGTGGCGGCCCAGCTCCCCGCGGTGCTGTTCTCGGTGGGCAATACCGGCCGATGCGGCGGCAAGCTCCACGTGTGCCCCGACGCCGACATCGCCGACGGCTACCTCGACGTCACCACCCAGGGGCCCAACAGCCTGCCGGCGACGCTCGGCTCGACCATGCGCCTGTTCAGCGGGGTGCGCAGCGCCACCGACACCTCCACACGCAGGTTCCGCGTGCGCTCGATACACGTCGCCTCGGCCGGCCACGTCACGTTCGCCGACGGGGAGCCGCTGCCGCCCCCGCCGTTCACCGTCCATTGCGCGGCAGGCGCCCTGACCGTGCCCAAGGTGGGCTGAACGGTGGCGGTCAGGAAGGTGGCCCTGGTCACCGGGGCCTCCAGCGGCATCGGCGCGGCCACCGCCCGTCGGCTGGCTCCCTCTCACCACCTCATCCTGGTGGCCAGGCGTGCCGACCGGCTGAAGGAGCTGGCCGCGGGCATGGACAGCGCTCTTGTCATCGCCGAGGACCTCACCGACCCGGCGGCGGCCGAACGGATCGCCGAACGGGCCGGCGCCGAACACGGCCGGCTGGACCTCCTGGTCAACAACGCCGGAGCGCACTTCGGCGGCGCCTTCGCCGACACGGGGTGGGAGCACGTCCACCGGTCCATGGAGATCAACTTCGCCGCGCACGTGCGGATGACCGGCGCCTTGCTTCCCCTGCTCCGGCGGTCGGCGCCGAGCGCCGTCGTCAACGTCGCCAGCGTGGCCGGCCGTATCGGCCTCGCGCACTCGGGCGCGTACTCGGCGGCCAAGTTCGCCCTGAGCGGGTGGACGGAGGCGCTGCACGCCGAGGAGCGCGGCCACGGGGTCCACGTCGCCCTGGTGCTGCCGGGATTCGTGACCACCGAGGGCTTCCAGTACCGCGCTGACCGGGCGAGCCGGCGCACCCGGTGGATGCTCTCCACCCCCGAGGTGACCGCCCGCGCCATCGTCGCGGCGGCCACCGGCCGGACCGGCGAGCGGTACACGCCCTGGCCGTGGTGGCTGCTGGCCGCCGGTCGCCGTCTGGTGCCGGGGCTGTACCGGAAGGCCGCCCCCACCATCCGGGCCTGACTTCGGGACTCACCGGCGCCGCACGTGGACGAGAGGACTTGACACATGACCATCGTGAAACCGGCCCTGCCCTTGGGGCGGTTCTACCTGGATCGGGTGACCAGACCGGACAAGCGCACGCTCATCGCGGAGCGCATGCTCGACACCCGCGAGGACTACCTGCGCCACCATCTGGTCCGCGGTGTGCCGACCATGCCCGGCTGCTTCGCGGCCGAACTCGCCGCGGAGGCCGCCCAAGAACTGGTGCCCGACCTGGTGGTGACCAGCCTGCGCGACCTTTCCTTCGAGAGCTTCCTCAAGCTGGGCGGCGGCACCGGGCTCAGCCCCCTGCGGCTGGTGGCGCGGCTGCGCGGCAGGGACGACGACGCCGAGAGCGCCGTCGTCGACGTTCAGGTGCTCGGCGACGTGGTCTCCCCCTCGGGAACCGTGCTGGTCAGGGATCGCCGCCACTTCGCGGTGACGGTCGTGCTCGCCGCCGAACACCCCAGGCCCCCGCGCTGGGCACCGTGGCCCGCCGCCGAGGCGGTCCCGGTCGTCGATCCGTACCACGTGGCCGGCGGTGCGGTACGGCTCAGCGGGCCTTTCGTGTCGACCACCGGCATCCGGCTGCACCCGCTCGGCGTCCGCGCCTGGTACTCCAAGCCGGTCCCGCCGGACACCACGCCCGGCTCGGTGTTCGACCGGTTCCTGACCCCCGGGTTGCTGCTGGACGGCCTGCTCCGCCTGGCCGCCATGGACCTGGTGCGGGACCGGTACATCCCGGTCGCCGCCCCGACCGCGATCCGCAGGATCGACCTCTACGGCCCGGCCAACGACGCCGAACTGTCGGCGCTGCACGTCCCCGTCGAGCTGATCAGCACGCCGCGCGGGCCGTTCACCGGCGCCGAGCCGGTCACCCGGGGCGTGGCCATGCTGCCCGACGGCCGGGTGCTGCTGCAGATCAAGGACGTGACCGGCTTCCCCACCGGCTACTTCGACACGTTCACCGGCGAGCACGTCGACCGGTCCGTGGTCGAGGACGGCCGCCCGCTGACGCCCCCCACCCGGGTGGGCGCAGTCCCGATCTAGGCCACGTTTCACGCCGAGGAGGACAATTCCATGACGAGGATCGAGGCGCCAGGGCCCCGCGGGGGACGATCGCTGGTGCGTAACGTCGTGATGTGGCGCAAGGATCCCGCGGGTTTCCTGCTGGCCGCCGCCCGGGACCACGGGGGAGTCGCCCGGTTGCAGCTGGGGCCGTACCTCACGCACCTGGTCACCGACCCGGCCGCCGTCTACCGGGTGGTGGTCGAGAACCACAGGAACTACACGCGCGGCAGGCTATACGAGCAGTTCAAGCTGGTCATGGGCCGCGGTCTGCTGACCTCGGACGGCGCGTACTGGCGCGGGCACCGGCGCGGCGTCCAGCCGCTGTTCCTCAGCAAGGCGATCGGCGC
Source organism: Microbispora sp. NPDC046933 (assembly GCF_040644635.1). Taxonomy (NCBI): domain Bacteria; kingdom Bacillati; phylum Actinomycetota; class Actinomycetes; order Streptosporangiales; family Streptosporangiaceae; genus Microbispora; species Microbispora sp. NPDC046933. The sequence continues at coordinate 163,541 of NZ_JBEYWW010000020.1, read as the reverse complement.
GATCGTGCCCAACGTGGTCGAGGCCACCAACGAGATGCTGGACCGCTGGGAGCGCAGCGCCGCGGACGGCGAGCCGGTCGATCTGGTCGCCGAGATGCTCAGGCTGACCATGGTGACGCTCAGCCGCTCGCTGTTCGGATACGACGTGGACGACGCCGTGCCCGCGGTCAAGCGAGTCGTGGACGCCGGCCTGGAGCTGATGTTCATGCACGGCATGATCTCCGAGAAGCTGCCGCGCTGGGTGCCCAACGCCCGCAACCGGCAGATTCGCGAGATCCAGGGCTTCCTGAACGAGTTCGTCGCCACCATCCGCGACAACCACAGCAGGACCGGGCAGGGCCCGCTCGTCGAGCTGATGGAGGCCGCGGTCGATCCGGAGACCGGGCGGCGCTGGACGGACCAGGAGATCCGCGACGAGCTGATCACCGTCTACATGGCCGGGCACGAGACCACCGCCACAGCCGCCGCGTGGACCTTGCACGCCATCGCCACCCACTCGTGGATCGACGAGGAGCTGACCGGCGAGGCGCAGCGGGTGCTGGCCGGGCGGGACCCGGTGCACGCCGACGCCGATCAGCTGACCTTCGCCGGGATGGTCGTCCAGGAGGCACTGCGGATGTACCCGCCGATCTGGATCTATCCAAGGGATGCCATCGGTGACGACGAACTGAACGGCTACCACATCCCGGCCGGGTCATCGGTGGTGCTCTCGCCGCTGGTCTCCCAGCGCAACCCCGAGCTGTTCCCCAATCCGCAGGTGTTCGACCCGCACCGCTTCGCCGGAGACGCGGTCAAGCGGCTGCCCCGGCTGTCGTACTACCCGTTCGGCGGCGGTCCCAGGATGTGCGTGGGCAACCTCATGGCGCTGCTCGAGCTGAAGCTCATCATCTCGATGATCGCCCAGCGGTTCAGGCTGGAGCCCGTGTCCGGCGCCCAGGTGCCGTACGGACACTCGATCATCTCGCTGCGCCCGGAGGGCGAGCTGCGGGTCCGCCTGCGCCCCCGCACCCGCGAGCTGGCCGCGGCGGGAGGCCGGTCATGAGCGCCGCCGCCACCGGCGCGATCCTGCGTCAGACGCTGACCCTGTGCCCGCTCCCCCCGGCTCCGACGCCGCCCGAGGACGTGCTGGACGGCCGCAGAGTCCTGGTGATCAACGGTTCGGACCCGGTGCGGCGCTCGGTGTGCCGCGCCGTCTGCCGGTACGGCGGGACCCCGGTGACCGGTCTGGACGCCACCCGGATTGACGTGATCATCGACCTGACCCTGCACGGCGACCCGGAGGAGACCCGTCCCGGGGCGTGGCGGGAACCGATGCGACGGACCGTGGCCGCTCTCCAGCACGTCTACCAGGACTGGGTCACCGAGACCGACGCCCGCAGGTTGCACTACGTGGCGGTCACCGCGATGGGCGGCCCCATGGGCCTGAGGCCGGAGCAGGGCTCCCGGCCGCTCAGCGGAATATGGGCCGGGATCGCCAAGACCCTGCCCAGGGAGCTGGCCGCCTGCCAGGCCCGCGTGATCGACCTCGGCCCGGTGGCGGACCCGGGCGAGGCGATCGTCCAGGAGATGTTCGCAGGTGACCTGCTGGAGGTGGGACTGCGCTACGAGGAGCGGCTCACCATCCTGCCCAGGCAGTCGGCGGTGGACGGCGCGCCGATCGAGATGACCCCGGCTGACGTGCTGCTGCTGACCGGCGGCGGCCGGGGCATCGGATTCGAGATCGCTGTGGAGATGGCCCGCGGCACCGGCTGCCGGGTGATCGTGAGCGGACGGACGAGGCTGCCCGACGAGGACACGCCGTGGCTGACGGCCGACGAGGACGAGTTCGCCGAACTGGCCCTGCGTGCCTACCGTGACCGCGAGCCCGGCGAGCCGCTGCCGGTCGTGCGCCGCCGGATCGAGGGGATGCGCCAGGTCCGCGAGATCTACGGAAATCTCCGGCGGGCGAGGGAGGCCGGCCTGCGGATCGACTATCACGCCGCCGACGTCACCCGGGCCGAGGACCTGTCCGCGCTCCTCGCCGCGGCCGGGCCGGGGCTGTCGATGGTCGTGCACAACGCGGGCGTCGACGCGCCCACCCGGCTGCCGCGCAAGACCGCCGAGGAGTTCCTGCGGGTCATCGAGGTCAAAGTGGATGGCTTTCTGCGGCTCACCGAGGCGCTGGAAGGACGCCCCCTGAAGATGCTGTGCGCGGTGGGCTCCTTGACCGGGCGATACGGCGGCATGATCGGCCAGATCGACTACGCGGCGGCCAACGAGGGTCTCGCGCGGCTGGCCATGTGGACCGGGCACGCCGCCGGCCATCCGGTGAAGTCGCTGTCCTGGCCGACCTGGCACGACCTGGGGCTGATCACCAACCTGGGCGCGGCGAGCCGGTACATGACGCCGATCTCCGTCCCCACCGGCGTGGCGGCCTGGCGGGCCGAGCTGGCCCACGCCGGATCCGGCGAGATCGGCTTCGTGGCCGACATCGGGGAGATCACCCCGCGGCAGCTGTGCGGCATCACGCTGCCGTCCGACTGGGAGGGCCGCACCGAGTTGCTCACCCGCAGATTCCTGCTCGGCCAGGTCGTACGGTACGGGCCCGGGACGCTGCTGGAGACCGAGCACAGGATCGACGGGGAGTGGGCCGCCTTCCTGGACGACGTACGCGTGGCAGGCGTGCGAGGCGTGCCCATCTCGCTGCTGCTGGAGTACATGCTCGCCGGTGCCTCCTGGCTGGCGCCGCCGCTCGGCCCGTTGCTGCCGGTCGCGGGGATGCGGGACGTGTGGGTCGACGCCGGTGCGCTGGCGGCCGGCGGCGGTTCGGCCGTGTTCCACCGGCTGGTCCGGCCCGACCCGCACTCGCCGGACTGGCGGGTGCGCGTGGAGCTGTCGCGCGACGGCCGGCCGTTCGCGCGCGGCACCGCGGTGTTCCAGCCGGAGCCGCCGCCGTCCGTCATCGGACGGGGCGGGCCACCCGAACGGCGCGCCAGGGAGTACCTCTGGCGGCCCTTCCTGACCGACGTGGACTCCTGGACCATGGACGACCAGACGGGATGCTGGTCGGCCGAGGTGACGCGCACCCGGGCCTCCGACCTGTTCACCATGACCAGCCCGCCCCGGATCACCCTGCCGATCGCCCATCTGGAGGCGGCCATCGCCACGGCCCCCGGCCGCTCGGCGGTATGGCGCCTGGCCTCGCTGGACCTGCACGATCCGCGGGGGATGCCCGCCCGGCTGCTGCTCGGCGCGGACGGTGACGGGCAGGTCGTCGACGCCGAGAGGCGGCCCCTCGTCTCGATCGGTCGCTGCCGGTGGGACGACCAGCCGTGAGGACCTCGACGCCGGACACGGTGAACTGCCAGATCTGGTGGGCCACAACCGCGATGGCCCGGTGGTGGCATCCCGGCCTCCTGTCTCACGCGGAACGCGAGCGCCGCGGGCGACTGCGGCACGCGGCCGACCGGGACCGCTTCACGGTGGGGGTCGCGCTGACCAGGCTCGTGCTGGCCGGCAGGCTCGGCGTGGATCCACGCGCGCTGCGGCTGGAGCGCCGGTGCCCCGGCTGCGGCGGCGACCACGGAAAGCCTCGCCTGTCCGGCCCGTACGAGGTCGGCTTTTCGGTGTCACACACCGACGAGGTGGTGGTGCTGGCGCTCGCCAGGGACTCCATGGTCGGGGTGGACGTGGAGCGGCTGGGCCGGGTCCGCGACCTCAGGGCGCTCGGGCAGGCGCTGCTGTCGCCGGACGAACGCGGCGGGCCCCTCACGGAGACCGCCCTGCTCCGCCGCTGGGTGCGCAAGGAGGCCGCGGTCAAGGCCACGGGCGACGGCCTGAAGGTCCCGCTCGCCGACCTGACGGTCTCCGCGCCAGGAACGCCCGCCCGGCTGCTCGGCTGGCCGACCCGCCCCGAGCTGCGCTCCCGCATGACACTGCGCGACCTGCACCCCGCCGCCGGCTACCTGGCCTCCCTGGCGATCGCGACCGCGGCGAGCGGCCCGATCACCGTCTGGGAACGCGACGCCGGCCCCGTACTCGCCACAGAGCCCGGCACATCAACCGAGAGGGAGTTTGATCATGACGATGACCGTACCGGCCGGGCTGGTGAGCGACCTGGCGGTGGATCGGCGCGACCCCCGGGGGCGGCTGGCCGCGCTGCTTGATCCCGACAGCCTGTCCCTGATCCACGACGACGACGGCGGAGTGGTCTCGGCCAGGGGAACGGCCCAGGGCACTCCGGTGATCGCCTTCGCCACCGACGCCACCCGGATGGGCGGGGCGCTGGGCACCGCCGGTTGCCGCGCCATCGTCCAGGCGATCGACCTGGCCGTGGCCGAAGGCGTCCCGGTCGCCGGGCTCTGGCACTCCGGTGGGGCCCGGCTGGGCGAAGGCGTGGAGGCGCTGGACGCCGTCGGGCAGGTGTTCGCCGCCATGGTGCGGGCTTCGGGAAAGGTGCCGCAGATCTCCGTGGTCCTCGGGCCCGCCGCCGGCGGAGCCGCGTACGGCCCGGCCCTGACCGACCTGGTCATCATGGCTCCCGCCGCCCGCGTGTTCGTCACCGGCCCCGACGTCGTACGCTCGGTCACCGGCGAGGACGTCGACATGGAGACGCTGGGCGGGCCCGGCGTCCACGGCACGCGCAGCGGGGTCACCCACGTGGTCGCGGCCGACGACGACGACGCGCTGGCCCAGGCCCGCCGCCTGCTGAACCTGCTGGGCGACCAGGGCTCGCTCGACGCCATGTCCGCGGCCGACGACCGCGATCTCAGCCGGCTCCTGCCCGGCAACCCGCGGCGCGCCTACGACATCCGCCCGCTGGTGACCGAACTGCTCGACGGACCGCCGGTGCAACTCCAGGCGAAGTGGGCACGCAACGTGGTCACCGCCGTCGGGCGGCTGGCCGGCCGCACTGTAGGGGTGCTGGCCAACAACCCGCTGTACACGGGCGGCTGCCTCGACGCGGCCTCCGCGGAGAAGGCGGCCCGCTTCGTGCGGATGTGCGATTCCCTGGGCGTTCCGCTGATCGTGTTGGTGGACGTGCCCGGCTATCTGCCGGGCACGAGTCAGGAGCACGGCGGGGTCGTGCGCCGCGGCGCCAAGCTGCTGCACGCCTTCGCCGAAGCCACCGTGCCCAGGATCACGCTCGTCGTCCGCAAGGCGTACGGCGGGGCGTACATCGCGATGAACTCCCGTTCGCTCGGCGCCACCGCCGTGTTCGCCTGGCCGGACGCCGAGGTGGCCGTGATGGGAGCCGAGGCCGCGGTGGACATCCTGTCCCGCAAGGTGCTGGCCGCCACTCCGGAGGAGGAGCGCGCGGAGCTCAAGGCGAGACTCGTCGCCGAGCACGAGCACGCCGCGGGCGGACTCGGCAGGGCGCTGGCCCTGGGTGCGGTGGACGAGGTCATCGAGCCCGCGGGCACCCGGTTCCGCCTGGCTCTGGAGCTGTCGGAGGCGCTCGCCGCCGAACCGGGGCGCCGTGGGCGGCACGGCAACATCCCCCTCTAACAAGAGATCAGACAGCGAGTAGAGGTCGCGTATAGACGGCGCTGCTGTGATGAGGCGGCAGGCGCGTCCACGATTCGGAGGAATTGATGTTCGAGAGATGGGGCCGCACCGTCTATCGGCGACGTCGGCTGGTTCTGGTGCTGTCCGCGATCGTGGTGGTCGCCGCGGCGGTGTGGGGGTTGGGCGTTTTCGGCACGCTCACCTCCTCCGGAGAGTTCGAGGTGTCCGGAAGCGAGAGCCAGCGCGCCGCCCAGTTGGAGACCGCGGCGCTGGGCCGGGACGAGGCCGACGTCGTGGTGCTCTACCGCAGCCGGACGAGCACTGTGGACGATCCCGCCTACGGCGCCGACGTCACCCGGGCTCTGCAGGCCCTTCCGGCCGGCCATGTCGAGTCGTTCGCCACCTACTGGTCCACCAGGTCGCCGCAGTTCGTCAGCGCCGACCGCAGGAGCACCTTCGCGGTGCTGAGGCTACGCGGCGAGGACGAGCACGCGCGCCGTGACCACCTGGCGGCCATCCGTCCCGCCGTCGCCGTGCCGGGGCTCGAGTCGTTCGTCGGCGGTTCCACGGCCACCCAGAAAATGATCTCCGACGGTGTCAAGAAGGACATCGTGCTGGCGGAGGGCATCGCCACCCCGCTGCTCCTGCTCCTCATGATCCTCATTTTCGGCAGCGTGGTGGCGGCCGGCCTGCCGTTGCTGATCGGCGTGGTGGCGGTGTTCGGCTCGTTCTCCGCGCTGCACCTGTTCGGCCTCTTCACCAACGTGTCCACCTACGCCATCAACATCACCACCCTGCTCGGCGTGGGCCTGGCCATCGACTATGGACTGTTCATGGTCGTGCGCTTCCGGGAGGAGCTGAACCGCGGCGGCGCAGGCGAGGAGGCGGTGGTCCGCACCATGGCCACGGCCGGCCGGACGGTCGCCGTCTCCGGCGTCACTGTCGCCGCTTCGCTGGCCAGCCTGCTGATCTTCCCGCAGTCGTTCCTGCGATCGATGGGTATGGGCGGGCTGGCGACCGTGCTGGTGGACATGGTCGCCGCGCTCACCATCATGCCCGCGCTGCTGGCCGTGCTCGGCCCTCGGGTCAACGCGCTCGCCCCCCGCTGGCTGGCTCGACGCCACGGCAGGCAGTCGCTCTTCTGGACGCGGCTGGGGCACGCGGTGATGCGGCGCCCCGTGGTGGTCCTCGTCGGCACGTTGGCGATTCTGGTCACTCTTGGCCTGCCGTTCCTGCGCGTGAGCTGGGGCGGCATCGACGCCCGCGCGCTGCCGGCAGGCACCGAGACCCGGGTGGTGTCGGAGACGATGACCGACGAGTTCCCCGCCAACTTCACCAACCCCATCCGGGTGATCGTCACGCTGTCCGATCCGGTCTCCACTCCGGCCGCGCGGGCGGCTCTGAGCGCGTACGCCGACCGGGTCGAGGCGGTGCCCGGGATCACCGGCGCCCAGGTCACCGGGGAGGCCGGTCACACAGCGAGGATCGAGCTCACCTACAGCGCCAACCGGATGTCGGCGGAGGCCAGAGACCTGGTCCGGAAGGTTCGCGCGGTCCCGGCCCCGGCCGGAGCCTCCGTCCTCGTCGGGGGGGCCACCGCGGCGCTGGTCGACCAGCTCGCCAACCTCGGGGACCTTCTGCCCTGGATGGCGTTGCTGGTCGGGGTGACCACCTTCCTGCTGCTGTTCTTGGCCTTCGGCTCGATCCTGCTGCCGATCAAGGCCGTGATCATGAACATCTTCTCGCTGTCGGCGACGTTCGGCGCGCTGGTCTGGATCTTCCAGGACGGTCATCTGTCCGGGCTGCTTGGCTTCACCCCGACAGGTTTCCTCGAGCCGTCGATGCCCATCCTCGTGCTGGCGATCGTGTTCGGCCTCTCCATGGACTACGAGGTCTTCCTGCTCTCCCGGATGCGGGAACACTATGACGCGCACGGCGACAACACCGCGGCGGTGGCGGCGGGGCTGCAGCGCACAGGCGGCCTGATCACCAGTGCGGCGCTGCTGTTCATCATCGTCGTGGCGGCCTTCTCCACCTCAGGCATCACCTTCATCAAGCTGACCGGAATCGGCATGCTCATCGCCGTTCTGGTGGACTCCACGATCGTGCGGGCGTTGCTGGTGCCGGCCACGATGAAACTCACAGGACGGGCCAACTGGTGGGCCCCCGGCCCGCTGCGCCGTCTCTACGGCAGGTACGGCATACGGGAGAACGACGAAGCCGTCGTCCCGGAGAGCGCCCTGGTCACGCGGTGAGACGGTAGACGTGCTCCTCCCGGCGAGAGCCGGGGCGTGACCAGCGATATCGCAACCCCCCACGGCCTTGTCCGCCGCAGGACTCCCCCTGTCCTGTAGCGGACAAGGCCGCTGTCGTCCAGGCCTGAATCCTTCTCCCAGCGAGCTCCGCGGGCCATATTTATTTCAACGGAGCCGTTCGCTCCCGAACAAGGAAAAGCGGAAAGGGGAGAAAGATGTCGATTATCTCAAGGACCCGCGGCACGGGAATTCTCGCCGCGATCGCCAGGGGCGCCATTGGCCTGATCACCGTCGGCGGCTTTGTGGTGATGGTCGGAGCCGGGATTTCCGTGAGCCAGGAGGGCGTCCTCTTCCAGAACAGCGGTGGACCCGCGGCGGCCAACGGCATCATATGGGACTGACCACCCGCGAACATCACCATGCGTATAGAGATGGCGACGCTGCTCGCCGGTGATGGACGCGATTGGCGGCAGGCCGACGCCGATGTGGTCCTGACCATTCTGTCATTGGTGGCCACGCCGGCGGACGGAATCGAGCACATCCGTTCCCGTCACGTGGGAAACCGAATCGAAGTCGTGGTTTTCCAGGCGGACGAATCCGCTTCGGGCGACCCCGGAATAGCCCAGGAGCTCATCCGGAGAGCGGAAAACCTACTGGCGGCACTGGAAAGGGGACGGGGCTGAGATGGCCCAAAAAATGGAATTCCGAATCCTCGGCCCTGTCGAAACGCGGGTGAACGGGGAACAACGCCTGCTCAACGGCGCCAAGCCTCGCACCGTACTGGTGGAGTTTCTGCTGGCGCACGGTCGAGTGGTGTCCGACGAGCGGCTGACCGACCTGTTATGGGCTGAGGCGGCGCCCGCGACCGCGAGCGCGCAGATCTACACCTACGCCTCCCGGCTGCGCAAGCTCTTCGAGCCGAGCCTTCAGATCACCCGCTACCCCCACGGCTACTCCATGAAGCTCGGTGACGCGTGGTGCGACCACCTGGAGTTCTCCAAGCTCAGCAGTGCCGGCCTGGACGCGGTGAAGCAAGCACGCTGGCAGACGGCCACGGATCTGCTGAGCCGAGCACTGGCCCTGTGGCGCGGCCCGGTGCTGGTGGACGTCACCGACCACATGGCCGCCACCGAGCGGCCCCGGCTGGAGGAGGCACGGCTCCGCGCCCTGGAGGGCCGCGTGGCGGCCGACCTGATGCTCGGCCGCCACCACGACCTCGTGGCCGAACTCACCTGGCTGGTCGCGGAGCAGCCGCTGCGCGAGCTGCTGCGGGCACAGCTCATGACCGCGCTCTACCGGTGCGACCGGCAGGCCGACGCGATCGCCACGTACCAGGAGGGGCGGCACGTCCTGGCCGACGGGTACGGCGTCGATCCCGGACCGGTGCTCTCGGCGACCTACCAGGCGATACTCACGGGCAACCTCCGGCTTTCCCCGAGCGATACCGATTCCGACGGCAGGACGGGAGAATGCCGCCGGGGCCGGGCCGCCTCAGGATGCATCAGAGCCAGCCGCGCTCCGCGACTCGCAACCCGGCCTCGAAACGGCTACGGGCGCCGATCCGCTCCATGATCTCGGCCATCATCCGGCGCACCGTCCGTTCGGAGACCCCCAGCCGTTTGGCCGCGACCTCGTCGGTCAACCCCTCGGCCAACATGCGCAGCAGCTCGTGCTGCTGCCGGGTGAAGCCCTGCGGACTGAGCGCCGGACTACCCAACGGCGCGGCGATCTCCCACACCTGTTCGAAGAGGGCCAGCAGGGCGGCGATGATGCCAGCGCCGCTCAACTGGAGCGCACCGCGTCTGCTGTTGTCAGGATCCATAGGAACGATGGCCACGGTACGGTCGAAAATGATCATCCGAGGCGGCAGGACCGGCATGGTGCGCACGTGAGCGCCGGCCTCCACCAGCCAGTTCAGGTAAGAAAGGGTCGCCGAGTCGTTGCGGACGCTGTCGAGACAGATGTTGCGGAACTTCACCCCGCGGCCGAGTGCCCGCTCGTCGTTTCGACGGGCCGTCTCCAGAGCGTCCGCTGACTGGGAGCCACCGGGCATGAAGGTGAGCACCTCATGCCCCACCTCCTCCGACAACTGCTCCAGCCGCCCGATGATGACGTCGATGCCCACCAGTCGCACCGCGTCGCCATCGGACCTCTCCTGGTCGGCGTACTGGGTGAGCATCTGAGCCACCGCGGCCTGGCTCTGCGCCATCTCCAGTTGCCGTTCGGCCTCTTCCATCTGCCGCCGGCGCAAAAGTGCCTGCAGTCCCACTGCCGGATTCACCGGCCGCAGGTCCCCCGGATCCTCCAGAGAGCGCCGCAACAGGGCCAGATCGGCCAACCGGTCGAGGGCGGAGAGGACGTCCTCTTCCGAACATTGCAAGTGCCGGACAATGTCGTTTATGCGCCAGCGAGGATTATCGAGCATGGTTCGGTATACGGTTTCGGCGAGGGGATCGAGCCCCAACCCCTCAAGCAATGCCAACCCCCAGGCATCCCGATGCGGACACAAAATTCACCCCATGTTCGACGAATCTTCGCTAAGTGCGCGATTCTCGTCAAGCGATGCGGCCGGCGTTCATGTTCGCGCAGCACAGGGGTCCGGCGACACGGGACGCTATTAGCGTGATCATCCAATAGAGTGCGGGTGTGCCCCGAGATCGAGGAGGTGGTTATCCGGCGGCGAACTTAAATGAGTCCGGCTCGGGTTTCGCGCCAGGCCGGGGACATTCTGGACGCGTTCTCCCCTGAACCCCGGTCGGGGGACCTCGCTCCTCCGCGAGCGTTTTCTATTGGAAAAAATCGCCGCCTCGGTGAAGGACGGCCTGCTCGCCCCGGCCGTACAGTCACGGGTTGGTGGAGGGCTCCGGCCACCCTCTCGACCTGCCGGAGCAGCAGTTCATCATGTGCGACACGACCACGGCGATCACGGCCGGTGGCATAGCCCTCACACGAAGACACGCCCGAGCGATGACGCGCCACCCGGCGAGTAGCGTGGTCCACATGCGGATCGAGGACTACGCCCTCATCGGGGACACGCAGTCAGCCGCCCTCGTCGGCCGCGACGGATCGATCGACTGGCTCTGCCTTCCCCGGTTCGACTCCCCCGCATGCTTCGCCAAGCTCCTCGGTGACGAGTCCAACGGGTTCTGGCGGCTGGCCCCCGCCGGGCACGAGATGGCCACGCGCCGCGCGTACGTCGACAACACGCTGATCCTCGAGACCGTATGGGAGACCTCCACAGGAACCGTCAAGGTCATCGACTTCATGCCTCCCCGGCACGCCAACCCCGCCCTGGTCCGGATCGTGGAGGGCGTGTCCGGGACGGTGGACATGACCGCAGAGATCAGCATCCGGTTCGACTACGGCAGGATCGTCCCTTGGGCCCGCCGCTTCGACGGCCGCCTCCACGCCATCGGCGGGCCCGACTCGGTCTGGATCGACGCTCCCCTCCACCTGGAGGGCAGCGGCGACCGGCACACCGGCACCTTCACGATCGCCGCAGGGCAACGCCGGTCGTTCGTGTTCACGTGGCACCCCTCGCACCAGCCGGAACCCCGCGGCATCGATCCCGGCAAGCAACTCACCGAGACCAGCCTGTTCTGGGAGGAGTGGGTCTCCCGCTGCTGGCTCCCGAGCCGCCACCGCGCCGCCGTGGTCCGCTCCCTCATCACACTCAAGGCGCTCACCTACAGCCCGACGGGCGGCATCGTGGCGGCTCCCACCACGTCGCTGCCCGAGCATCTCGGCGGGGTGCGTAACTGGGACTACAGATATTGCTGGCTGCGCGACGCCGCGATGACACTCGACGCCCTGACCGAATCCGGATACGTCACCGAGGCCGGCGCCTGGCTCGACTGGCTGCTCCGCGCCATCGCGGGCCGCCCGGAGGACCTCCAGATCATGTATGGCGTGGCAGGCGAAAGGCGCCTGCCGGAGTACACGCTCGACTGGCTTCCCGGATACGAAGGCTCCCGGCCGGTGCGGATCGGCAACGGCGCGGCCGGCCAGCTTCAGCTCGACGTCTACGGCGAGGTGCTCAACTGCTTCTACCGGGCCCGCAAACTGGGGATGCCGCCTCACGACTACGCCTGGACCATCGTCTGCCGGCTGATGGACTTCCTGGAGCACAGCTGGGCCCAGCCCGACGAGGGCCTGTGGGAGGTCCGCGGTCCGCGGCGGCACTTCGTCCATTCCAAGGTCATGGCGTGGGTGGCGGCCGACCGGCAGGTACGGGCGATCGAAGAGCTCGGCCACACCGGTCCCCTCAAGCGCTGGCGGGCCATGCGGCACCGGATTCACACCGAGGTCTGCGACAGGGGCTTCGACCCCGAGCGCGGCACGTTCACCCAGTCGTACGGCTCTCGCGAACTCGACGCGGCGCTGCTGCTCATCCCGATCGTCGGCTTCCTGCCCCCTGAGGACCCCCGGGTCATGGGCACGATCGACGCGATCGAACGCGAGCTGATGACCGACTGCTTCGTGCTGCGCTATCCGATCTCCGAGAGCAACGACATCGACGGCCTGCCCGGAGCCGAAGGCGCCTTTCTCGCCTGCAGCTTCTGGCTGGCCGAAGCGCTCGACCTCGTCGGCCGCAAGGACGAGGCCATGGACCTGTTCGAGCGGCTGCTGGCCCTCAGCAACGACGTGGGCCTGCTCTCCGAGGAGTACGACCCCGTCCATGCGCGCCATCTGGGCAACTTCCCTCAGGCGTTCACCCACCTCCATCTGATCCATACGGCCCTGGCGCTCTGCTAGCGCTGCCGAGAACGTTCACTCGACCTTTCCGGGATCGCGCGGGCGGGGCTTTTCCGAAGCCATCCAGCGATGTGGTGCAGCCATTTTCGGGCCAGGACGCTCAGGACCTTTGTGAATACAGGTCGATGACGGGTTTGCGATCAGGTCACGAAGGCGGCCGAGTGGCCTCACGTTGATTAGCCTCACCGGCATGCCCCTTGCCTCGATTCCCAGCCCTTCCGAAGGGGTCTGGCATCTCGGATTCATCCCGATCCGGGCCTACGCATTGTGCTTCATCCTCGCAATCGTCTTCGGAACCTGGCTTGGCGAGCGCCGCTGGCGCGCCCGCGGCGGCGCGAAGGGCACGATCAGCGACATCGCGGTCCCCGCAGTGATCTTCGGCCTGATCGGCGCTCGCCTCTACCACGTCATCACCGACTGGCAGACCTACTTCGGCGCGCGCGCGATCAAGGAGCCCTACCGGGCGCTGTTCATCTGGGAAGGCGGGCTCAGCATCTGGGGCGCGATCGCCCTGGGAGGCGTGGGCATGTGGCTGGCCTGCCGCCGCCGGGGACTGTCTCTGGACGCCGTGGCCGACACGGTCGCGCCCGGCATCGCGTTCGGGCAGGCGATCGCCCGCTGGGGCAACTGGTTCAACCAGGAGCTGTACGGCAGTCCGACCACGTTGCCGTGGGGCCTGGAGATCGACCAGGCGCACGGCGGCGAGCCGGGCGTGCTCTACCACCCGACGTTCCTGTACGAGTCGCTGTGGGACGCGGCACTCGGTTTCGCACTGATCCTGGCCGGCAGGCGGTTCACGCTGCGCCACGGCCGCCTGTTCGCCCTCTACGTCGCCGGCTACACGTTCGGGCGGTTCTGGATCGAGGGGCTGCGGATCGACCCGGTGGGCGGGGTGGACCACGCGGTGACGCTCCTGGGGCTGCGGATCAACCAGTGGACCTCGATCGTGTTGTTCGTCGGCGCGCTGGTCTATCTCTGGGTGACTCGTAACAAGGACACCGAACAGATCGTGGTGCCGGCCTCACGGCACAAGGCCTCGCACGAGGAGAACGGCGGACAGGCCTCCGATCCGATCGAGAGCACCTGACGCGACCGACATCCCGTAAGACTCCGCCCGCACCGCCCGGCGCCACCAGAGGGCCTTCTCGTCTCCGGACACCTCCCTGACACCTCCCGGTGCTCCCGGATCACCGCGCCGTCCTGAAGCTCGACGACGGGCTCGGCGATCAGGCCGGCACATCACCGCGGGTCGGTCGGCCCGCCGCCTTCGAACGCGACAGCCGCGTAGCTCCGCTCGCGCTCGGCACGCGTCACTCGGTTCGCGATCGCCGGTCATCCCCATGCCCTGATCGACGCGCCCGGCCCGTCGCCGTTCCGCGCCCAGGCCGGGTCAGCTGCCGTGTGTCTGACGAGGGCGCCTGGTATCCACGTTGCTGGTCAAGGTCGTGAGGATGCCGGGCAGCTCTGCCACCGTTTCGGCGGGCAGGCCGGCCACGGTCTCCTCCGCCAGAGCGCACCACAGCTGCTTGACCTGGGCGGCCAGAGCTGTGCCGCTCTCGGTGAGTTCGACGATGCTGGCGCGCCTGTCTGAGGGGGCGGGTGTGCGGCGGATGTGGCCGGAGGCTTCCAGCTTGCGGGTCATCAGCGTGACGCTGGGCGGCTCGCAGCCGAGCGCCTCGCTGAGCTGGGCCTGGATCATCGGGCCGGTCCGGGCGAGCTCGAGCAGGAGCGCCTCCTGTCCGGGGTGCAGGCCGAGCGGGGCCAGCAGCGCGGCGGCCCTGGCCCGATGGCGCAGGCTCAGCAGGCGGATGGCCTGGTTGAGGGCGTCGGCGTGCTCGAAGTCCATGGGTCTCCTTGACAAGTTAGTTATGCGCATAATAGTTATTCGCATAACTGATTCTACACGACATCGAGGTCCTGGACATGACCCTGAAGATCGCAGTCATCCACTACAGCGCGACAGGCACTGCGCACGCACTCGCGCGGGCTGTGGCCGAAGGCGCCGCCTCGGCCGGGGCGGGGGTGCGCCCGCGACGGGTCGCGGAACCGCCGCCCGGCAGCGCGACCCCCCGGAACCCGAAGTGGCGGCGGAGCGCCGACGCCACCAGGTCGATCGCCCAGGACTCGATTGAGGGCCTGGCATGGGCCGGCACATTCGCGGGCGACCGGACCGCCCGCGAATCCACGACCGCGACAACCTCCCAGACCGCGTGAGCGGCGGGTCGGCAAGGAAGAAGAAGTCATGACAAGCACCAGCACCGCAACGCCACGGGTCAGGCCGCAGGCCGGCCTCGCCTGGTTGCTCCTGTCGCTGGCATGTGCCTGCCAGTTCATGGTCATCCTGGACGCGTCCATCGTCAACGTCGCCCTGCCCGCGGTCCGCGAGGACCTCGGCTTCACGCCCACCGGCCTGGCCTGGGTGGTGAACGGTTATCTGCTCACCTTCGCCGGCTTCATGCTGCTGGGTGGCCGCGCCGCCGACCTGTTCGGCCCGCGCCGGGTGCTCACCTCCGGGCTGTTGTTGTTCTCCGCCGCGAGCCTGGCCGGTGGCCTGGCGACCACCGCGGAGGTCCTGGTGGCGGCCCGCGTCGCGCAGGGCGTCGGAGCCGCCATGATGGCCCCGGCGACGCTGGCCGTGATCAACACCTCCTTCACCGAGCCGAACGCGCGTGCCAGGGCGTTCGGCGCATGGTCTGCCTCGGGCGGTGTGGGCGGGATGGTCGGCGCGGTCGCCGGCGGTGCCATCACGACCGGCCTGTCATGGCGGTGGGTCTTCCTCATCAACGTGCCGATCGGCGCGGTGCTGGTCGCCGTGGCCGTGACATCGCTGGCCGGCACGCGAATCGGCCGGCGGGAATCGCTCGACCTCACCGGCGCCGTCACAGGGACGGCGGGCCTGGCCGCGCTGGTCTTCGGGGTCATGCAGAGCGCCGACCACGGCTGGACGTCCATGCCGGTCCTCGGGCCGGTAGTGGCGGGCCTGCTCCTGCTCGTCGTCTTCACGGTGGTGGAGGCGCGTTTCGCCACCCGGCCGATGGTGCCCATGCGGCTGTTCAGGATCCGGGGGGTGGCCGTCGGCAACGGCATGCTGCTGCTGTTCGGCGGAATCTCCATCGCGATGTGGTATTTCACGTCGCTCTTCCTGCAGAACGTACTCGGCTACAGTGCCCTTCAAGCCGGGCTCGGACAGACACCCGCGGCGGTGGTGTTCATGCTGATCGCGCGGTTGGCCGCCGCCCTGCTGCCGCGAACCGGTGTACGCCCCCTGGTGCTGGCCGGCAGCGCCTGCTTCCTGGCCGGTTTCGGCTGGCTCGCCCAGGCCCACACCGACAGCGGCTACGTCACCGCCGTGCTCGGGCCCACGCTGCTCATCGCGGCCGGCATCGGGCTGACCTTCCCCACCCTCGTGGCCGCGGCGACCGCGGACGTTCCCGAGGGCGACGCGGGCACCATCGGCGGCCTGGCCCAAACCGCCAGTCAGGTGGGCGGGTCGATCGGCCTGGCGGTGCTCGCGACGGCCGCCGGCGCCAGGGCCGCCTCGGAGGCCGGCGCGAGTTCCCCGGCCGCCGCCCTTGCCGCCGGCTACGACCTGGTCTTCCTCATTGCCGCCGGGCTCGGCCTGGCCATCTCGGTGGTCAGCGTGCTCCTGCCGCGGCGTCGGCGCGGCTGACCGCCCGCGACGCCGTGTTCACCGCAACCCCCTTGATCCGCGTACGACCCCACGCCACACCGTGGCCGGCAATCCAGCCAATGATGAGGAGACAGCTATGACCAGCGCATTCGACCCGATCACCGTCGGCGGCACGCGACTCGCCAACCGGATAGCCATGGCACCGATGACCCGCAGTCGCGCGTATGGAGGGCTGGTGACAGAGCTGACGGCGGAGTACTACGCTCAGCGCGCCTCCGCGGGACTGATCATCACGGAGGGCATCCAGCCGTCCGTGATAGGTCAGGGATATCCGTTCACACCCGGCCTGCACTCCGTTGAGCAGGTCGCCGCCTGGCGCAAAGTGACCGACGCGGTGCACGCCGGGGGTGGAAAGATCTTCGCTCAGCTGTTGCACACCGGCCGGATCGGCCACCCCGTCCTGCTGCCCGACGGCCTGGTCCCGGTGGCGCCGTCGCCGGTCGCCGCGCGGGGACAGGTGTTCACCCCTGACGGCATGAAGGATTTCGTCACCCCACGGGAACTGAAGGCCGGCGAGATCGAGCAGACCATCGCCGACTTCGCGAGCGCCGCCCGTAACGCCATCGACGCGGGCTTCGACGGGGTGGAACTGCACGGCGCCAACGGCTACCTGATCCACCAGTTCCTCGCCCCCAACACCAACCAGCGCACCGACGGCTGGGGCGGGTCGGTCCCGGGCCGCATCCGGTTCGCCGTGGAGGTTGTCTCCGCGGTCGCCTCCGCGATCGGCGGTGCCCGCACCGGCCTGCGCCTGTCACCCGGAACGACGAACAGCGACATCCACGAACCCGACCCGCACCCCGTCTACCAGGCGCTCGTACAGCGGATAGCCGCCCTGGACCTGGCGTACCTGCACATCATGGAGGCCGGCCACCGGGAGCTGACGCACGCCATGCGACGGCAGTTCCCCGGCACGTTCATCCTCAACCCGCACACCGGCGCCCGCCCGACCGGTCCTGAAGATCTCGAGCTGATCGACGACGGGACCGCGGACCTGATCGCTTTCGGGCGGCTCTTCCTCGCCAACCCCGACCTGCCCCGCCGTCTGGCGACCGGCTCCCCTCTCAACACCGCGGACCCGGCCACCTTCTACGGCGGCGACGCGGCCGGCTACACCGACTATCCGGCACTGCCCGCCTGACCACGGCGGCTGATCGGCATACACCCGAGCCGTCGATGACCTCATCGGCGGCTCTGCCGGATCTGGCCCATGGGCATCTCGTCGGCGCCGATCACGGCGAACGACGGTCAGGCTGCCAGCGGCATACCTGGCCGCGACGCGCGATCCGGAAACGATCCACGCCATCTGCCAGGACTATCGAGCCGGCGCCTTCGTCGACGCGGCCCACGACAGTGAGGATCGGCAGGCCGGTGACGGATGAGGAGGCCTGACTGGGAGTGACGCGCAGCCCGAGCGCGGTTCCGGCAGGGGGACATGCGGCGCGTCGATGTGCGACAACGTAGATCAAGGGTGAGCGGTTCGTTCAAGACCGCACGGGCTCGTGGTGCGACTGTGCTCGCATGACCGAACAGACCTTCACTCCCGCACTGGGACGCTTCGCGCCCACGCGTTTCTACGACGCCGTCGTCTCGCTGACCCGGGAACGGCTGTGGCGGGCGCTGGCCGTCATGCATGTCGCACCGCGACCGGAGGATGTCATCGTCGACGTGGGATGCGGCACCGGGTCCACGGCGCTGTTGCTGAACCGCACCGAGCCGCGGGCGCGGGTGGTGGCGATAGACCCGGATCAGCGCGTGCTGGCGATCGCCCGGCGCAAGGCCGACGCCGTCGGCGCGACAGTGCGGTGGGAGATCGGCATGGGCGACGCGCTGCCGGAGATCGTGGGCGTCGGCGCGGCGGACGCGGTGGTGTCCAGCTTGGTGTTGCACCAATGCGCGATGGGGACGAAGCGGGCCATACTCTCCTCGATGCACGCGGTGCTGCGGCCGGGCGGCAGACTGGTCATCGCCGACTACGGGTTGCAGCGCACCCGTCTGATGCGCCTGGGGTTCCGGATGGTGCAGTTCGCCGACGGCATCGAGGACACCCGCCCGAACGCCGAGGGTGTGGTGCCGGAGCTGATGACGGGGGCCGGGTTCGGCGATGTGCGGGAGGCCGAGGTGGTGTCAACGCTCACTGGTTCGATCTCGGTCTACGTCGCCTCCAGGCAGTGACGGGCGCAGCACCGGCAGCACGACCGCCGGGGTCAGCCCCATCATCTCCCGCATCCACCGCGTCAGATGCGCCTGGTCGGCGAAACCGCTCACGGCCGCCGCCTCCGCGAGCGACCGCCCCGCCCGCAGCGCCTCCACCGTCCGGCGCAGCTGGCCCCAGACACGCCAGCGCGTCAGCGGCATGCCCAACTGACTGCGCGCCAGGCCGCGCAGCCGTTGCGGGGACAGGTCCACCCGCGCGGCCAGATCCGGCATCGAGACCGGCCCCTCCGCCAGCGCGTCCATCGCCGCGAGCAACCGGGGATCGAGCTCACCGGACGGTCGCGCGCCGGCGAGGCGGACGTCGTTCTCGCTGAGCCGGCGCAGTTCGGGAGCCGCGCTGATCCCGGAGCCGCAGCGCTCGCGCAACCGGTCGGCGAAGGCGCACTGCGGTTCTACGAAGAAGACACGCAGATCCGTCGTCGCCGGCATCCGGTGCCGCACCATGGGCGGCACCACGAGCGCCGCGGCGCGGTGACAGACCTCGGAGGCGTCCACCAGGGCGGCTTCACCCTCGATGGCGACGACGATCTGGAAAGCGGCGTGACGATGGAAGCCGCTGTCCGACGACGGCCCCTGATAGAGCGCATAGCCGTGACCGACGTCGAAACGCGGCGTCATCGCCGTCCGGGCGAAGGCGCCCACTGTGGCGGTCACAGGGCCGCCTTGTCGTCGTCCGCCTTGAGGCTCGCTGCCACCGGCCGCGTCGTACGTCATCGGCGCGTCGTCCGCCCCCTGATCAGGCGGTGCGGGCGTGGAAGGTGTCGCGGTAGGTCTGGAGGGCGACACCGAGGATGCGGGGGGGCGCAGGGCGATGCCGTTGCCGAAGCCGACGTCGCAGGCGATGGTGTCGATCGCTGGTCTCGAACAGTGACGCCTGATCGGACATCAGTGGCGCCTGATCGGACATCAGTGGCGCCTGATCGGACATCAACACCGCGATGGTCAGCGGGTCACGACGGCTCATCGCTCCTCCCGGGTTGGCTTGAATCTATCGCATGGTGTCTTTCACGCCACTCGCTCCCGATCCCCGTACTGTTCGTTGATCGTCGGCATCACCGTCGGTCAACTCCGATCCGCTTCACCGGGGTCGGGGCCGTCTCGCCGCCCATCGGGTCGCCGCCTCAGACGACGCCCGAATTTCGAATCGGTCGGTCCCCTCCTACCTGCCGAAAGGCCACGGGCCGCTTCACGGCCGCGGATTCGCCCGCATGGAGTCGGTGGATATGGGGAAGGTCTCCACAATCCCTCGGAAGTGACACGGTTTGGCAACAAATGTGCCGGTTGCTTCAGTCGGGTGCCGGGGCAAGGCGCTCCGGTACGACCGCCGCCCGTTCGGCGGAGACCATCGGATCGAACGATACGGAGGAACGGTGATGCCGACCAACCCCCACCGCCCGAAGAAAGGACTGTCGTCCGGACCGGGCGGGCCGCGCCGGCGCATCTCCCAACCCATGATCCTCGCGACCGCGTTGGTGCTGACGGCGTCGGGCGGCGTCGGAGTGACGGCGGCCTCCGCCGCCACCCCCGTCACCCCGCCGGCCGAGACTTCGGATCCTGTCGTGACGGCCACCGTGACGATCACGCCGACGGCCTCCCCGGCCGAGACCGTCACCGACTCCCCCGAGGCGACGCCCACCCCCGAGGTGCCCCTGGTGGGCCCGTTCCTCGGCGCGCTGCACGGCGAGGTGGTCGTGCCGGCCAAGGACGGATGCGGCACCATCACGGTGTTCACCCAGACCGGGCAGGCCGTCGCCGTGGCGGAGGGCTCGATCACTCTCCGCAGCCAGGACGGCTTCGAGCGGTCGTACACCATCGGCGACTCCACGCGGGTGCTCACCGCCCGCCGCGGCGGCGAGATCCGGCAGGACGCCTGGGTCTCGGTGATCGCGGCCGTCCAGCCCGGCACGACGACCCCTGCCCCGCCCAGCCCGACCGCGCTCCCGTCCAGCACACCGGCGCTTCCCGAAACCACGCCGACTCCCTCTGAGGGCACGCCGGCTCCGTCTGAGAGCACGACGCCTCCCTCTGAGGGCACGCCGACGCCTCCGGAAAGCACCCCCACTCCTCTTCCGAGCGAGACCTCGACAGCTCCCGCTTCCCCGGGCGAGACGGACACCATCCCGCCGCAGACCGAGGAGACGACACCCGCCGCCCCTCAGGGGGAGACGGCGACGGCCGCCTACGTCTTCGACCTCTCACGGCCGAGCAAGCGGCTGTGGTACCTCAGCAAGAGCGCTCCGTACTCCCTGAAGTGGCGCTCCGGGAAGCCCGCCTGGCGCACCCCTGAGCCCTGTCCGACGCCGACGGCCATCCCCACGGAACCCCCGGCCGCGACACCCGAGCCGACCACGACCCCCGCAGAGACCCCCACCCCCAGCCCTACCGACACCGCGGCACCCACCCCTGAGCCGACGCTCACGGGTACGCCGACCCCGACTCCCACATCCTGATCGACCATCGGCCGGCCCTCGCCACCTCGGCGAGGGCCGGCCCGCACAGCACGGGTCAAGGCGCGTACGGCTCGTCCAGACGGACGGTGACGGTCACGCGGCCCGCCTCGTCACGTCTGGCGACGGCATGGCCGGTGCGGTCCACCCCGTCCAGTTGCAGTGATATCGGGCCGCCCTCGGCCAGGAAGTTGCGCCACCATGTCTTGGCGTCGGGGAACTGAACGCCGATCGTGACGGTGTCGGCGACCCGGCGGAAGGCGACGGGCGTGCTGAAGGTGCGTCCCGAGCGGCGCCCCGTGTAGGTGACGACGGTGAGGCGTCTGCTGATCAGCCGGCCCCACCGCGGAGACGAGCGCAACGTCACGACGCAGGAGTTGAAACGGCCGATCGCTCGCCTCGGGAGCGGCCCGCTGTATCGCACGGTACCTCCATCACGATGGGTGTCACTTGCCGCCACCGTAACGTGGTAAGTGGAGAGGATCGTCCACTTAACCCGAAGTGAGAAACATGAGCGCTGAGGCATCTCGGATGCCGGCCCTCCCCGAGACGGCCGTGGGATTGCGCGCCGACGCCCGGCAGAACCGTGACCGCATCGTCGAGGTCGCCCGCCGGCTGTTCGCCGACCGCGGGCTCGACGTGCCGATGGCCGCGATCGCCCGGCACGCCGGTGTAGGGGTCGCGACGCTCTACCGCCGCTTCCCCACCAAGGAATCGCTGGTCACCGAGGTGTTCGCCGATCAGTTCGAGGCATGCGTGTCGGTCGTCGACGACGCGCTGGCCGATCCGGACCCGTGGCGCGGGTTCTGCACGGCCGTCGAGAAGGTCTGCGGCATGCAGGCCGCCGATCGTGGCTTCGGCGCGGCTTTCGTCGCGGCGTTCCCCGACGCGGTCGACATCGAACGGGAACGCGACCGCGCCATACAGGGCTTCGCCGAGCTGACACGACGTGCCAAGGCGACCGGGCGGCTGCGCGCCGATTTCGCGCCGGACGACCTCGCCCTGCTGCTCATGGCCAACAGCGGCGTCATCACCGGCTCAGCCGGAGAGGCCATGGCCGCGTCCCGGCGACTCGTCGCCTACCTGCTCAGCGCGTTCCGCGCCGAACAGGCCGAACCCCTCCCACCGCCCGCCCCGCTCGATCTGCGTGACGTCCTGAACGCCCGCATACGAGACGGCGTACGAAAGGAATGACGAAACCAACCAAGTGGGACGGACGCCTCATTCATGTGATGACGGCCTTTTAGTCTGTCAGCTGTCCCCCTGGAAGGTGCGATCGGAGGCGTTCGAGGTGACCCCTGGGCGGCAGGCGGGGTGCGGTGCCGACGGCTCGGACACCGCTGACAGCGTCCTGCGCAGCCGCGGCCGGGACCCTGCCGTTGCGGCGCGGACACGGGCGAGACAGCGCGTGAGGGTGGCGATGACAGCGGTCGCGGTGCTCTCCGGGGTCTGCGCCTGCGGGCCCGCCGTACCGCCGTCGGCCGCCGGCGGGCAGACTCCGGCCGCCGCTTCCGGAGGCAGCGCGCCGCCGGACCCCACGTCAATCCCCGGCAGCACGTCACTCCCCGGCACCGCTTCGCCGGGGTGGACCGGCCCCGCGGAGACCCCCGCCCCCGTCCGCAAGGGCGAGACGCCTCTCGTGCGGGCCTATCCCCGAGCCAGGGTCCTGCGGGTCCCTCCCGCAGGCACGATGTCTCGCTCCGTGATCGGCGCCATGCCCGACGGGCGGCTCATCGTCCGCACCTTCTCCCGGTATCTGCACGGCGACGTCCGCGTCCTCGACCCCGTCACCGGCCGCAGCACGCCATTGAGGAGCCATGAGGAGGACGTCGAGTCGTACAGCACCACCGCCGCGGCGTACGGCACACGCGTGGTGAGGCTCCTGGAGAACGACGAGCCGGGCGGGTGGATTCTCGAGGCCACCGACCTGCGCACCGGTCTGATCCGGGAGGTGATGAACACCTGGGGCGCCCAGGTGTGGAACTGCGGGACCGGCTGGGAATACCCCGCCGACCTCCAGTTCCATCGAGGCGAGCTGTATTTCTCCTGGTGCGTCACCAGCGCTCCCGGGGACGTGGGCGTTTACCGCATGGGCCCCGGCGACACAGCCCCCCGGCTGTGGCTGCGGGGCAGGTACGACATCGCCTGGGAAGACGACACCTTCCTCGCGAGATCCCCCGTCCTGGTGCCGGATCCGCCGGATCCGGGTGAGTTCACCGGATCGCCGCCGTCCCGCTACGACGCGGACGGGGCCAGGCGCGGCGCGCTCGATCCGGCCTCGTACATCGCGCGGGTGGACAGGGAGAACGACCGCCTGGAGTACGGCGACGGCAGCGTCGCCGGCCTGAGCCCTCGCGCGAGGGACGTCGTCGTCTCGCGACACGGGCGCTTCGCCGCGTGGCGGGAGGACGGGACCGGGTGGCTCCTCGACGCCCGGACACGCGTCGCGGTGCGCCTCCCCGGCACGGTCACGGGCGAGGTGAGCATCTCCAATGCCGGATACCTCCAGTGGAGGACGGCGGACGGCTACTACGTCCTGGACCTGGCGGCCCTGGGCAGAGGGACCTGATCGGACGCCCCCGTCGCGATTTCATCCGAGCGAGGACACGTCGGCGAAGTAGGCCCTCAGGAGCCTGCGACCCTGCTCGATCATGGCGGGGTCGCCCTCCGGTGAGGCCGCGAAGGCGAGCTGGAGGGCGGCCGCCGTGGCCTGGATGGCGAGCCGCATCACCCGGTACGGATCGGGCAGCGGCGGCAGCCCGGCCTCGTCCAGGGCGAAGTGGTAGAGCCGCTCGGCCAGCACGTCGCCGCCCTCCTTCGCCTCACCGGGCGGCAGGAACGTCGGCCCGCCGGGCCGGGTGTCGGCGAAGTCGACCACGGTGTAGCCGGGGACGGTCCTGCGCATCTCGACCGTCTCTTCCAGGACGAGCTCCGCCGCGCGCGGCCAGGTGAGCGCGCCCTCCGCGCCCTCCCTGCCCTCCCTGCCCTCCGCAGTTTCCGCTGCCTCCGCAGCTTCTGCGGCTTCTGCGGCCTCTGCGGCCTCTGCGGCCACCCGACGGCGCAGCCGCACCAGCAGCAGCTCCAGGTTGCGCAGTGCCAGCTCGCGCAGCATGCCGGGCTTGCCGTCGAAGAACTGGTAGATGGTGCCGCTCGGCACCTCAGCCCGCCTGGCGACGTCGACGATGGTCAGCGCGTCGAGGCCCACCTCGTCCAGGAGGCGGGCACAGGCGTCGAGGATGCGTTCGACCCTGTCGATGCTGCGCTTCTGGACCGGCCGCCGCCGGATGCCGGGGTTGTCCACCGATCAGTCTTAACATAACGCCCTGTCATGTTCTAACGTGGCACCTCCTCATGTTTTACCTCGAAGGAACCGCATGGACGAGGTGCGCGTCACGCCCGTCGAACGGGTGACCGCCGGCTGGATGACCCTGCTGGCGCTCGCCCAGATGGGCGTCATCATGGCGATGACCGTCGGCAACCAGATCCTGTTGCCCTCCCATGTGGCGCGCATCGACCCGGTGCACAAGGAGGCGTCGCTGGCGACCGTCTTCGCGGTCGGCGCCGTCTGCACGATCATCGCCAACCCGCTGTTCGGCGCCATGTCCGACCGGACCCGTTCCCGGTTCGGCCGGCGCCGTCCCTGGATCGTGGGGGGCGCGCTGGTCTGCGCCGCGTCGCTGGTGTTCCTCGCCTGGCAGGAGTCGCTGGCCGGGCTGGTCGCCGGTTGGGCGGTGGCCCAGCTGGCGTTCACGGCCGCCCTGGCCGCGGCCATCGCCACCGTGCCCGACCAGGTGCCCGTCCGGCAGCGGGGCAAGGTGTCCGCGCTGGCGGGCGTGGGCCAGCTGACCGGTCCGCTGCTGGGCGGGGTCGTGGCCACCGTCCTGCTGACCGGCGCGAAGGCCGGGTTCCTCTCGATGGCGGCGCTGATCCTGCTGCTCGTGCTGCCGTTCGGCCTGTTCACCCGCGAACCCGCGCAAATCCCTGCTGCCGCCGTCACCGTCGGAACCACGGCCGCGCCCACTGCCGCAACCACGGCGCCCGCCGCCACCGCCGGTACGGCGGGGTCGCCGCCGTTCGACCTGCGGGCCTTCCTGCGCGGCCTGTGGGTGAGCCCGCGCCGGCATCCCGACTTCGCCTGGGCCTGGACGAGCCGGCTCATGATCACCCTCACGCTCGCGATGGCGATCGGCTACCTGCAGTACTACCTGCGCGACGCGGTCCACTACGAGCGGCTCTTCCCGGGCTCGACCGTCGAGCAGGGCGTCGTGGTCCTCGTGGCGGTGTTCACGCTGAGCAGCGTCGTGCCGACCCTGCTCGCGGGCTGGCTGTCCGACCGGTACGGCAGCCGCAGGCCCGCGGTCTTCGTCGGCGGCCTCACGATGGCCGCCTCCGGACTGGTGCTGACGTTCCTCACCAGTTGGTCCGCCGCCATCGCGGCGTCCGTACTGCTCGGCGCGGGCTACGGCATGTTCGCCGCAGTCGACCAGGCGATGGTCACCCAGTTGCTGCCCGCCGACGCCGACCGGGCCAAGGACCTCGGCATCGTGAGCCTGGCCAACTCCGCGTCCAACACGCTCGGCCCGGTGATCGCCGCGCCGCTGGTCACCTCGGCCGGCGGTTACCCGCTCATGTACGGCGTGGCGGCGGGCTTCGCCACGCTCGGGGCCTGTCTGATCTGGAGGATCCGCGGTGTCCGCTGAAACCGAGAGCCCCGCCCAGCCGTACGACCAGGGCGCCTGGTGGCGCGACGCGGTGGTCTATCAGGTGTATCCACGCAGCTTCGCCGACGCGAACGGCGACGGCGAAGGGGACCTGCCCGGCGTGCTGTCCCGCCTCGGCCACCTGGCCGACCTGGGCGTCGACGCGATCTGGCTGAGCCCGTTCTACCCCTCGCCGCTGGCCGACGGCGGCTACGACGTGGCCGACTACTGCGACGTCGATCCCCGATATGGCACGCTCGCGGACTTCGACGCGCTCGTGGCCGGGGCCGCGGCGAAGAACATCAAGGTGATCGTCGACATCGTCCCCAACCACTGCTCGGCCGAGCATCCGTGGTTCCGCGCGGCGCTGGCCGCCGGTCCCGGCAGTCCCGAGCGCGAGCGCTTCATCTTCCGCGACGAGCCGAACAACTGGCAGTCCGTGTTCGGCGGCCCGGCCTGGACCCGGGTGCCCGACGGGCAGTGGTACCTGCACCTGTTCGACTCCGGGCAGCCCGACTGGAACTGGCGGCACCCCGACGTGGTCGCCATGTTCGAGCGGGTGCTGCGGTTCTGGCTGGACCGGGGCGTGGCCGGGTTCCGGATCGACGTGGCCAACATGCTGTTCAAGCAGGACGGCCTGCCCGACGTGGTCCCGGGCAGCCAGGGCGGCCCGCTCACCCCGGGTCACACGTCCATGCCCTACGAACACCAGCCGGAGCTGCTGGAGCTCTACCGGTCCTGGCGGAAGATCCTCGACTCCTACCCCGGCGACCGCGGCGCCGCGCCCGCCTGCACCGCCCCCGCCTGCACGGTGGCGGAGATGTGGTCCGGCCATCCCGACCAGGCCAGGCCCTACCTGTCGGGAGACGGGCTGGCCCAGCTGTTCGGCTTCGGGCTGATGCCCACCCCGTGGTCGGCCGAGGAGTTCCGTACGGTCATCGACGCGTCGCACCGGCTGGCGCGCGAGACGGGCGGGTCGCTCCCGTGGGTGCTGGGCAACCACGACGTGCCGCGCATGGTGACCAGGTTCGGCGTCGACCAGGACCTGGTTCGCGCGCCGACCCCGGAGGTGCTGCTCGGCCGGATGGACGTCGACGTCGAGCTGGGCACCAGGCGCGCACGCGCGGCGGCGCTGCTGCTGCTCGCCCTGCCCGGCGGGGCCTACATCTACCAAGGGGACGAACTGGGCCTGCCGGAATATCTCGCCATTCCCGACGAGGCCCGGCAGGATCCCATGTTCGAGCGCACGCTGCGCGCGTTCATCGGCAGGGACGGCTGCCGGGTGCCCCTCCCCTGGTCCGGCACGGCTCCGCCGTACGCGTTCGGAGCCGGCGGCACGCGGCTGCCCACATGGCTGCCGCAGCCGGAGGACTGGGCGGCGCTGACCGTGGCCGCGCAGCGGGACGATCCCGGCTCGACGCTGAACCTCTACCGCGCCGCGCTCGCCATCCGGCGCGATCATCCCGCGCTCGGCGACGGCGACCTGACCTGGCTGGACGCGCCTCCCGGCGTGCTGGCCTTCGCCCGCGACCCCGGATTCACGCTCATGGTGAACTTCGGCGCCGAGCCGGTGCCGCTCGCCTGGCACCACGACGTGCTGCTCGCCAGCGGGCCCCTTGAGGGCGACCTGCTGCCGCCCGACACCGGAGTGTGGCTGGCGTGATCGGTTATGCAGAACCCGGGTTGTGGCTGCTCACCACCCCGTCCAGCGCGTACGCGGTGCGGCTCGGGCCGGACGGCGCGCCGCGCTGCGCGCACTGGGGGCCGCGGATCACGCTCGGCCAGGCCCGCGCGCTGCCCGCCGGGCCCGAGGAACTGCCCGTCGAGGGCGGCGACCGGTTCGGCGTGGCGGGCCTGCAGGTGAGGTACGGCGACGCCGTACGCGGGGTCGAGTGGCGCCACCTCGGTCACGACATCGAAGGCGACGACGCCGACGGCGGTCACCTGACGATCACGATGGCCGACCGGCACTACCCGCTGGAGATCGGCCTGCACTACCGGGTCAGGCCGGACAGCGACGCGATCGACCGCCGGACGACCCTGCGCAACACGGGCGACGGGCCGATCACGATCCTGCGCTGCGACTCGGCGGCCTGGGCGGTGCCGCGGCGTGAGGACTACCGGCTGGCCCACGTCACCGGCGAGTGGGGTGGGGAGTTCCAGGTCAGGCGTACGCCACTGACCGTGGCCGAGACCGTGCTGACCAGCAGGCGCGGGCACAGCGGCCACCACGCCAACCCGTGGCTGATGCTCGACGCGGGCGACGCCACCGAGGACCACGGTGAGGTGTGGAGCGCGGCGCTGGCCTGGAGCGGGAGCTGGCGCATCACCGTCGAACGCGACCACGACGGCCGCGCGGGCTGGAGCGGCGGGTTCGGGCACGAGGGGGTGACCTGGCGGCTCGGACCCGGCGAGTCCCTGGAGACGCCCACGTTCACCGGGGTCTATTCGGCCGAAGGGTTCGGCGGGGTCAGTCATCGGTGGCACGACCACATCCGCCGCCACGTGCTGCCCGCGCCCGGCCGGGTCAGGCCGGTGGTCTACAACTCGTGGGAGGCGACCGAGTTCGACATCTCCCAGGCCCAGCAGATGGAGCTGGCCGAGCTCGCCGCGGGCATCGGCGTGGAGCTGTTCGTGATGGACGACGGCTGGTTCGGCGGGCGCCCAGGCTCGTCCGGCGACGGCACAAGCTCGGAAGACGACGGCACGGGCGTGTCTTCGGGCCGTACGGGTGAGACGGCGGGCCTGGGCGACTGGTGGCCGAACCCCGAGCGCTTCCCCGAGGGCCTCACCCCGCTGGTCGACCACGTGAAGCGGCTCGGCATGAGGTTCGGCCTGTGGGTGGAGCCGGAATCGGTCAATCCCGACAGCGAGCTCTACCGCACCCACCCCGAGTGGGTGTTGCGCCAGCCGAACCGGCGCTCGACCGAGGTGCGCGACCAGCTCCTGCTCGACTTCTCCCGCAACGACGTCGCCGAGTGGGCGTACGACCGGCTCGACGAGCTGGTGACCGGCAACGACATCGCGTTCCTCAAGTGGGACATGAACCGGCCGATCACCGAGGCCGGCGACGAGGTCTGGGTGCCGTACATCAGGAACGTGTACGCCGTGATGGACCGGCTGCGCGCGGCCCATCCCCACCTGATGATCGAGGGCTGCGCGAGCGGCGGGGGCCGCGCCGACCTCGGGATGCTCGCCCGCACCGACCAGATCTGGACCTCGGACAACACCGACGCCGCCCAGCGGATCGCGATCCAGCACGGCTACGGCCAGGTCTATCCGGCCTGCACGATGGGCGCCTGGGTGACCGACAGCCCCAACGCGCTCACCGGCAGGCGAACGCCGCTCGCCTTCCGCTTCCACGTCGCGATGTCCGGCGCGCTCGGCATCGGCGGCGACCTGCGGCGGTGGAGCCCGGCCGACCTGGAGCAGGCGAAGGCCCTGGTCGAGCGGTACAAGCGGATCCGCCCGGTCGTCCACGAGGGCCGGATGGACCGCCTCGCCGACTGGGCCGTGCAGTACACCCTCGATCCGCACGTCGTGGTGCTTTCCTGGCGGCCGACCACGCTGGTCCCCGTGACGGCCCCCGTACGGCTGAAAGGTCTGGACCCGGACGGCGTCTACCGCGACGAGGACACCGGGGAGACGCACCAC
This sequence comes from Microbispora sp. NPDC046933, assembly GCF_040644635.1. NCBI lineage: Bacteria > Bacillati > Actinomycetota > Actinomycetes > Streptosporangiales > Streptosporangiaceae > Microbispora > Microbispora sp. NPDC046933. The sequence goes on along the minus strand of NZ_JBEYWW010000020.1, from coordinate 134,335 downwards.
GGCACGCCACTGATGAGCCACGGGCTGCCCCGGCCGTGGCCGTTCGACGCCACCAGCGAACTGAAGAGGCTCACCCGTGTCGGATAACCCGCTCCCGGAGTACCCGCGCCCCCAGCTCGTCCGCGACGGCTACCTCAACCTCAACGGCCGCTGGGAGTACGCGATCAGGGACTACGCCCCCGAGACGTACGACGGCGAGATCCTCGTGCCGTACTCGCCGGAGGCGCCGCTGTCCGGGGTGAACCGGCAGCTGCTTCCCGGGGAGACCCTCTGGTATCGGCGCTCGTTCGACCTGCCGGAGGGCTTCGCCGACGGGCGGGTGATCCTGCACTTCGGGGCGGTCGACCAGACCTGCCGGGTGTGGGTCAACGACGACGAGGTCGGCGGGCACGAGGGCGGCTACCTGCCGTTCTCTTTCGACGTCACCGACGCGCTCCACGAGAGCGGCAACATCCTCGTCGTGGCCGTCCGGGACGACACCGGGAACGGCTCGCGGGGCAAGCAGCGGCTGCGGCGCGGCGGCATCTGGTACACCGCCCAGTCGGGCATCTGGCAGACGGTCTGGGCCGAGCGCGTGCCCGAGGTCCACGTCGAACGGCTCACGCTGACCCCGCTGCTCGACGACTCGTGCGTGGAGGTGACGGTCCACGCGTCCAGTGGCGAGGCGCGCGTCGAGATCTCGGCCGACGGCGAGACGGTCGCGCGGGCCACGGTGCCGGCCGGGAAGCCGGTGCGGATCCCCCTGCCCGAGGTGCGCGCCTGGAGCCCCGAAGATCCCTTCCTGTACGACGTCACCGTGTCGCTCGGCACGGACCGCGTGCGGAGCTATTTCGGCATGCGCTCCTTCTCGGTCGGGCCGGACGCCGACGGCATCCCCCGGCTGCTGCTGAACGGCCGGCCTTACTTCCACGCCGGAGTGCTCGACCAGGGCTACTGGCCGGACGGCCTCTACACACCACCCAGCGACGAGGCGATGATCCACGACATCGCCACGATGAAGCGGCTCGGCTTCACGATGCTGCGCAAGCACATCAAGATCGAGCCGCTGCGCTGGTATCACCACTGCGACCGGCTCGGCATGCTCGTCTGGCAGGACATGGTCAACGGCGGCGAGCCGTACCGTCCGTGGGTCGTCACCACGCCGGCGTTCCTGCCCGCCGTGCGGCTGGACGACCGCCGTCACCGCCGGTTCGGCCGGGCCGACGCGGCGGGCCGTACGGCGTTCGAGGCCGAGACGCGCGCCACGGTCGAGCACCTGCGCAACGTGGTGAGCCTGGCGGTCTGGGTGCCGTTCAACGAGGGCTGGGGCCAGTTCGACGCCGCGCGGATCGCCGGGGAGCTCGCCCGGCTCGACCCGACGCGTACGGTCGACCACGCCAGCGGCTGGCACGACCAGCGCGCGGGCGACCTGCGCAGCCTCCACGTCTACTTCCGCCGGTTCCGCCCGCCGAGGCCGGACGGCCGGGTGCTCGTGTTGTCCGAATACGGCGGGTACGGCCTGCGCGTCGAGGGCCACGTCTGGGGCGAGAAGGAGTTCGGCTACCGCCGGTACCGTACGGCCGAACGGCTCGGCGAGGCGTTCGCCCGGCTCCACGAGGAGCAGATCATCCCGGCTGTCGCGCGCGGCCTGAGCGCGACCGTCTACACCCAGTTGTCCGACGTGGAGGACGAGATCAACGGCCTGCTCACCTACGACAGGGCGGCGCTCAAACTCCCCGAGGACCTCGTACGCTCGATCATGGAAAGGCTCAGGTTCGCATGACCACGCACGAGCGGGAGATCACCGCACCCGTCGACCTGTGCCTGCCGGACGGGCGACTCAACCCGGGCGCGGTCGGGTGGACACGCCGCCCTCTGCACCGGGGCAACCTGCGCGGCTGGGGACGGCGCAAGCGCTGGGAATACTGGGGGATCGTCACCCCCCGCCACATCATCGGCCTGGTCGCGTCGTCGCTGGACTACGCCGCGGTCAACGGGGTGTACGTGCTCGACCGGGACACCCGCGTGGAGACCGCCAGGGACGTCGTGGTGCCGCTGGCCTGCGGCGCCGTCTTCCCCGACCGCAGCGGCGCCGGGACGGCGTCCGTACGGGGCGGCGGTGTGGCGATCGACATCGATCAGAGTGTTTCCGGCACCGCGATCAGGGCCGTGGCGCCCGGCATCGAGCTCGATCTGGAGGTGCCGCTGCCGGAGGGCCACGAGTCGCTCGGCGTGGTGGTGCCGTGGGGGCCGAACCGGTTCCAGTACACGGTCAAGGACGTCGGCCGTCCGGTGCGCGGGCGGCTGCGGCTGGAGTCGGCCGAGTTCGCCGTCGACGAGGCGGACTCGTTCGCCGTGCTCGACCACGGCCGCGGGAAGTGGCCTTACTCGATCACCTGGAACTGGGCGGCCGGCAGCGGGCCCGGCCGGGCGATCCAGCTCGGCGGCAAGTGGACCGACGGCACCGGTTCGACGGAGAACGCCCTGTTCCTCGGCGGCCGCCTGCACAAGATCGGCGACGAGCTGGAGTGGTCGTACGACCGCGCCGACTGGCTGCGCCCGTGGCGGATCACCGGCCCGCGGGTGGAAGTGGAGTTCCACCCGTTCCACGAGAAGGTGGCCCGCACCGAGCTCGGCCTGGTGGGCAACGAGACGCACCAGTGCTTCGGCCACTTCTCCGGACGGGCTCAGGCCGACGACGGCGCCTGGGTGGACCTCGACGGCCTCACCGGCTGGGCCGAGGAGGCCCGCAACCGCTGGTGATCCTCGCGGATTCACCGCGCCGGGGACGGCCTTCGTGCCCCTCCACGCACTTCGCGTACGCGTAGTCGTGGAGGGGCAAATGAACAGATCCCGGTCGAGCGCAGTTGGCGCTGTTTTCGGGTGAGAAGCCTGGGCTCCGGCGGTTCAGTCGCCGGAGCCCTTGTTCCTGCTCTGCGGAATGAACGCTTCTTACCCCGAAGCATGCGGTTCGTTCCGCAGGCCGTCAGGCAGGCCTTCTAATTGAAAGCGCAGCCAAACAACGTGGGGATCACATCGGAGCAGTGGCCCGCGACGCAGACGTCCCAGAGGATGTCGTCGAGGTCCGAGCGGGAGCATTCGTTCCGGGAGCATTCGTTCCGGAAGCATTCGTTCCGGAAGCATTCATTCTGGAAGCATTCATTCTGGAAGGGTTCGTTTCGGAAGCAGTTGTTCTCGATGGTGGCGTTGTTCGTAGACGGGTTGGTACGACCCCAGCCAGCTGGGACGGTTGACGCGCTCGCGGCTGTGGCGCCCACGGCGAGGGCACCACCGCCGAGCGCGGTGGAAAGTGCGAGTCCGGCGATGACCTTCTTGAGCTTGGGCATTTCGTCCCCCTCTAAAGGATCAACTGCCTAATGTGTGCGCCATTCCTATATCAACAGGAATGGCGTCTAATGACCGTTAAGTGGTCATTGCCCCGCGACGTCATTGTTTCCCGACAGAACCAGCGACAAACGGCGATCTACGGTGTTTAATGCCTATTGTCCCAATAAGAGCCTTCACAGAGCACTTATGTCTCCTTTATCCCTGAATGTCCGATTTCAGCTCGGCCTGTGTGGGAGGCGACAGGCGTCGTCCGACCGCAGCCTGCCGTCCAGAGCGTCCCTGAGCGCGTCGAGAAGTAGCGGAAACCAACGCCACCAGCTCCGCCCCGTCCTCGTCCGTCCTCTTCTGGTCGGCGCCGCTCAGATGACACAGCGAGGCGTTGGCGCTGCTGTCGAAGGTCGCACGTAGTTCAATGCCGGAGTCCGGCCTCAGCCCGCGCGCAGCATGGTGACGAGCGCGTGCGCGACATCGAGGAACTGCTCACGCGAAGAGGTCGTCGTCTGCAGGTCGACGAACGCCTCGTGGGCCCCGGCCTCGGCGAGGGTCAGCACATAGTCGGCGACCTGCCGTACGGTTCCCGCGTGCGGCACCTGCTCGGCGGGCGCCGGTGAGTCGGTGATCTCCGGGTTGATCCGCACCACCATGCGCAGAGTGGACGGGTCCCGGTTCGCGCGGGACGCGGCCTCCAGCGCCAGGCCCCACAGGGAGGTCAGGTAGGGCATGGGCATGGCCGCGCTCAGCCAGCCGTCGGCCCGCCGGCCGACCCTCTCCAGCGCCGGAGGCGTGTAGCCCGCGAGCAGGATCGGCGGGCGCGGCCGCTGGCAGGGCTTGAGGTCGATGTGCGACGGCGGCACCGTCCACAGGGCGCCCTTGTGCTCGACCACCTCACCGGTCCAGACGGCCTCCATCAGGTCGAGCGTCTCCTCCAGCCGGTCTCCCCTCCCCTGCCAGGGCACCCCGGTCGCGGTGTACTCGTCGCGAAGCCAGCCGAGACCGATGCCGACGTCCAGCCGCCCGTGGCTGAGCAGGTCGAGCGAGGTCAGCGTACGGGCGAGCAGGACGGGCGGCTGCCACAGCGCGTTGAGCGTGCTGGTCCCCAGCCGGATCTCCCGCGTGCTGACCGCGGCCAGCGTCAGTGCGGTGAGCGGGTCGAAGAACGTGCCGAAAGCCGGGGGGACCGTCCCGTCTCCTCCGGGGTACGGATCGCTGGGCGTCAGCGGAAGCAGGATGCGGTCGCCCGCCCACAGGCTGTCGTAGCCCATCGCTTCGAGATCCGCGCTCGCCTGCCGGATGAAATCCGGGTCGGCGAACGCGCCGTACTGAGGGACCGTGTATCCGAGCCGCATGAGTGTTTCCTTCGCACTACGCCGGTAGAAGACTCGCCCTGATCGGGCGTCGGCGGAGACGCTAGGAAGACCCGCTTGCGGAAAACTTGGGCAAGTCGACTTTCAGGGTCCAAGAGCGTCCCAAGGCTGGGGTTACCTGTGGACCGTGGCCGAAACCGGCAGGACGAAGGTTCCTGCGCGCCGCTCCTCCACTGCGGCGCACGTCAGGACAGCGGCGAGGCGAGCGGATGCCCGGCCCGAAGGCGTCACGCCCTTCACCCGGCCCGAAGGCGACCTCACGGCTTTTCGCCCGGCCCGAAGACGGCCTGTTGATCTTCCCGGCGGCCCGGCGGGCCGGGCGAAATTCCGCTCCGAGCATCCGCTCCCGATGCGTCCGCTCAGGCGCCGGTCGTCGCCTCCGCACGCGCGGTCGCCGTCTCCTCGGACCCCGCCGCGGACTCCTCGGTGGACTCCTCGGTGGACTCTCCGGTGGAGTCCTCGGCGGCGTCGGGGTGCGCCGCGATGAACTGCTCGATGACCTCGTCGGCCATCTTCCCGCGCGCGGGCACGTCCAGCCCCTGCTCGCGGGCCCATTCGCGCACGTCCGTCAGGGTGTAGCCGCGCAGGCGCGGGGAGGTGTCGGCGGCCTTCTTGGACCGCGACGCCTGCTTCACCTCACGGGCGTTCTCCAGCACTTCCTCGATGAACGCGAGAGCCTCGCTCAGCCGCTGCTGGTTCGCGTCGGACAGGTCGATGGAGAAGGTCCGGTTCAGCAGCGGGAACTCCCGTCTCGCCACATCGTCGCCCTCGGAGTGGTCGAGGTCGTCAACCAGTATCACCTTCTGCGCCACGTGCAGCCCTTCCAGGGTGGATCTCCGTCTATCTGGACCGTGGCATCCTACTGGTGCTTCCATCACCGGCCCGCCTTCCCGGGTGCTTCGCCTCGAGGACAAGGGCCGCCGCGGCGCCTCAGCGTTTGCGCTTCCGTCCGCCGGTGCGGCCCCGGGCACCGGGGCGCGGGCCGGGCACGAACCTGAACGGGTGGGACCGCGCGCGCATGGTGTCGACGACCAGCCTGCGCAGCTCCTCCATGCTCTCCTCGGCGGGGTGGCCGGAGGCTGCCATCGCCTCGACGAGGGTGAGCGCGTGCGACCCCGCCATGGCACGTAGCTGCTCCAGCACCTTCTCCGGGCCCGCCAGCTCCAGCAGGCCGAGCACGCCCTCCGTCGTCACCCGCAGATTCTCGTCGGCGCCGAGGTCGTCCGGGCCCAGGTCCCCGCGTTGGGCGAGCTCCATGAGGACCATGGGGCCCAGCACCGGATCCGTACGCAGGCCGGGCAGCATCGACCGCAAACCCGGATTGATCTCGGCCAGGAGGGAGAGCATGGCGGCCGCCCGGCTGCGGAAGGAACAGGCGCGGACCGCGTCCAGCAGCGGCCCCACGTCGCCTCCGTGCGCCGCGAGCCAGCCGTCCAGCTCCTGTGCGGCGGCGTCCGGCGGGTAGTGCTCCATGAGCACCCCCAGCAGCTCCGCCGCCGGGGCGTCCACCAGCTCGCCGATCAGCGGAGCGTCCCGGCCCTCGGCCAGCATTCGCGCCCGCACCGCCCGTGCGCCCAGCGGTGTCAGCCGTACGAGGAGGCCCGGCTCGGCGAGACGCCGCAGCAGCCGGGCCCGCGCCTCCGCCGGCAGCGGAGGCTCGCCGTCGTCAGACAGATCGTCGTCAGGAACATCGCCGGCGAGGTCGCTGGAGTACAGCTCGTCGGCCACGCCGCGGCTCAGCTCCACAGCGCCGAGCTCGGCCAGCACCTCCAGCGCCCACGCCAGCTCCAGCCCGAGCCGATCGCGCCACGTCTCCTCCGGCACGTGGTCGGACGGGACGTAGTCCTGGCAGACCAGCCAGACCGTCTCCTCCAGCCGGACCACGGGCATCGGGCTCGCCATTCCATACACGCTGTTGAGCACGTCGGGCATCAGCTCGTCGAACACCGACCACAGCAGCGACGGCGGCGCCAGCATGTCGCGGCCCAGCTCGAAGTACGCCTCGAACGCGCGCGACCACAGGGTCTCCGGGTCGCGCAGGAGCGGCGCGGCCTTGGCGACGCGGAGCAGGCGGCCCTTGGACGCGCGGACGATCCTGGCGTGCTTCGCCCAGGCGAGCAGGAGACCGACACCCGGCAGGTCCGCGGCGCTGCGCACCTTGAGATCCTGCTCGCCCGTGCCGAGCAGTTCGGCCAGTTCCCGGGCGTCGGCCAGGCGAAGGTGGCCGGCCTCGGTGAGCGTCTTCCCCTCGGGTCCAACCCAGTCGGCCAGGGCCGTCAGCCGCCGTACGGTGTCGCTGCGCGCCGCCGCCTCGGCGAGTTCGCGTGCGGGCGGCAGGGCCAGCGGAGGCTGCGGGATAGCCCGCAGCTCGTCGAGATGCGGGCGGCCGAGCCTGGCCTCGACCACCCTGTCGAGCGCCTCGGTGTCGTACGGCACCCGGCCCGCCTCGACGTCCCGGGGAAGCCTCTCCAGCGCCTTACGGTCGGTCAGGTCGATGCCGCTGTCGAGCGCCGTCTGCGCCCAGAACTTGGCGATGCCCATGCGCGCGGGGTCGTCGAGCGCCGCCGGGTAGAACGCGACGGCGGCCTCCACCGCTTGCTCCAGCTCGGCCAGGGTGGCGCCACGGGGGTCGCGCAGCCCCTTCGCGGCGATGTACCGCAGCAGCGTCAGCAGGCTGGTCGGTGCGGCGTCCAGCTCGTGCCGGGGAGCGGTGACGTAGCGCGGGATCCACTCGAGCAGGAACCTGCGCACCTGCGCCTCGTCCCAGTAGGCCAGCCGGCCGTCGACGCTGCGGTGGCGGGAGTCCAGGGCCGCCTCCAGCACCAGCGGGTCGGCGGCCATGCCGCGCTCCCCCGCCCAGACGAGGCAGCGGCGGACCAGCAGGTCCTTGGCCGCCTCGAACTCCTCGTCCTCATGCGGCTCGAACCACGTGCGCATCAGACACCCCCACCGTCGGCCATGCAGGGGAGGGTATCCGTACGTGGACGGACGGCACCGGGAAACGGCCCCGGCTCCGGAGACAGAGCTCGGAAACCAGGGCTCAGGAGCCGGTGTGGAGGCGGCGGTGCAGCGCGCGGACCTCGTCCGCCAGTGCGGGCACGGGACCGGCCACCCGCACATTCGGCGCGACCTCGTTGACCGGGAGCGTCCGCACCGGCGGGGGCGGCACGTCCCACTCGGCCAGCCACTGCGCGAGCTGGGCCGACGACACCACGTAGACGATCCGTCCCAGCCCCACCCACCCGTGCGCCGCCGCGCACATGGGGCAGTGCTCCCCGGAGGTGTAGACCGTGGCCTTCGCCCGTTCCTCCGGCGTCATGTTCCCCGCGGCCCAGCGCGCCAGCTCGAACTCGGGGTGCCGCGTGTGGTCACCGCCCGCCACCCGGTTGCGGTCTTCGGCCAGCACCTTCCCGTCCCCGGAGACCAGGACCGAGCCGAAGGGCTCGTCGTCCGCCTCCAGCGCTTCGGCCGCCAGTTCCACACAGCGGCGAAGGTGCCTCAGTTCTTCGGATGTCGGCTCGTAACTCACGATCGAAACCGTATCTCCGAGTGGGGGCGGACGCGCCGGACCTGCATGCCCTCTGACCTGGGAAGTCGCACCTTTATCGAGTTGTTATATCCAGGTGAACGAAGGCCGGAGACCGCTGGACATCCGCCGCATCTACGTCGAGCCCGCCGCGGCCGAGCTGCCGCGTGGCAAGGAGATCCTGGAGCGCTTCCCCGAAGCCGAGCGCATCGAGATCGAGGCCCATCACCGCATCCCCGAGCTGTACGGGGACGAGTCGAACGTGGCCCGCTGGGTCAGGATCAAGACCGAGGCGCTGGTCCTCGGCGTCAAGAAGTCGCTCACCGCGCGGCCGAACGGCCGGTCGAGCGACTTCATCGCGCCCTCGACCGCCAACGGCTGCGCGATGGCCTGCGCGTACTGCTACGTGCCGCGCCGCAAGGGCTACAGCAACCCGATCACGGTGTTCGCCAACATCGACAAGATCACGGGTTATCTCGCCAGGCACGCCGCGCGGCAGGGCGTCAAGCCCGAGCCCAACCAGGTGGACCCGCACGCCTGGGTCTACGACATCGGCGAGAACTCCGACTGCTCGGTGGACGCGACCGTCTCCGACAACGTGCGCGACCTCGTCGGTCTCTTCCGCGACCTGCCGAACGCCAAGGCGAGCTTCGCCACCAAGTACGTCAACCGCGACCTGCTCGGCTGGGATCCACGAGGCCGTACGCGCATTCGCTTCAGCCTGATGCCGGCCGCCGACGCCAAGCTGCTGGACATCCGCACCTCGCCGGTCGCCGACCGGATCGCGGCGATCGACGACTTCGTCGAGGCGGGATACGAGGTGCACGTCAACTTCAGCCCTGTGGTCGTCCGCGACGGCTGGCTGGAGGACTGGGCGGAGCTGCTCGGACAGCTCGACGACGCGCTGAGCCCGGCGGCCCGCGCCCAGCTCGCCGCCGAGGTCGTCTTCCTCACGCACAACGACCGGCTGCACGAGGTCAACCTCGGGTGGCATCCCAAGGCCGAGGAGGTGCTGTGGCGTCCCGACCTCCAGCAGCCGAAGCGCTCGCAGACGGGCGGCTGGAACGTCCGCTACAAGACCGGCCACAAGGGCCGCTACGTCACCGCGCTCACCGACCTGATCGCCGAGAAGATCCCGTACTGCCGGGTCCGCTACGCCTTCTGACCCCCGCCGTCATCCCGCGAGTTCGCGTACGACGTCGGGCCTGTTGGTGATGACGCCGTCCACACCCGCGCCGATCAGGCGGCGTACGGCGGTGGGGGCGTCCACGGTCCAGGCGAGGACCTTCATGCGCAGCCGGTGGACGCGCCGGACGTACTCCGCCGTGACGCCGGCGTACGGCGGGTTGATCTGGTCGGCGAACCGGGCCAGGCCGGGCAGGTCCGCGGCCTGCGGCGTGCCGAGCAGGCCGATCGGCACCCGAGGCACGAGGCGGTGGAAGCGGCGCATCGAGTCCCAGTCGAACGACTGCACCACGATCCGGCCGCGCCAGGCCGGGTCGCGCCCGATCTCCTCGGCCGCCCGGGCCTCGATGCCGGGATAGAGCCGGGGATCCTTGATCTCCAGCAGCAGGCCGAGCCCGCTGCCGCGCATCGCGCGCAGCACCTTGCCGAGGGTGGGCACCGGCTCCCCCGCGTACCTTCGGGAAAACCACGAGCCGGCGTCGAGCTTGCGGATCTCGGCCAGCGTGAGGTCGCCGACCCGCCACGGCGCCCGGCCGGGGAAGACCTCCTCCGCGTCGGTCGTACGGCCGAGCGTCGTGTCGTGCATCAGGACCAGGTGGTGATCCCTGGTCTCCTGGACGTCGAGTTCGACCATGTCCGCGCCCTGGTCGCGGGCGAGTTCGAAGGCGGCGACGGTGTTCTCCGGCGCGTACGCGGACGCGCCGCGATGGGCCACGACCAGAGGCCCCGACGCCGCCGTGGCGGGGACGATCGAGGTGAGGGCGATCAGGACGGTCGCGGCGATGAGGCCGAGTCGCCGGCGCATGGTTCTCCTCGGAGTCGGGAGCGACTACGAGGAGAACCTGACCATGCACCTTTACATCCAGTTGATTTTCGAATGGCGGCCGGGTGCCGGCTCGGTGAGCATCGCCCCGTCTCCGGGCATCCCGCCCGTATCGGTCACAGGCGCGCCGCGGTGACCACCACCGTGGCATAGGTCATCGTGAAGCCGCCTCCCATCCGGTCGATCGCGGCCCCGACGTCCGCCAGCGCCTCCGCGAGCTTGTCCTGCGGGAGCCGGGTCAGGGCGCCGGACGTGGGCATCTGGTCCAGCCACTCGTCGCGGGTGTAGAAGCGCTGCCAGTCGTAGCGCCACTGCTCGGGGTCGCCGAACGCGCCCGCGTCCCTGATCCCATCGGCGGCCTTGACGAGTAGCGGCCGGTAGCCGTCGAGGGCCGACCCCGCAGGCCGGTCCTGGGACGGGAAGCCGGGCATCACCCGCCGGAAGACCGCGGCATGGGCCTCCGCCACGGCGGGCGGGGGCTCGAACACGTGCCAGAACGCCGCCAGCCGCCCGCCGGGACGCAGCACCTCGGCGGCCCTGGCCGCTCCGGCGGCCGGATCGACCCAGTGCCAGGCCGTTCCGGCGACGACCGCGTCGAATGTCCGCCCGGCGGGGTCCCAGGCTTCGAAGGTCGCCACCTCGACCTCGAGTCCGTCACGGCGCGCGAAGTCCGCCATCCGCGCGTCGGGTTCGACGCCGAGCACCGTGCAGCCCGCCGCCTGGAACTGCCGGGCCGCGATGCCGGTGCCGCAGCCGACGTCGAGGACGTCGCGCCCGGGGCTGGTGGCGACGATGCGCTCCACCATCGCGTCGGGATAGGGCGGCCGGGTCCGGTCGTAACGCTCGGCGTCCACGCCGAACGACTCCGCCATCCCCCTGGCCTTGTGTGGTTCGTTCTCGGAAGGCGAAGTGGGCATGCGCCCACTATGAGTGGGCAAGTGCCCACTCGTCAATCGGGATAATGTCGACGGACCGACAGGAGGGAGGGAACGGTGCCGACGGGGGTTGCCCTCCGCGACGCGCGGGAGCAGTTGTTCGCCGCCGCCGAGCGCGTCCTGCTCAGGGACGGGCCGAGCGCGCTGACCAGCCGGGCGGTCACCACCGAGGCGGGCTGCGCCAAGGGTGTGCTGCACCGGCACTTCGCCGACTTCGACGCCTTCCTCGCCGAGCTCGTGCTCGACCGCATCGCCAGGATCGACGGTCAGGCCGCCGCCCTGCGCGCGTCCGCCGGGAGCGGCACCGTCGCCGGCAACCTCACCGCCGTGCTGACGGACCTGTTCGGGTCGGTCGCGGTGGCGGTCGTCGGCCTGATCATCTCCCGCGACGCCCTGCGCGCCCGGCTGCGCCAGGCGAGGCCGGGCCCTGGCCTCCCGCTCCTGACGGAGGCCGCGGCCATGCTCGCCTCCTACCTCGCCGCCGAGCGCGACCTGGGCCGCATCACGGCGGACGCCGACGTCGACACGCTCGCCCCCACGCTGCTCGGAGCCTCACACCTGCTGTTCGCCGACCGGGACGGCGGCCCGCCCCAGGCCGACGCCGTCCACAAGATGGTGACCACGGTCATCGCCGGCGTCGTACGGAGCGAGTCGCGAACGCGGGAAGCCGCCCCCTTCTACGACACGGTCACCGCGAGCCGAGCTCGAACCCCCCGGCCCTGACGCCGTCGAGGAACGCGGCCCACGCAACCCCCTGCCCCAGATCGCCCGAGGCGAGTACACGTCCACCGGCGCTCCTCCCTCCTTTAGGTGATCGAATGACAACCCAAAGTAATCACATGAGCGCCGGGAGTGGGGCGGGTAACGTGATCAGGCGTGACGAGGCCGGCGCTGTTCGATCTGGACAACACACTGGTCGACCACGACGAGGCCTTCCGCAGGTGGGCCGGGGAGTTCGCGGACGGCCACGGCCTGGACGCCGAGGCGGTCGAGCGGCTGGTCGCCCTCGACGGGCACGGCTACCTGCCGCGCGAGACGCTTTGGACCTCGTCCGCTGCCCCCCGGGAAGTCCGCGACGGCCTGACCCGCCTGCGTACGGCGGGCCGGCGGGTGGCGATCGGCATCCTGCTGTCCGACGCGGAAGGGCGGTAGCGACATGGACGACGGCGACCGTCTCATGCTGCGCCGCACCTTCACCGAGGACGCCGCCCTCTACGACCGGATGCGGCCCGGCTACCCCGCCGCGATGTTCGAGCACATCCCCCGCGGCAGCCGCGTGCTGGAGATCGGCTGCGGCACCGGCCAGGCCACGGCCTCCCTCGCCGGGCGCGGCTGCGCGGTCACGGCGGTGGAGCTGGGGACCGAGATGGCGGCGCTCGCCCGCCGCAAGCTCGCCCGATTTCCCGACGTGGAAGTCGTCAACGCGGCCTTCGAGGAATGGCCGCTGCCGCCGGAGCCGTTCGACGTCGTCTTCGCCGCCACCAGCTTCCACTGGATCGACCCCGCGACACGGGTGGGCAGGTCGGCCGACGCGCTGCGGCCGGGCGGGCTGCTGGCCGTCGTCTCCACCGAGCACGTCGCCGGGGGCAGCGAGGCGTTCTTCGCCGAGGTCCAGCGCTGTTACGAGCGGTGGGACCCCGCCACACCGCCCGACCTGCGGCTGAAACCGGGCAGTGACATCCCGTACGACAGCGGCGAGATCGACGCCTCCGGCCGCTTCGGGCCGGTGCGGTTCCACCGTTACGAGTGGGATCACGCCTATACGACTCGGGAGTACCTCGACCTGCTCAGGACGTACTCCAACCATCGCGCCCTGCCCGCCGAGGATCTCGCGGAGCTCGGCTGCATCGCGGCACTGATCGACGGCCGATATGGCGGTCGCATCGTGAAGCGCTACCTCACCCAGCTCGCCCTGGCGGAAAGGCTCGGCTGACGGGTCAGCCCAGCAGTGGCGCGAGTGCCGTCTCCAGGTCGGGCACGCCGGTGAAGAGGACGGCCGTCATGCCGAGCGCCCTGGCCGCCTCGACGTTCTCCGCTCGGTCGTCGACGAACAGGCACCGCCCGAGTGGCACACCCGCGCGCTCGGCGGCGATCTCGTAGATGCGGGGGTCGGGCTTGCCCACTCCCACCCGGGCGCTGCTGACCACCTCGTCGGCGAAGTGGCTCAGGCCCAGCCAGGCGAGGTCGTCCTCCAGATCCAGCGTCGCGTTGGTCACCAGCACGACGGGCACGTACGCCTGGGCCCGGCGCAGCAGGCCGAGCACGTCCTCGTCCACCCGGGCGGGCGCCTTGACGAACGCTGTGACCAGCTCGCGGGCCTGCTCCCGCGGCACCTGGAGGGCCAGGGCGGCCTCGGCCGCCTCCATCCACTGCTCGACGGTGATCTGCCCCAGCAGCGCCGGCCGGTCCACCTCGGGCGCGAAGACGACCCTGGCCGTGGTGCCCTCGGCCAGGCCTACGGCTCGTTCCAGCTCGGTCAGCTCCGTCTGGTCGTGGAAGCGGATGACACCGTCGAAGTCGCACAGCACCGCGTCGTACGGCCGGGGGATCGTCACCGCCCATGCATACCACGCATGGCGGGTGCGGCGACGTGCTCACCGCGGAGCCGCGCTTCCCGCGCGAGCTTCGCACGAAGCCCACCACGCCCTGACCCGGCCGCCTCGGCAGCCCCGGAACGTCGCGTCAGCGCAGCATGTCGAGGGACCGGGCGGTGCCGAGGGAGTCGTGGGCCGCCGTGTGCCGGGGCTCGGCCTCTCCGCGCACCACCTCGTGGATGTGGCGGATGCCCCAGGAGAACGCGGTGCCCTCGCCCGGCTCGTGCCGGGCGACCAGGCGTCCCTCACGCCACACTTCGAGCCCGTCGTGCGGCTCGGGGTGGAACGGGTTGGTCAGCCGGATCTCCCCGCCGGTGCCGACCAGGCGGGTGTACGTCGTGAACGGCAGGTCGAAGCCGCAGCTCAGCATCAGGCGACCGGAGTCGAACTCCAGGACCCCGGCGGTCTCGATGTCCACCCCCGCCTCGCCCTTGACCGCGACGGCGTGACCGGCGACGGCGTCACCGCCGAACAGCAGGTGCGCGAGCCGTACGGGATAGCAGCCGACGTCGTAGAGCGCGCCGCCGCCGAGGGCCGCGTCGAGCCGGATGTTCTCGCTGCCCTCCATCGTGAAGTGGAAGGACGACCAGATCTCCCGCAGCTCGCCGATCGCGCCTTCGGCGAGCAGGCCGCGCAGCCGGGCCGTCTGCGGGTGGAAGGGGAAGACGAACGCCTCCCAGAGCGGCCGGGCCGACCGGCGCGCCACCTCGATGACGTTCCCGGCCTCCGCGGCGGTGAGGCACAGCGGCTTCTCGCACAGGACCGCCTTGCCCGCTTCCAGGGCAGCGATCGTCCACTGCGCGTGCAGGGCGTTCGGCAGCGGGATGTAGACCGCGTCGATCGACGGGTCCTCGATGACGGCCTCGTAGCCGCGCACGGCCCCGGCGACGCCGTTCCGCGCGGCGAACTCCTCGGCCCGGGACAGGTCACGGCCCGCCACCACGGCGGCCGTACCCCCGCCGGCCTCGCGCAAGGCGGGCAGGAACGCCCGTGCGGCGATGCCCGCCGTGCCGAGGACGCCCCACCGGACAGCCCCACTCATAACCAACCCACCTTCGCCGACATTTCACCACTCACCCGGGAATACGTGCGGGACCGTAGCACAGCGGCGCTGATGTGAACTTTTGCCCCCAAAGTCCGGTATTGGGCAGCCCGTGGGGGTACGTGACCCGCCGATCCCCACCGGAGCGGACGAGGGATGCACATGAGCGAGGAAACACGGCGATTCACCCATCTGCCGAGCGACCGGGCGCCCGGACCCGACTACTCGGGGCCCGGAGTCGAAGCGGAGCTCACCGGGCGGATGCCTCCGGCCGAGGACCGGCCCGCCGCGCGCCCCGAGGACCGGACCGGCCGGCGGCCGGGCCCGGTGGAGCACCGGCGGCAGGCGGTCCAGGCGGCCCAGGCGGTCTCGGCGGGCGACCGCGGGGGCGGCGAAGCATACGACGATCTCTACACGGCCCGGGCCTCGTCCGCCCTCGGGAAGGTGACGTCGGACGACGGCGTGCTCGACGTCCGCATCACGGCGCCCGGGGAACTCGGCGGCCCCGGCGGGGCGACCAACCCCGAGCAACTGCTCGCCGCGGCGTACGCCTCCTGCTTCCACAACTCGCTCACGCTGGTCGCCGGGCGGCAGGGCGTCGGCACCGCCGACGCCACCGTGGACACCGCCGTCACGCTGCGCAAGCGGGGCACCGCCGACGACTACACGATCGCCACCGACCTGACCGTACGCCTGCCGGGGGTCGAGCCCGAGGCGGCCCGCAGGCTGGTGGAGCAGGCCCACGGGGAGTGCCCGTATTCGCGGGCCTTCGTGCAGGGCGCCGAGGTGCACGTGCACCTCGGCTGACCCTGGCGCCCGCCCCGGGCCGGCCGGGACGGGCGCTTCGAGCGGGTGCGCGCTAGATCTTCTGCCACAGCGCCGGGACGTTCGGCGGCTCCCAGCCCACGATCGCCGTGTGGGCCTGGATGCACCGGTACGTCGCCCCGCCGTAGGTGACCTGGTCGCCCGCCTTGTACGCCGTGCCGGCGGCCCAGGTGCCACCGGGAGTGGGCGTGGGGGTACGCGTCGGCGTGGGAGACGGGCTCGGAGTACGTGTCGGCGTCGGAGAGGGAGTGGGCGAGGGGCTGGGCGTGCCGCCCCCGCCGACCTGGAGGTCGACGCAGGCGTAGAACGCGTTGGCGGTGTCGGCCACGTTCCAGATCGCCAGCACCTTCTGCCGGCCCGTCCGTCCGCCCAGGTTCACGGTGTGGCTGACCGTGGCCGGGGGCTGCGCACCGTGATCGTCGAAGACGGCGATCCGGGTGCCTCCGATGTAGTACTCCCACGTGCTGGTCGCGTGGCGGGCGGTCAGCGACCAGGTGAAGGTGACGGTGTCGCCCACGCTGGTGGCGGGCCAGGCCTTGCTCTCGTCGTCGAGCTGCGCGAAACGGGCGTTGCCGCCGCTGCAGCTGCGCAGCCCCTTCGGTCCTTCCACACTCTGGGGCTCGTAGATGATGTCGCCGCAGTTGGGGACGCGGCCCTGTGCGCACATCGCCTGACGGCTGGCGGGCGACGAGATGTACCCGTGCGCCTGCGCCGGCGAGGCGATGAACACCGTGGCGCCGATGCCGATCGTCGCCGTCGCGAGGAAGGTCAGCGTTCTTCGCATGTGTGCTCCTCACTGCTGGGGGGTGGGGCAAATATAAAAGAAAGTTTCCTAACAGTGAAGGCCCAATGACTGCGGCGGTCAGGGACCCGAGGCGCGGGGCCAGCACACACCCGTCCGGCAGAACCGCCAGGGCGATCGGGAACCTCAGCACAGCCTCGCGGCCCCGCCCCCAGGGGGACGGTGCGTCGCCGTCGCCGCGACGTGAGTCATGTGACGCCCAGGAGTGTTTCGCCGACGACCATGGCCCGCCAGAGTTCCTGGACCGAGCCGCACAGCAGGCGAAGCCGCTGAAGGTCTTTGACTCTCAGCCAATCGGACAGAGTCCGCGTGGTTACCGCCTGGTTCATCGTGAACCGCGGATCCAGGGTGGCGAGGGCGTCGATCGTGGTACGCACCCGCTGCCGGGACTCCTCGGAAGTGTGCGTGAAGTAGTTGCGTACCTCTCTCAGGACCTTGTACTGGAGAGCTACCTCGTCAGGCACGAAGTCCAGCTCTGCCTGCGCGTCCGGCCGGAGCCAGCCATCGTTCACGCGCGGGTCTCCGGCTCCCAGGCCGTCGATGTATTTGTCCGTGAGGACGTCCGCTGGTGACGACCCTTCTGCCAGCAGATGGCGCTGCCTCTTGGACAGCGACTCCCCTGCCAAAACTCGTTCGACCGCACCGGCGTCGGCGGCTACCACTGCGCGCAGCCAAACCCTCCGCCGGAATTCGAACTCCTCGACATAGGAGCGCACGAAAACCCTGACGAGGTACGGCGCCTTGGCCGGCGGTGCGGCGCCGAATTCCTCCACGAAGCGCTTCCACCCGTTCTGCGCGTCGTGCAGGGCGCGAGTGCTGTGCGGTATGCGGTTGACCTTCACAGTCTCCTGCCTGAGGAAGGGCCTGGCAGCGGCGCGCAGGACGTTGGCCCACGTCTTGTAGCGGAGCCGGACGGCTCCCCAAGACGGCCTGTCGTACCCGGCCCGGCCCTCGAACTCGACCCACCGCTCGTATCCGTCGACGCTCGGCACGTGGCCGTGGGCCTTGGAGTAGTCGAAGTAGTCGGAGAGCGCCGATTCGTAATCCTCCTCCCGATATTTCAGAAGACCACGCGAGCGGCCCTTCGAACTCGGATGGAGACCGATGTTGCGTAAGGCGTCCGCCCAATATCCGCCGCCGAGCCGTTTCATGACCGTGAGGCCTGTCGGTGGCCAGACGGCGGTTTTCCCGGCTGCGGGCAGAGCCCACTCGCTGAGGACACGGAGACGCAATTCGTCGTAGCGTTTCCTTGTGATCGTCACGTCGGAGTTGTCGCGGCAGGCGGCACGTGTGGTCCCGATGAGGCCCAGCACCGAAGCGATGTCGGAACGGACCACGCCCTGTTCCTCGAGTGCTACGGCGACCTCCCACGCCTCCTCGAAATCATCCGCCATCAGTGCGGTCCTGTGGTCTTCGGTCAGGTCCAGGCTGCGTCCCAGCAGATACCAGACCGCGGCCTCGGTGACCCTCGCCGAGAAAACAGCGGCATCGCGCGCGTGCCAGTGGTCGAAGACGGCACCGGTGGCGCTGATGCCTTTGCCCACGACGGTGATATCCACGTCGGGCAGGATCAGTTGGAAGCGGGCGATGACCTCGGCGCGGGACACGCCGGAAGCCGCCAGCCTCGCGATGATCTCCCCGTACTCGGAGGCGAAGGACGTGACAGCCTGCGTCAGGTTCTGGACGGGAGGTCTGCGGTCGCGTGGCTTCGAGGCTGCGCCCACCTGATGCAGAATCGTGTGAACGTGGGGGCCGCTCAGGCCGTACAGCTCGCCGATTTCCCGTTGGCTCATCCCCTGCTCATACAGTCGTTTGATCTGAACGTCCCGCAACTCCTGTATCCGCTGCACGGATCCTCCACAGGTACAACATGAAGTTGACCGAGTCGGTCTCTATGCATTCCCTTTTACAGAGATCTATCTCGGTGAGCGATGTGCGGGCGCGGTTGCGGAAGCTGTACACCACCGCCGGCCCGCCCGCGGCCTCTGTTTGCCGTACGACCTCAGGGGTATCAGGCGCGCATGTTCGCCCCGTCTGACCTGGATGTGCTCGTGCCCACCAAGGACCGCCCGGGCGCGCTTGCCGTCACGTTGGGGGGCCTCGCGGCGCAGACCGTGTCCGGGTTCCGCGTCGTGATCTCGGACCAGTCGAACGAGTCCGTCGCCGACGACCCGCTGGTGGCGGCGCAGCTGCGGATCCTCGACCACCGCGACAGGCCCGTGGCCGTCCACCGCCACCTGCCCCCGCGGGGCATGGCGGAGCAACGCGCGTTCCTGCTCGGCCGGGCCGAACGGCGGCTGGTGCTCTACCTGGACGACGACGTGTGGCTGGAGCCGGAGGCGGTCGAGGTCCTGCTGTCCGCGATCGGCGACCTGCGCTGCGGCTTCGTCGGTTATGCCCTGCACGGCCTGTCCTACCGCGACGACGTGCGCCCCGCCGAGCTCGCGCCGTACGAGGAGTGGACGGACGGCGTGCGGCCCGAGCGGGTGCGCCGGGAGTCGCCGGCCTGGCGGCGCCACACCCTGCACAACGCCTCCAACCCGCTGCATCTCGCGCGGAAACATCTCGGCTCGCCGGGCCCCCGGGAGTGGCGGGCGTACAAGGTGGCCTGGATCGGCGGCTGCGTGCTGTACGACCGGGAGCGGCTGCTGGAGTGCGGCGGCTTCGACTTCTGGCGGTCGGTGCCCTCCCGGCACGCGGGTGAGGACGTCGTGGCGCAGCTGCGCGTCATGGAGAGGTACGGCGGCGCGGGCCTGCTGCCGAGCCGGGCCTACCACCTGGAGCTGCCCACGACCGTCACCGACCGCAGGGCCGAGTGCTACGACTACGTGTTCGAGACGGCATGGGCGCACTGATCGAGGACGTGCGCCGCATCGCCGTGCTGCGGGCCAACGCCCTGGGCGACCTGGTCCTCGCGATGCCCGCCCTGGAGGCGCTCCGCCGGGCCTATCCACAGACCCGGCTGACCCTCCTCGGCACCCCCTGGCACGCCCGGTTCCTGGACGGCAGGCCGGGACCGGTCGACGACGTCATCGCCCTGCCACCGATCTCCGGGGTGTCGTCGGCGGGCAGCGGCCACGCGGCTCCGGAGAGCCTGTTCCAGGAGCTGCGCGAGCACCGGTTCGACCTCGCAGTGCAGATCCACGGCGGCGGGCGCAACTCCAACCCCTTCGTCAAGTCGATCGGGGCCCGGGTGACGGCCGGCCTGTGCACGCCGGACGCCGAACGGCTCGACCTGTGGGTGCCGTACGTGTACTACCAACACGAGACGCTGCGCTACCTGGAGGTCGCCGCGCTGGTCGGCGGGACGGCCGAGGCATACGAGCCGAGGATCGCCGTGACC
Source organism: Microbispora sp. NPDC046933 (assembly GCF_040644635.1). Classification (NCBI taxonomy): domain Bacteria; kingdom Bacillati; phylum Actinomycetota; class Actinomycetes; order Streptosporangiales; family Streptosporangiaceae; genus Microbispora; species Microbispora sp. NPDC046933. The sequence continues at coordinate 114,569 of NZ_JBEYWW010000020.1, read as the reverse complement.
GACGCCGACCGCGCCGAACTCGCCCGCGTGTACGGCGAGCCGCCGCGCGGCCTGGTCGCGCTGCATCCGGGGGCGAGCGACCCCCGGCGGCGCTGGCCGGCGCGCGCCTTCGCGGAGGCGGCCGACCGGCTCGGGCGCCCGGTCGTGATCACCGGTGTCGAGCAGGAGCGGGAGGTGGTCGAGGAGGTCGCGGCGGCGATGCGGCGGCCCGCCGTGACGGCGGTCGGCACGCTCGGCATCGGCGGCCTCGCCGCGCTGTACGAGCGGTGCGACCTGGTCGTCTCCAACGACACCGGCCCCCGTCACCTCGCCGCGGCGGTCGGGACGGCCACCGTCGGCATCTTCTGGGGCGGCAACCTCATCAACGCCGGGCCGCTCACCCGCACCCTGCACCGGCCGCTGATCTCCTGGACCGCGCGGTGCCCGGTCTGCGGCGTCAGCGGGCACGACCCACGGGCGGGGCGGTGCCCGCACGACGAGTCGTGGGTGGCCGAGGTCCCGGTCGACGACGTGGTCGAGCAGGCCGAAGACCTGCTCCGCAACCGCGACGAGGCGTGACCGCGCGGCGCTCGCACTCGGGCACCGGCGGAGCGCAAGGGCCTCCGCGCGAAGGAGCCACGCCGACGCCATCACCCCGGCCGTAGAACCGGCCGCGATGACCGTACTCCCCTCGTCGTAGCGGCGTACGGCAGTGATCCCGCGGCGGTAGGACCGGGAGCCTCCCCGCGTGCGACGACGCCGGCGGCCGCCGGCGGCACCATCGAGACACCGCCGGGGGACGGGCGGAACGCGGACCCGCGTACTCCCCCAGCGGTAGCCGACGTGTCTCTCCACGAGGGACGACGACGCCGGCCAGGTGGGACACGATCCCCGTGATCCCCCGTGATCCCCCGTGATCCCCCGAGATCCCCGCAATCCGCTGACCGAAGGGAGCAAGAGCGTGCGCAAGGTCTACGCCGCCTTCGCGGGACTGCTGCTCGCCGCCGCCGTCGTACAGATGTACCTCGCGGCCGTCGGCGCGTTCGACAAACCACAGGACGACTCCTCGTTCGCCCTGCACAGCATGAACGGCATGATGGTCATCCCCGTGCTGTCGCTGGTGGCCACCGCCGCCGCGGCGGCAGCCAGGGCGCCGGGACGCCAGATCGGGCTGACCGTCCTGCCCCTCGGCCTGGTCGTCGTGCAGGCGCTGATCATCGCGCTGGGCGGACTGTTCGACGACAGCACCGGCAACACCACACCCCTCTCCCTGGCGATCCTCGGCCTGCACGCCGTCAACGGCATGGCGGTCATCGGCGCCTGCGAACTCGTGTTCCGCCGGGCACGGCGGCTCGCGTGGCCCAAGCCCGCCCCGTCGGAGGCCGCCGCGGAGGGCCGTCCGGTTCCCGCCTCATGACGACCGACCGGCTCATGGCGCTCGACCTGCTCGTCTCGGTCCTGACCGCGGCGGCGTGGGTGAGCGCGGGCGTGGCCGCGACGGCCCGCCGTCCGAGAACGGCCGCGGCCCTGTTCGCGGTGGCCCTGGTCGCGTCCCTGGCCCGGGTCTGGTCCGTCCTCGCCCTGGCCGGGGCCGGCTGGTGGTTCGTGCAGGAGAAGATCACCGTCGTCCTGCCGCTTCTCGTCGCGGCGGGCGCCGCGGCCACCGCACTCGCCGGACCACGCCTGCTCCGCGCCGCCAGAGCGGACGCGGCTTCGCGGGACGCCGTCAAAGCGCCGGCGGTCGTCGTCCCGCTGCTCGGCGCCGGGTACGCGGCGGCGGCCGGGATCGTGCAGACCTTCCTGATCGGATACCCGGCGGATCCGGGCACCGCTCTCCTCCTCCTGGCCGTCGCCGCGGGGGCCGTCCTGGGGACGTGGAGAGCGATGAGCACGCACGTCCCCGGGCTGCGGACGGCGACGGCGGCGACCGCCGTGGCCGCCGTGCTCGGCGCCACCCTCGTGTTCGTCCCCTTCGCGGAGGAGACCACGGCGGAGGGCTCCGCCCCCGGAGGGACCGCCGCCATGGGCGCCACCGGCGCCGCCTCCCACGCCCACTCCGCCGCGGGGGAATCCGCCCCCGTCATGGGAGGGGCGACCCGTCCGGTGACCGACCTGCGCGGTCCGGCCACACCTCCACCGGGCGGCGCCGTGCGCCGGTTCACGCTGACGGCCCGTACGGCGACCGTCACGCTGTCGTCGGGACGGAAGGTGTCCGCGTGGACCTTCGACGGCCAGGTGCCCGGGCCGGCGATCACCGCCGTCCAGGGCGACCTCGTCGAGGTGCGGCTGCGCAACGCGGACATCACGTCGGGGGTGACGCTGCACTGGCACGGCTACGACGTGCCCTCGGGCGAGGACGGCGTGCCCGGCCTCACCCAGGAGGCCGTGCCGCCCGGCGGGGAGTTCGTCTACCGCTTCGTCGCCGCCCAGGCGGGGACGTACTGGTACCACACCCACGAGGTGTCCGACCTCGGCGTCCGGATGGGGCTCTACGGCACGCTCGTCGTCACGCCGAAGGGGACCGCGACCACCGGAGTCGACCTCACGCTGCCCGTGCACACCTTCGGCGGCGCGACGGTGACGGGCGACCGCGACCAGCCCCTGGTCCGGCAGGCCGCGCCCGGCACGCCCGTACGGCTGCGCCTGATCAACACCGACAACACACCGCATCGGTTCACCCTCGCGGGCACGCCGTACCGGCTGGTGGCGGTGGACGGGACGGACCTGAACGCGCCGGGCACGCTCGGCCGTGCCGGCCTGCGACTCGCGGCGGGCGGCCGGTACGACCTCGCGTTCACGATGCCGCCGGGCCCCGCCGTCCTGCGCATCGACGACCGCACCGACTCCGTACGGCTCGTCCCGTCGAGTACGGGCGACGAATCCGCCGGTGCGAGCGCGGACGCCGGCGCTGTTCCCTCTGCCGGCGGTCAGACGGCGGACTGGCCGGAACTCGACCTCACCCGGTATGGCGCCCCCGCCCCCACGCCGTACACGTCCCGCGACCACTTCGACCGGGACTTCACGCTCGTCCTCGACAGGGGGTTCGCGCTGACGAACGGCCGGCCGATGTACGCGCACACGGTGAACGGCCAGGCATTCCCCGACATCCCCACCGAAGTGGTCAGGGAGGGCGACCTGGTCCGGCTCACCGTGGTCAACCGCGGCCGGGACACCCACCCCTGGCACCTCCACGGCCATCGGGTGCTCGTGCTCTCGCGTGACGGCCGCTCCGTCACCGGCAGCCCCCTGTGGCTCGACACCTTCGACGTCCAGCCCGGCGAGGTGTGGGAGGTGGCCTTCCGCGCCGCCAATCCGGGGCTGTGGATGAACCACTGCCACAACCTCAGCCACGCCGACCTGGGAATGATGCTGCACCTGGCGTACGAGGGGGTGACCACGCCCTTCCACGGCGCGCACAGCGGATGACCGATCACCCCTTTTCCCCGCGTGTGTCGAGTAAAAAATCCAGGCGGCAATTCAACCGAGGTGTAAACGCTCGGTAATCAGATCAGAACTTCGGGTGAGCACCACTGACCCGGGTCCCCCCGGCCGGGCGTAGGCGATGCCGACCGAAGGGAGAGATCGTGACAGTGGCCAAGGGCATCGTTCCCGCACTGGCGGCGTGGGCCGCCACAGGGTGGCTCGTCGCAGGCCACCCCGCACCGGCGGTCGCGGGACAGACCGCACCGCAGGTCGCGGGACAGACCGCACCGGCGGTCGCCGGACTGGCCGGTTCCGACGCCATGGGGAGCCTCACGTCGAGGATCGCGGCCGAGCCGGCGTCGGGTGTCCCGGGGGATCCCGCCCCGGCCCTCGCGACGGTCCGGCCGCCCGGTCCCGGCGAACCCACCTCGTCAGGTCCCTATGGGCAGGTCGTGCACGAGGCCAGGCAGGGGCCCGGCCTCGTGTGCGCCTACCGGCTCCGGGGCGTGCGCGAGGGCGGCTTCCTCAACGTCCGCGAGGGCGCCGGCATCCGCCACACCCCCGTCGCCAAGCTGCGGCCGGCCGACGGAGGCTTCTCCGGAGCCTGCACCGCCGCCAACGGCTGGATCGCGGTGAAGACCGCCGACGGGACGTCGGGCTTCGCCGCCGCCCGCTACCTCCACAGGATCGACCTGAGCGGACGGCCCTCGCTCTCGTGCCTCTACCGCCTCCGGCACGTGCGCAAGGGCAGCTTCCTCAACGTCCGCGAGGGCGCCGGTGTCCACCACGCCCCCGTCGGCAGGCTGCGACACGCAGACGGGAACATCGCCGGAGCCTGCGGCGCCACCCACGGCTGGGTGGCCGTGAACACCGCCGGCGGCATCCCCGGATGGGCCTCCGCCCACTACCTGCGCAGGCTGTAACGGTCCGGCGGACCGGCAGGCCGGGCCGCGCCGACGAGGGTCGGCACGAGCCGCCGCGCTCCCCCTGTCCAGGTTCCCGTCTGTCAAGGCTCCCCCCGGCCGCGCCGCCCTCGTCCCCGGTGTCCCCCTGGCCGGGGACGGGGGCCGCCGGCCTGCCACGTCCGAGGCACACCGGAGCCCGTGTCAGCCGAGGTCGGGGTGCGGGACGTAGCAGTCGAGCCGCATGAAGTCCTCGCTGGTCATCAGCGTGTCCATGTCGCCGATGCGCCAGCCCGCGTCCAGCAGAAGGGGCAGCAGCGGATGCGTGCCGGGCACCGCGACGTGGACCGGCCTGGCGGCGTGATGGGCGTGCGCCGCCTCCAGCACGATGTCGACGCAGTCCTGCGGGGTCGCGCCCCCGGCCGGTCCGATGACGACCTTGTCTCCGGCCACCCTGGCGAACGCGTAGCCCGATCCGCTGACGTGCAGCGTCACGCCGGGCAGCCCGGCGTACCAGGCGAGCGTCGCGGCCCGGTCTCCGCCGCAGACACGGGCGTCCATCGCCGCCGCCGCGCGGACGTCCGCCTCCTCCGGCGCCGCCCGCCCGCTCTCCCGCCGCGCCGGCCCGTCGCCGAGCGGCCTCCGCTTCAGGTACAGCAGCGGGCAGCGCGGGCGCATCCCGTTCCTGACGTACAGCGCGAGCGCCCTGGTGTCGTCGGCCGCGAAGGTGACCTTGGGCGTGTCGCGTGGCAGCAGGCGGGACAGGATCGTGCGGCCCACCCCCGACGACTGGTGGTCCGGCAGGACGAACAGGTCTCCGAGGTGCGTGACCGTCCCCCGGCGCAGCACTCCGCCGAAGCCCACGATCGCGCCGTCCACCTCGCCGACGAGCACCGTGCCGAACTCGCGTTCCGCGTCCACGAAGTCCGGCTGCTCCGGCCACATGCCCAGGAGGCCGAAGTGGTTCGCGACGGCGCGAAGACCGGGCATGTCGGCGTCGGCGGCGGGACGGACGATCGGTTCGGCCATCGGTGCTCCTCCCTGCGAGTTATCCCCTTGTTCCGATCACCTTAGGACGCGTTCATCCTCCCGTTCCCCGCCGGGGCATCGGATGAGGACGCACCCGGGCGGAGCAGGCGGAGGACGTGTGAGGATCAGCCACCAGATCGGTCCCGGCACCGCGCCGCCGGATGGTCGCGCCACCCGGCCGCCGGCGCCGGACGCATACGGGTGGCGGCACCGGGCCGTGCTGATCGCTCCGGTCCTGGCCGCGTTGCTGGGCGGCCTGTGGGGCATCCGGCGCGGATCGATGTGGCAGGACGAGGCCACGACGTACGCCGTGGCGGGGCGGGCGCTGCCTGACCTGTGGCGCACGCTGGGGAACGTCGACGCCGTCCACGGCTGCTACTACCTCCTGCTCCACCCGTTGATCAGGCTCGTGGGGGACGCCGTCCCCGCGGAGGTGGTCATCCGGATTCCGTCCGTCCTCGCCACGGCCGTCGCGGCGGCCGGTGTCGCGGCCGTCGGGCGGCGGCTGGTCTCGGCCCCGGCCGGGCTGTACGCGGGCCTCGCGTACGCCGCCGCCCCGGTCGTCGTCTTCCACGCCCAGGAGGGCAGGCCGTACGCGCTGGTCGCGGCGGCGGTGGTGGAGGCGACGCGCCTGCTCGCCACAGCGCTGTGCAATCCGCTGTGCAATCCGCTGTGCAATCCGCTGTGCGACCCGTCGCGAAGCACCTGGGTGCGGTACGGCGTGGCGGTCGCCGTCGCGTGCCTGCTCAACCTGTTCGCCGTCCTGGCCCTGGCGGCGCACGCGGTCACGGTGCTCGTCGCCGCCGCGCGAGGTGGGGGCAAGGGCGTGGCGGCGCGCTGGGCCCGCGCCGTCGCGGGCGCCCTGCTCGCCGTCCTGCCGGTGGCGTGGACGGCGTTCGGCCAGCGCGGCCAGGTGGCGTGGTTGGAGCGGCCCGGCCTGCCGGAGGTGAAGGCCCTCGTGACCCGCTTCGCCGGGACCGGCGTGCTCCTCGCGGCGACCGTCGTGCTCGTGGTGCTCGGTCTGGCGGGAAGCCGTACGGGAGGCAGGGCGGGAGGCACGGCGGGAGGCACGGCGGGAACCGTCGCCCGGCGAGCACCCGGCGGCTGCGGAGAGCTGCCCGGGATCGCCGCGTTCGCCGTGCCGCTGTCGCTCCTGCCACCCGCCCTGCTGCTCGCCGTGTCGCAGATCCACCCGCTCTACCAGGACCGCTATGTCCTGTTCTCGATGGTGGGGCTCGCGCTGGCGCTGGGCGCGGGGCTCGCCCGGGCCGTACGGCTCCTGCCGGCGGCGCCGGGGTGGCCGCGGGCGGCGGCCGCGCTGGCGCTGCCCGCTCTGCTTCTGGGGGCGTCCCTGCCGGCCCAGGCCGCCGTCAGGCGGATCGACAGCCGCCCGGACGACCCGGCCGCCGTGGCGCGGGTCATCGGTTCGGGACGGCGGCCCGGAGACGCCGTGCTGTTCCTGCCCTCGATCCGCCGCCTGGTCGCCGAGGCGTACCCTGCCGCGTTCCGCGGCGTCCGCGACGCGGCGCTGCGGACCGGCGGCGCGGCGTCGGGCACGCTCGCCGGGCGTGAGCTGCCCGCCGGCGAGATCGCCGCATCGCTGGGCGCGGCGCCGCGGGTATGGGTGGTGAGCCGTCCCCATCCCGCGCCCGCCGACCTCTCGTCCTCGCGTGACTCCGCGAAGCGGCTGCTGCTGCGCGAGGGCTACAGCCGGGAGCGGACCGTCCGCGTGCTCGGCTACGCCGTACGGCTGTACACGCGGGTCAGCCCTTGACGGCCCCCGCGGTCAGGCCGCTGACGAGCTGGCGCTCGGCCACGGCGTAGAACCCGAGGGCGGGCAGCATCGCGACCACGATGTAGGCCATGACCCGTGCGATGTCCGTCGCGTACTGCCCCTGGAACTGCTGGACGCCCAGCGGGATGGTGAAGAGACTGTCGTCGCTGAACACCACCAGCGGCAGCATGAACTGGTTCCAGCTGTTCACGACCGCCAGCACGGAGACCGTGGCGATCGCCGGCCGGGCCATCGGCAGCAGGATCCGCCAGAAGAAGCCGAACGACGTGCACCCGTCGAGGATCGCCGCCTCCTCGATCTCCCCTGGGATGGCCCGGAAGAAGCCGCGCAGGATGATGATCGTCATCGGCATGCCGAAGGCCGCCTGCGGCAGGATCACGCCGAGCGGGTTGTCGAGCAGCCCGAACATCCGCAGCAGCACGAACAGCGGCAGGATCGCCACCGCGAACGGGAACATGAGCCCGGCGGCGAACATCGTGAACAGCGCTTCGCGCCCCCGGAAGGCGAACCGCGCGAACACGAAGGCCGCCAGCGCGGACACCGCGACGACCACGAGCGTGGTCAGCACCGCGATGTACGTGCTGTTCCAGAGCATGCGCCAGAACGATCCCGAGGCGAGCACGCTCGTGTAGTTCTCCGGCACCCAGGGGTCGGGCAGGCCGATCGGGTTGCTCGAGAGCTGCCGGGTGGTCTTGAAACCGCCGAGCACGGCGTACAGCAGGGGGACACCGACGAACAACGCCGTGACCACGACGATCGCGTGCAGGGACAGGCTGCGCAGCGGACCGCCCGACGTCGGGGACTGCTTGTGACGCTTGGCGCTCATCTCTGGTCTCGCAGCACGGTGGAGGCTCCTTCGAGGTCGCGGCGCATGACGTATCTCTGGTAGAAGATCGCGAACACGAGGCTGATGAGGAACATCACCACGCTGATCGCGCTCGCGTAGCCGACCTGGAAGCGTTTGAAGCCGAACTGGAACATCGTGACGGCCATGGTCTCGGAGGAGTGCGAGGGGCCTCCGCCCGTGATGATCCAGACCAGGTCGAACAGCTGGATCGCGCCGATGACCGACAGGAACACGCTGATGCGGATCGTGGGTCCGAGCAGCGGCAGCGTGACGTAGCGGAAGACCTTCCACCCCGTCGCGCCGTCGATCTGGGCGGCCTCGGTGAGCTCCCTCGGGATGCCCTGGCGCCCGGCGATGTACAAGATCATGTGGAAGCCGAAGTACTTCCAGGTCATGACGATGAACACCGACATCATGACCGTCGACGGGTCGGCGAACCAGTCGAGCGCGTCGATCCCGAACCAGCCGAGGATGTAGTTGGCCAGGCCCTCCGTGGGCGAAAGGATCATCATGAACAGGATCGCGGTGATCGCCTCCGACAGCACGTACGGGGCGAAGAACAACAGGCGGAAGAACGCCCGGCCGCGGATCCTCTGGTTGAGCAGCATGGCGATGCCCAGCGAGAGGGGAAGCTGTATCGCCACCGACAAGATGATCAGCAGCAGCCCGCGCCACAGGTCCCCGAGGAAGACCTCGTCGGCCAGCAGGCGGGTGAAGTTCGCCATGCCGATGAAGTCCGTCGGCAGCCCGCGCATGCCGTTCCACTTGAACACGCTCGCGTAGAAGGCGAGCAGGATCGGCGCCACGACGAGCCCGAAGAAGAGCACGAGCGCGGGGAGCAGGAACAGAAGGATCGTGGTGAACCCCCGGAGCCTGCGGCTCCGGGGTCTCGTCGTCTTCACGCGACAGTTACTCCGACTTCGCGGTTTCCGTGATGGCCTGCGCCACCTGCTCGGGCGTCTTGGTCCCGGCGATCAGCTGGGCCACGGAGTCGTTGACCTCCTGGCCGACGGCCGGCGGGTACGCCTGGTCGAGGTAGAGCTGGAACCCGGTGGCCCCGGCGAGGTTCTTGGCGACCACGCTCAGGTTCGGGTCCGTGACCGCGTCCTCCTCGCCCTTCAGCACCGGGAGCACGCCGCCGGTCCCGACGGCCTTGCGATGCTCCGTGGCGTCGGCGAGGAACTTGAGGAACTCGATGGCCTCCGCCGGGGCCTCGGCCCCGATCGCGAAGCCGCCGCCGCCGCCGAAGGCGTCGGTGACCGCGCCCTTGCCGCCGTCGACCGCCGGGAAGGGGAAGAAGCCGAGGTCGTCGCCGAGGCCCTTGCCGGCGTCCTTCTGGACCGCGGGCGCCCACTGGCCCATCAGCTCCATGGCGGCCTTGCCGTCGCCCATCGTCGCGGCCTGGCCGCCCGGGTCGCCGTACGTCGCGCCGAGGTAGCCCTTCTGGAACGGCTGGAGATCGGCCAGTTCCTTGAGCTTCTGCCCCGCCTGCACGAAGGCCGGACCCGTGAAGTCCTTGCTCTCACCGGCCTGCTTGAGGGCGTCGAGGCCGCCGATGCGCATGGAGAGGTACGCCCAGTAGTAGTGGCCCGGCCACTTGTCCTTGCCGCCCAGCGCGATCGGGGTGATCCCGGCGGCCTTCAGCTTCTTGACGTCGTCAAGGAGCTGCGACCAGGTGCCCGGTGGCTCGGCGATCCCGGCCTTCTTGAACAGCGCCTTGTTGTACCAGAAGCCCACCATGCCGATGTCGTCCGGGATCGCGTAGGTCTTGCCGTCGACCTGGTAGGCCGAGAGCGCGGCGTCCGTGAAGTTGCCGAGCCAGGAGCCGGCGTCGGAGGTGAGGTCCTTGACCAGGCCCGCGTCGACCTGCTGCTGGAGCACGCCCCCGCCCCAGGTCTGGAAGATGTCCGGCGCCTTGCCGGACTGGGTGAGCGTCGTCAGCTTCGCCTTGAACGCCTCGTTCTCGTAGGGAACGCTCTTGATCGTGATGTTCGGGTGCGCGGCCTGGAAATCCTTGATCGCCTGAGCGCCGTAGCTCTTCAGGGGTTCGGTGGTCCAGATGTTCCAGAACTCGACGGTCACCTTGCCGCCGGCTGAGCTCTTGCTCTCGCCGGCGTCGTTCCCGGTACTACCACATCCCCCGAGGACCAGTGCCGACGCCGCCAGGAGCGCCGCACCTCGCCGACTCAATTTCACGGTGGTTTCCCTTCTGGATTCCGACCGAAACTTTCGGCTGTCGCCCGATAGTTTCTGCGATGGGGCAGACGTTACAGGGGGGTTAGGCTCAGATCAACGGCTGTTGTGCACCTGTTACGCACGGTCGAGCGCGAAGGAAAGAGTGGCCGACCTGCAACGTCCAAAAGGGATTAATGGGGAGCAATCAGGCGGCATTAACGGGCAGCCGAAATCCGTACAGGCGATCACTCGGGCGCGGGCCGCGCGCGAACCGCCGTACGGAAACATCGCTTCGCCGCGAAACGTAAACAGGGATCGCGGTAGGGGTGGGACAAACCGGTCGGATATGGCCGAACTTCACCGGCGAACGAGGACGTCATCGCACCCGCCGAACGCCCCCGACGGCGGCGGCACGAAATCGATCAGCCCAGCGACGCCGTCGCCGCGCGCAGTTCCCGCAGGGCGGCCAACGCGTGGTGCGCGAGCCCTCTCGCGTCATCACGATCGCCTCGTGATGAGCCTGGCGTTCTCAACGCGCTGCCGGCTCTGGCTTCGCACGATGTGCGCAGCATGGCCGTGCGCATGCCGCGCACGGTCCACAACGAGGGCAAGGGCGGAGTCACCGGCCTGCTGACGGATCAGGCGCGCCGCACCGGCGTGTCCGGCTATCCCGGCGACGGCACCCAGCGCCGGCCGGCCGTGCACGCGCTCGACGCGGCGGGCCTGTTCCGGCCGGCTCTCGAGTCGGCGCCCGCCGGGACGGTCTGGCACGCGGTGGCCGACGAGGGCGACGCGGTGCGGGACATCGCGGCCGTCATCGGCCGGCGGCTCGGCCTGTCGGTCGAGGCGGTGCCGCAGGAGAACCTCGGCCCATTCGGCCCGATCTTCGCCATGGACCAGCCGGTCTCCAGCGCCCGCACCCGCGAGGTCCTCGGGCGCACCCCAGCCTCCTGGAGGACCTGGAGAACATCCAGCCCTGAGGCCTTCTCCTCGGAGAGAGCGTCAGCGGGCGGCGGCGGTCGGACGCTTGCCGTACGCGTGCTTGACGAGCTCGATCAGGACTTCCTTGCCCGACTCGCGCTTGCGCGCGTCACACAGCATGATCGGCACGTCCGGGCTGAGGTTGAGCGCGAGCTTGACCTCGTCCAGCTCGAAGACCGGGGCGCCCTCGAAGCAGTTGACCGCGACGACGAAGGGCGTGCCGCGCCGCTCGAAGTAGTCGACGGAGGGGAAGCAGTCGGCGAGCCTGCGGGTGTCGGCCAGCACGACCGCCCCGAGCGCCCCCCGGGCGAGCTCGTCCCAGACGAACCAGAACCGCTCCTGGCCGGGGGTGCCGAAGAGGTAGAGGACGAAGTCCTGCCCGATGCTGATCCGGCCGAAGTCCATGGCGACCGTGGTGGTCGCCTTCGCCTCGACCCCGGACAGGTCGTCCACGCCGACGCTGCGGTCGGTCAGCGTCTCCTCCGTACGCAGCGGCCGGATCTCCGACACCGCGCCGACCATCGTGGTCTTGCCCACCCCGAAGCCCCCGGCGATCAGCAACTTGATCGCCTTGGGCATCTTCAGGGTGTCAGAGCGCCCGGAGGCCATCGAGCACCGCCTTGTACATTCGCTCGTCGAGCACGTCCATCTCCGGTTGGGGCTGCTGCACGGCCACGAAACCCCGGTCGAACAGGTCGCCGAGGAGGACCCGGACGATCCCGGCCGGCAGGTCCAGATGGGCCGCGATCTCGGCGACCGACAGCGGCCTGCGGCACAGCCGCACGATCGCCTGGTGCTCGGGGTCGAGCCCGATCTCGGTTCCCGTGGTGGGCCGGATCGTCACCGCGAGCGAGATGAGGTCGAAGCGGTCCTGCGCCTCCGTACGGCCGCGGGCGATCACATACGGCCGGATGGTCGGCGCGTCGAGCAAACGCTCCTCGTCCGGGCTCCACTCGGAGTTCACAGGCGGACCTCGCTCCCCGTGGCGCGATCGATCGTGGTCCGGTCATGTGTGGTTCGGGCAGGTGAGGTGAGGTACTGCCCGACGCGCGCCACGAGCATGGCCATCTCGTACGCCACCAGGCCGACGTCGGCGTCTCCCGCGCAGAGCACGGCCAGACAGGCGCCCTGCCCCGCCACCGTCACGAGCAGGTAGGCCGACTTCATCTCCACGATGGTCTGCCGTACGGACCCGCCCTGGAAGCGCTCGCCGACGCCGCGCGCCAGGCTCTGCAGGCCGGAGGCGACGGCGGACAGGTGCTCGGCGTCCTCGACGCGAAGTCCCTGCGAGCCCGCCAGCAGCAGGCCGTCGGTGGACAGGACGATGCCGTGCTCGACCTCACGGACCCGCGCGACGAGGTCGTCGAGCAGCCACGCGAGGTCCGCGGAGGCCCCGGTCTTCTGTGTCACAGGTTGTCCTCCTCGTCACCCAGCATCTTCGCGGCCTCGGATCTGCCGCGCCTCGTCCCCGACTGGAACGAGCCCATGATCTTGCGGATGTCCTCCGGCGACCGGTCCTCCTCGTCCTCCGCCTCGGCCGCGTTCCTCTGCTCCTCGGCGAGCGCGGGAGCGAGGTTGGCCTGCGGCACCCGGAACGGCAGTCCCGACGGGGTGAACCCGGCCGAAGGCGCCGGCCTGTCCGGTTCGGCGCCGCCGGAGAGTGGGGCGCTCTGCACGGGCCTGGGCGGCTCGGGAGCCCTCGGCACGGGAACCACCTCCTGAACTGGTCCGGGAACCGCCTCGGGCGCGCCGACCAGCGCGATCTTCCGAGAGCCGGGCTCCCGCTGTCCGAGACCGGGACCGGTCTCCTCCTCGGGCAGGTTCTCCCCGCCCTCGATGACGAGGTCGCGCGGCAGCAGCACGACCGCGGTCGTGCCGCCGTACGGCGACGCCTTGAGCGACACCTTGATCCCGTGCCGCTCGGCCAGGCGGCTGACGACGTACAGGCCGAGCCGGGCGGTGCTCGACAGGTTGAACTCGGGCGGGTCGGCGATCCGCTGGTTGGTCGCCTCCAGGTCCTCGGCGCTCATCCCGAGGCCGCGGTCCTCGATCTCGATCGCGTACCCGCTGGCCACCGTCTGGCCGCCCACCTGCACCATCGTGTACGGCGGGGAGAACGACACCGCGTTCTCGATCAGCTCGGCGAGCAGGTGGATGACGTCGCCCACCGCGCGTCCGATGAGCGCGGTCTCCCCCATCGGCATCACGGTGACCCGGGTGTAGTCCTCGACCTCGGCCAGCGCGCCGCGTACGACGTCGACCATCGGCACCGAGCGCCGCCAGGCGCGGGCGGGGGACGCCCCGGACAGGACGATGAGGTTCTCGGCGTTGCGCCGCATGCGGGTGGCGAGGTGGTCGATGCGGAACAGGTCCTTCAGCTCCGCCGGGTCCGACTCGCGCCGCTCCATCACGTCGAGCAGCGTGAGCTGCCGGTGCACCAGCGACTGCGTACGGCGGGCGAGGCTGAGCAGGATGTCACGGATGCTCTGCCTGAGCTGGGCCTCCTCGACCGCGGTGCGGATGGCGGTCTCCTGGACGGTGTTGAACGCCGCGCCCACCTGGCCGATGACGTCGGGGCCGAAGTCCAGCGGCGGCGCCTCGGCCTTGACGTCGACCTTCTCGCCATGCGCGAGGCGGGCGACCACGCCGGGCAGCCGCTGGTTGGCCAGTTCGAGCGCGGCCTCGCGCAGCTTCTCCAGCTGGCGCACCAGCGCCCGGGCCGTGGTGATCGACAGGACGATCGACGCGATGACCGCCACCAGGCCGAGGCCGCCGGCCAGCGCCAGGCGGACGACGACTCCGACGGCCACCGACGCCGCCCGGTCGACCAGGCCGACGCCGGCCTTCTCCACGGCGTCCTGCCGCTGGGTGAGGACGTTCTCCGCGACGTTCCGCCACTGCTCCTGAGTCACCGGGAGCGTCATGTCCAGGCGCCCGGCCCGCATGACCTGGTCTTCCATCGCGCGCAGGCGGACGAAGGCCGCGCCTGCGGTGATCCGCTCGAAGGTGCTTCTGTCCTCCGAGGGCAGCTCGCTCGACGCCTGGTCCGTGAGGTATCGCTGGGCGCCCACGAGCTGGGCGAACCGGGCCCGGTCCGCGTCGGTCAGCCGTCCCGCCGCGAGTGCCCCCGCCAGGAGCGCGTCCTCCTGCGCGAACACCTCCCGGGCGCGGGTCAGTTCGACCAGGGTGCGGGCGTCCTTGGCCACCGCCTCGTCGTCCAGTGTGGCGAGGGAGACGTACAGGCGGTAGATGGCGTCGGTCACGTCGGTGAACGCCCGCGCCGCCCGGTCGCGATCGATCTGACCGGCGTCGATCTGCTTGCGCGCGGCTTCGAGCGCGTCCAGCCGCCGCCTGGTCTCGTCGAGGCGCGCCTCCAGGACGGGCGTCGCCGCCAGGCGGACGGCGTCGCCCGCCGACATCTCCTCGAAGTTCTTCTTGGCCGCGTCGCTGCGGGCGCGCTGGGCCTGCAGGTCCGCGCGCTGCACCTGTGCGGGATTGCCGAGGCGCACCAGCGTGAGGCGGCGCTCCTTCTGCAGTTCCACGAGCAGCGGCTCGCTCGGCTGGACGACGCCGTTGTCCAGCGTGCTCACCCACAGAAGGTTGACGCCTTCCCGCAAGGTCACCCATGCCGCGAACGCCCACAGCGCCGCGAGCGACAGCAGCAGAGCCGTCACCTTGGTCCGTACTCTGGAATTGCGGAAGCGCATGGGCCGTCCATCCTGTGAAGTGCGCAAAACCTGAAGAAGCTTCAGGATGATTGGTGCCGGTGACCCCTCAAGGGCGAGAGCGTCTTTCCGCCATGACGCTCTGGAACCTTAGCAATAGGGTCAAAACCGTTCAAGGCGGCACCGGGCCCATAAGAGACTACATGTCCCATTTTATGGAACGATGGCCTATTTACTGCTTCCTCACAGGATTGTGACTGCGCTGGATAGCGGCCAGGACCGCCGGGTCGCGCTGCGCGATATGGCAGGAGGCGAGCACCGCCGCGCGCACGATGGCCCCCGGCAGATAGAGGTCCTTGTCATGCCAGAGCGCCGGGTCCTCCGTCCCGGCGGATCGCGTGAGGAACAGGTACCCGCGCGCCGCCGCGTCCGCCCGCCGCTCGTCCTCGCCCGCGCCGGTCATGAGAAGGATCTGCAGGGCGTACGCCGTCTCCTCGCGCGTGCCCGTCCACCGCCCCCAGGAGCCGTCCTCGCGCTGCGTGCCGAGGACCCAGCCCACCGCCCGGCGTACCGCGGCGGCCGAGTCCGGGCCGCCGAACTCGTGCAGTGCGAGGGCACAGCTGACCGTCGCGTAGTACGGCGAGGCGTGCCAGCGATCCGACCAGCTTCCGTCCGCCTGCTGGTGGTCGCGGAGCAGGCGGGCCAGGTTGACCATGCGCCCCTCGTAGCGGCCGGCCGCCTCGGGGTGGCGCTCGACGTACGCCCCGAACGCGTCGAGCACGTGCGCGTTGAGGCTGGTCGAGAAGCCCTCCTCGCCCGGCCAGGTGTGGAAGCGGCTCTCCGACTCGTACGCCAGCAGGCTCTCCGGCTCCAGGCGCACGCCCAGGAGCGCCAGCGCGTACAGGACGACCGAGGTGGTGTCCGCGTCCGGCGGCAGCCCCGCCCCGGCCGCCGTTCCTTCCGGCCCCACGGTCCCGCAGAGGTCGGCGACCATCTCGGGGGGCGCGTCGAACGGAACGCCGGCGCGCGCCAGCCAGCTCAGGACCCAGCTCCGTTCGAAGAACGTGATGGGCAGGCCGACCGGGACCGGGCCGCCGTAACGACGCGCGACCGCCTCCAGATGGCGGCGCACCAGGGGATGACGAGGGTGCACGGAGCGGTCGTTCCACCCCGCTCTGTCACCCAGCCAGGCGGCGGCCGCCGCGGGTGAGGCCCCGACAGTGCCGATCGCCGTGGGGACCAGGCCCGGCGCGTGACAGGCCGCCTGCCCCGCCACCTCGAGCGCGTGCAGCAGCTTCTGCGGCACGTCGGCGCCCGCTCTGAGCGCGCCCCTGAGCCGGGCGATCCTGGTGGCGTCCATGCCTGGCGGCACGGTCAGGCGGACGGAGGGCAGCCCGAGGTCCGGCGCCTCGCGCAGATGCTCCTCGATGAGAGCGATGAGCGAGGGGACGATGAGTTCCACCGCGGGGGTGTCCGGCAGCGACAGACCGCCGGGCGCCGACAGGACGCGCGACAGCGCGAGGAGCCCCCGCTTCACCGGCTCAGCCGCCGACGCGTCGCCGGTGTGCCGGAGCCGCGAGAGCAGGGCCTCGGTCGCGCTGAGCGTCGGCACGAGCTCGTAGCCGTCCGGGGCGCCCCAGGCGCCGTCCGGCCGCTGCCGCGCGAGCAGGTAGCCGACCCGCTCGGCGTGTCCTGTCAGCCAGGGCGCGAGCGCGACCACCCGGCCGGTCTCGTACACCGAGGCGGACACCTCGCCCCAGGGCCGGAGCATGAGACCGGACACGAGTTCACGGGCCAGGGCGCCGGTGTCCACCTGTGGCACGCCGAGGGCGAGGTCGTTCACGCTCACCGCCCGCTCCAGTAGTCGGTCAGGCGGTAGAAACCCGCGCTGAAACCGATCTGGCGCTCCAGATAGGCGGCGGCCCGCGGGCAACTCCCCTTCAGAGGCTCGATCTGTTCCCGGCATCGGGCGACGAGTTCGGCGATCAACCCGGTCACCTCCGCACGGCCGATGCCGAGGGTCAGCACGTTGAGGTCCCCCGAAACCAGGTCCCGTTCGTACGACGCGAGATCGTTGAGCAGCCGGAGCACCTGCTGCACGAGCGCGCCGGCCGTGGTCAGCGCGCCGATGTGGTCGAGCGCCTGCGTGTCGCGGCTGTAAAGCCAGTAAGAGACATTGACGAAAGACGCGGCCGTGCTGTCGGCGTTGCCGAGATATTCCGGAACACCGGGCAGAGGGCCGCCCTCGGACGCCGACGCGCGCCACTCCCATTCGCGCGTCATCGCGACGAGAAATCGCTCAAGGCTTTCGCTCCACGTCGCGCGCAGGCCCGGGAATTCGGGCACGGAATTCAGATCGCGCGCGAGGTCGGCGAGAAATCCGGCGAGCGGCGTGGCCGGAATCCCGTCGTCGCCGGCCGCGGTCCGCAGGCAGCTCGACAGGAGGTCATCGAGGTCGGCGCGGGATCTCGTGACGTCGTCCACCTGCCAGTCGGCGGCGAACACCCACAGTGACACCCGGGTCAGGAAACGCAACTGATCGGCCGTGGACCACGGCGCGCCGAAGGCGTTGGCCAGGCAGAGCCCGGAGAACAGGCTCGGGCCGAACCGATCGGCGGGGAAAAGCTCCGGATATCGCGCCGCGTGATCGGCGAGGTCGCGTTGACAGGCCAACGCGAGACCGACCGTCCTCCCCTGATCCGCGGTCCTTTCGATCTCGTCTATCTCGATACGCGACATGACACCCCTTCCGGCGAACGACCCTTCTCGTACGGCCCGCCTCGCGCGGGCGTCTCCGGCTAGGTCGTGTCGCGGGGAAGCAGGCGCAACTCCACCGTCTCCTTCGGCCGCACCGAGCCCGCCGGGACGGCGGTGTAGGGCCCGGGATTCAGCAGGACCGGCCTGAACCTGCGCAACAGGCAGGCGAGCAGGAGCGGCGCCTCGACGTAGAACAGATGGAGCCCGAGGCACACGTGCGGACCGCCGCCGAACGGGAAGTAGGCGTAGCGGTGCCGGCGCTCCTGCGGCTCCTGAGTGAATCTCTCCGGATCGAAGTCCAGCGGCCGATCCCAGAACTCGTCCAGCCGATGCGTGACGTACGGGCTGATCAGGATCTGCGAACCGGCCTCGACACGGGTGCCGCCGATCTCGTCGGGGGCGACCACCATACGCGGGAACATCCACCCCGAGGGGTACAGGCGCAGGAGTTCCTGCAGCACGGCCTTCGTGTACCTCAGCCGCGGCAGCTGCTCCGGATCGACCGGGCCCGTCCCGACGACCTCGTCCACCTCGTCGTACAGGCGGGCGGTCACGTCCGGATGCGCGTGGAGAAGCGGCCAGAGCCAGGTCAGCGCCGTCGCCGTGGTCTCCGCGGCCGCGCCGTAGATGCTGACGAGGTCGTCGCGCATCTGCCGCTCGCCCGATCCGTCCCCCTCCGGGCCGCGGGCGCGGGCGAGCGCGGAGATGATGTCGCGGCCCTCCCCCGCATCGCGCAGGGCCTGCCGGACCAGCGGCACCACCACACTGTCGATCGTCTTCACGGCGCGCGCGAAGGCCCGGTCGCCGGGAACGGGCACCGAGTAAGGGATGAAGGGCATGAACAGCCGGAAGGTGAAGGACGACGCGGCGGTCGCGTACGCCGGAGCGAGCTTCTCGGCGTCCTTCAGCGGAACCTTGTCGCCGAACAGGACGTGGATGACGGCGTGGTTCGCCATCCGGGCCAGCTCCTCGCCGATGTCCACCGGCCGCCCGGCGAGGGCATGGGGCGTCAGCTCGTCGAGGCACTCCTCGATCGCCTCCACCATGCCCCGGGCCAGCGAGCTCACGTACCGCGCGGTGAACAGCGGCTGCAGGATCTTCCTGCTGGACTCCCAGCCGGGGCCGTCGCTGATGATGCTGTTCCCGGCCACCCGCTCCAGGGGTTTCCAGAACATGCCGTCGCGGACGTAGTTCGTCCAGTTGCCGCGCAGGACGTGGTGCACGTGGTCGGGATGGCTGACGAGGTACGGCCGGAACGGCCCCAGGTGAATCCGCACCACGTCGCCCCGAGCCTGCCTGCCGAAATCGGCGAGGGCGTTCACGGGGTCGCGGAGGAGGCGGGGCAGAGCGCGGTGGAGGGGAAGGGATCGAGGGGCGTCACTTGAGCGGAAACCAGTATCGGTAGACATCGCGGTTGTCTCCCACCTGCTGGCGGCGCCCGCGCGCCCACGGCAGTGGCACCTCGATGCCGGGGAACCGCCGGTCGTGCTCGCGAGGGCGCGGACGTGAATCACTTACTCGTCTTGGGCCGGACAGTAGGCAGAGCCCGGCGAAACTCCCTCGCTCCCTCACACCTCGTTCATCACCACCTGTGGGCCTGTCGGCCTCTGTGGTGCCACTTGGGGCAGTATCACATGATCGAATCCAAATGATCAAGATTGCAGGTCAGAGATACTTTCATCCCTGTGTGGCCATAGATGCGGCTATAGCCAGATTTGTCGCCTGAGACGGGTTTGATGTCCCGAGAAAAAGGGAAAGGCCGGGCCTTCACGGCCCGGCCTTCTCACGACGCGTCGTCAGGCGTGGCTGGTCACCAGCAGCGCGATGCCCACGAGGATGACGATGGGGATCAGCCACACCACGACCTCGCCGAGGAACTCCTTGTACATGGGGACCGAATCCTCTCGGTGACGTGCGGAAAGTTACCGAGCAGCATATTCGGTCACGTCGGGTGGGGGAACTGGGCACCGGCCCCGGCGGCACACCGGGGAGGCTCCTGCGCCCGCGGAGCCGTACGAGCCGGGAGGGGCGTCTCCGGCGGCGTAGATCTCCGCGGACCAGACATCGGATGAAACGTACATGCGTCCCCGCTGGTCAGGGCTTTCACGGCGCCTCGTCCCTGGGCCGGGCGGCAGGCCGCTCTCTACCATCGCGCCGGACAGCTTGAGGGAGAGGCGCGATGTCGAAAAGAAACGCGGTGGTGGCGGCCCTGCTCATGGTGCTCGGGCTGCTCGTCGCCCGGCCCGCCGAGGCGGCCGCGGTGCGGATCATGCCCCTGGGCGACTCGATCACCGGATCGCCCGGCTGCTGGCGGGCCCTGTTGTGGAACAAGCTGCAGAGCGGTGGCTTCACCAACATCGACATGGTGGGCACGCTGCCCGCGCAGGGATGCGGGGTGCCGTACGACGGCGACAACGAGGGCCACGGCGGCTACCTCGTCACGAACGTCGCCGACCAGAACCAGCTCCCGGCCTGGCTCTCCGCCACGCATCCCGACATCGTGATGATGCACTTCGGCACCAACGACGTGTGGAGCAACAAGCCCACCGACACGATCCTCGCGGCGTACGGCAAGCTCGTGGACCAGATGCGGGCGAGCAACCCGAACATGAAGATCCTGGTCGCCCAGATCATCCCGATGAACCCGAGCACCTGCCCCGAGTGCGCCCAGCGGGCCGTGGCCCTGAACAACGCGATCCCGGGCTGGGCCGCCTCGAAGACCACGGCGGCCTCCCCGATCGTGGTGGTCGACCAGTGGACCGGCTTCAGCACGAGCACGGACACCTACGACGGCGTGCACCCCAACGACAGCGGCAACCAGAAGATGGCGGACAAGTGGTATCCCGCCCTGTCGGCCCTGCTCGGCGGTGCGCAGCCGTCCCCCAGCCCGAGTCAGAGCCCCAGCCCCAGCCCCTCGCCGACCCGGTCGCCCTCCCCGTCTCCTTCGCCCTCGCCTTCGCCCTCGTCCGGCCCCTCGGGCTGCACCGCGACCTACAAGATCACCAACCAGTGGGGCGGCGGCTTCCAGGGTGAGGTCACGGTCAAGAACACGGGCACCGCTCCCATCAGCGGCTGGACCGCGACCTGGACCTTCACCGGCGGGCAGCAGGTGACCCAGGCGTGGGGCGGCAAGGCCACCCAGAGCGGGGCGAACGTGACCGTGAAGAACGAGAGCTGGAACGGCTCCCTCGGCGCCGGCGCGAGCACCACCTTCGGCTTCATCGCCTCCTGGAACGCGTCCAATTCCGCCCCCACGCCCGCCTGCGCGGCCGCCTGACCTCGATCGGGCCGGGCCTCTAACGGCGCGGTCGGCCCGCCCGGCAGGCGTGCGTCCCCCGGTGTCCCCCGGTGCCCGTGTGCGGGCCCGGGGGACGCGCGCTTACGGCCGGATGCACGCGTTCTGAACTGTTCGTGACAGCCGCCGTCCCGCGGTCGCCGACCGTGTTCCCTGGGAGGTGTGACCCCCTCTGACCGGTCGTGGCCGGAGGCCGACGTGGTCGGCGCCGCCGTCCGCGACCCCGTCACCGTGTACGGCGGCACCGGCACTGCGCGCGAACTCGCCCACGAGGGCAACCGGGTCCCCGACATCGCCGCCCTCGACGCCCGCCGTCTCGTCGTCGCCTGGCGGGCCGGGGTGGCCGACCCGGTGGACCCCTCCCCCACCGACCAGGGCGCGATCATGTACGCCCGGTCCGGGGACGGCGGCCGCACCTGGACCACCGGAACGCTCGCGGCGGACACCTCCACCCATCGCTACCACTACGTGGTGTTCCTCAAGGACGGCGACACGCTGCTGGCGCTCCTCGGCCGGATCACGATCGCCGCCGACCGCGACGCGGCGGGAAACGTCGACGGCTTCCCGGTCACGATGGTCGCCAGGAAGAGCACCGACGGCGGCCGCACCTGGGCCGACCACCCCGTCTCCGTCGCCGTTCCGCCCAACTCCCGGGGGGTCGTCGTGGCCGGCAAACCCCTCAGGCATGAGGGCGCCTGGCTGGTGCCGTACTGGCAGGCGGCGGGCGGCACCACCCGGGCGGGCGTGCTGCGCTCGGCCGACCTGGTCACCTGGACGCCGGGCGCCCTGGCGGACAACCCGCCCGGCCTGTCCGTCGAGGAGCCGCAGGTCGTCGTGTCCCAGGACGACCCGCACGCCCTGCTCATGGTCGCGCGCACGCTGCGCGGCGGAACCGCGGCGGACAAGGACGCCCACTACCGCACCCACGCCGCGTACGCCGCGACCGCGACCAGCACCGACGGCGGGCTGACCTGGTCCGCCTTCGCCGTGGACCCCGAACTGCCGAACTACTACGTCAAGACCTTCTTCACGAAGGACTCCCTCGATCGCTACCTGACCGTCTACAACACACTGGCCGGGCCGTTCACCGGCCCGGCGTCAGAAAAGCCCGACCAGTATCGCGAGGTCCTCCACTACAAGGTCAGACGGCCGGGCACTCCGTGGGGCCCCGGGCGGCTCTTCGCCGACGGCAGGCGGCTCACCCGTGGCGCGGCCCGCGGCTGGGACGTCTACGCCTCGGCCGACGAGTACGAGCCCGGCCGATTCTTCGTCGTCTGGGAGCACAACCAGATCGAGATCAAGGTCGCCCGCCTCGACCTGGCCGACGTCTTCACCGGGGTCGCCCCCGGCTGGGGCGGATGGACCATGACCGGCGGCGCCGAAATCATCGGACCATTCGGCGAAGGCGGCCCGGCTGCCGCGACCGCCGAGGCAGGCGCGGACCGATCGGCGGACACGGGCGTGCGGGCCGTCACCGCTGGAGCCGGCGACTCCGGCCCCGCCGTCGCGGGCGGTGCCGCGAGTGCTCCCGCCACCGACCCCCCGCCGGATCGCCGGCCCGCACTTCTCCACCTTGCCGGCGGGCGGATCAGCCGGCCGTACGGACCGCCTGAGGGCTTCGTCCTGACCTTCCACGGCAGGGTGACGCGGTTCCCGAGCTCCGGCGACGGCCTGCGGATCGAGGTGAGCACGGGCACGCGCCTCCTCAGGATGGCCGTACGGCCCGGCGGCCCGCACGCCCTGACACCGGACGGATGGACCCCCGTCCCCGGGATGGGAGACCGGTGGCGGGTGATCGTCGACACGGCGGGCACCGCGACCGCGCAGGCCCTCCCTCCGGCCGCCCCACCCGGAGCGGGGTGGACGGTCCCGGCGGCGGGCGCACCGCCGGGCGTGTCGGTCGGCGGCGACGGAGAGGCCGTGCTGGAGCTGGTCGAGGTCACCGACCACGTGGCGGGCGGGTCCTGGACGGGATGGACACTCGACCGGGGAGCGGCTCTCGTGGACGGCGGCCTGCGCCTGCGCAGCACCACGAGCGGGGTCGTCTCGGCCGTGCTGCCCCTCGACGTGACCAGGGCGTGCGACTTCACCGTGGAGTTCCGGGGCCGGGTGATCGACGACAGCGCCCTGGACCCGCGGACCGGACGGGGGGTCAGCCTCGGGACGAAGGTCGCGAACGGCGCCCGGCGGCTCATGCTGACGGTGCAGCGGGGCGGCGTGTGGACGATGACGAAGGGATCAGGCACCTGGGAGAGGATCCTCACGCTCCCCGAGGCCGGGAGAACCGCCACCTGGAAGGTGACCGTGGACAGCGCGGGAGTGGCCCGCCTGCACCGTGACGGCGCGGACACGGGCGTGACCTGGGTGGTGCCGGACAGCAGGGAGACGCCGCAGGTCACGCACTGGGTGGCGGGCACGGCGGGCGGCAACGCGGCTGAGGCCCACGTCGACTGGACCCTGGTCACGGCCACCCTCGGCACCCGTTGATCGCACAAGCCGAGTCGCTGAGGCACCGCCGGGCATCATCGCCCGAACTATTCCAGAGCCGCCCGGCTGGACGGTGAGGAACGGAGCTTCCGACCCCTGAAGACGCCGAACCGGACCACGACGGCTTCCGACCCTTGGAGACCCGGGCTTGGCTCTGTCACCGGTAGCCGGTGACGTCGGCGGGGCGGCCGGGGTCCTGGACCTCCACGAGATATCGCCAGCAGTCGGGGCGGCTGCCGTCCACGTCGGTGAAGCCGTACACCTGGGCCAGTTGGCCGCTGGACAGCGACTGCCCGTTCCAGCGGCTCACCTCGGGGTCGGCGGCCAGGGCCGCCACCGCGCGTCCGACGAAGGCCGGGGTCTCGGAGATGGCGAAGTGCGGCTGGTGGGCCAGCGCGTCGCGCCAGTTGGCCTCCGTCACGCCGAAGTGCTCCAGCATGAGCTCCGAACGCAGCCAGCCCGGCGTGAGCGACACCGCGGTCGCGCCGTGCGGCGCCAGCTCCTTGGCCTGGGCGAACGCCATGCGGTTCACGGACGTCTTCGCGAGGTCGTAGAAGAACGAGACGCGGTAGTTGGCGGCGTTGTATTCCGCCGTGCCGTCGGTGACCTCGACCACCAGGCCGCCCGGCTTGCGGATCAGCAGCGGCAGCGCGTAGTGGCTGGTGATGATGTGCGTGTCGATCGCGAGCCGCAGGATGCGCAGGCCGTCGTCGAGCGAGTGCTCCCAGAGCCGGTCGCTCCAGCTGAACAGCAGCTCGCCGCCCCAGATGTCGTTGACCAGCACGTCGAGCGCGCCCTGCTCGGCGTCGATCCGCGCCACGAGGGCCCGCACCTGCTCGCGGTCGAGGTGGTCCACCGGCACGGCGATCCCCCGCCCGCCGGCGGCGGTGACCAGCTCGGCCGTCTCCTCGATCGTCTCCGGCCTGTTCATCTCCGAGCGCCGCTCGCGGGTGCTGCGGCCGGTCACGTAGACCGTCGCCCCCGCCGCGCCCAGCTCGGCCGCGATGCCGCGTCCCGCGCCCCGGGTCGCCCCGGCGACGAGTGCGACCTTCCCCTCCAGGCTGCTCGTCATGAGACGGCATGCTGGCACACGCCACCGACAAAAAACGGGCCCCGCGGGTTGGCCGCGGCGCCTGGGGGCAGCGCGTGCTTTCAGCTAGGGTGCTGATCGCGATCCCGGAGGAGGACGGCATGAGCGAATACGCGGCGACTTTTCAACTTATCGACACCGACGGGGACGGACGAATCTCCGCCGAGGAGCTCGTACGCCTGATGGAGGTGCTCGGCCGGCCGCTCACGCCGGAGGGGGCGCAGGGCGCGATCGACAAGGTCGACGCCGACCGCGACGGCCTGATCGACCTGGAGGAGTTCGGCGTCTGGCTGAGCGGGCACTGAACAGCGTCGAGCAGGCGTTGAGCAGCGTCGAGCGGGCGTTGAGCGAGCGCTGAAAGGCGACGACGAGTTCTGGGGCGCGGTGCCCGCGGGCGTCGCGAGGCTGCTGCGTCCCCGTATGGGCGACGTCGCGGACCGGATGATCGCGGAGATCCAGCGGCGGGTGCCCGAATACGCCCGCCCGGCGGACGAGGTCTACATCAAGGTCCTGCGGCTGTCGGTCAACCAGGCGCTGCGGGGGTTCCTCGAACGCATCGAGAACCCGCGGGCGCCCTGGGACCCCGAGGTCTTCAGGACGATCGGGAGGGGCGAGGCCGCCGAGGGGCGTGACCTGGAGCCCTTCCAGACCGCGATGCGGCTGGGTGCGCGGGTGGCGTGGCGGCGGCTCACCGAGCAGTCCGAGCAGCTCGGCCTCGACCCGCGGACGCTGTACGACCTGGGCGAGGCCATCTTCGTCTACCTCGACCAGCTCGCCGACGCGGCCGCGGAAGGCTTCGCCGAGGCGCGGGCGCACGCGGCCGGCGAGATGGAGCGCCGCCGCCGGCGGCTGCTCGACCTGCTGCTCACCCATCCCGCGGCCTCGCCGGAGGCCGTCGCCGACCTGGCCAGGACGGCCGGCTGGCGGCTCCCCCGCACGGTCGCCGGGGTGGCCCTGGAGGAACGCGACGGCGGTTCCCCCCTGCCGGTGCTGCCGCCGGACGTGCTGGCCGGGCTCGACCGCGACGTCCCGTGCCTCGTCGTGCCGGATCCCGGCGGCCCCGGCCGGGTGCAGGCGCTGGAGAGCGCCCTGCGCGGCTGGCGGGCCGCGGTCGGCCCCGCCGTGCCGCTCGCCGCCGCCGCGAACTCGCTCGGCTGGGCCCGGGAGGCCCTCGACCTCGGCACCCGCGGCGTCCTGCCCCGGCGGGGACTGCTGCGCTGCGCCGACCACATGGCCGCGCTGGTCGTCTTCAAGGACGAGGACCTGGTGGCCGCCCTGGCGGAGGTGCGCCTCGCGCCCCTCGCCCACCTGCGCCAGACCCAGCAGGACCGCCTGGCCGAGACCCTGCTCGCCTGGCTGCGTCACGGCCGGGGCGTCGCCGAGGTCGCCGCGGCGCTCCACGTCCACCCGCAGACCGTGCGGTATCGCCTGCGCCAGATCGAGCAGCTGTACGGCGACGCGCTCGCCGACCCCGACGTCCGGTTCGAGCTGGAGATCGTCCTGCGCGCCCGGCAGGCCCGTCAGAACCGGCTCGGCCCCGCCTGACACTAGGGCGTGGTGCCGCCGCTGGTCCGCAGTCCCCGGGCCGGCGGCCGCTCGTGCAGGCCGAACCGGGCATCCGGCTCCCGCGCGCCGTCGAGGATCTCCGCCACGTACGCCGCGAGGGCGGGGGCGTGCTTGAAGCCGTGCCCGGACTCGCCGCCGAGCAGCCAGACGCCGTCCTCGATCTCGGCGATGATCCACTCGGCGTCGCTGGTCAGCGCGTACTGGCAGACCTGGCTGAACACCACCGGCGCCCCCACCAGCGAGGGAAACCGCCTGGCCAGATAGGCGCGCGCCTGCTCCTCGGTGTGGCGCAGCACCCGCCTGCCGCCGGTCTCCGGGTCGTACGGCTCACCCTCGGCGTCGCTGGTGATCTTCATCCCCACGCCGTCCAGGTCGCCGTGCCCGTACGCCGACAGGTCGTAGTCGCAGAACGCGGGCAGCGGCGGCGTGGTCCAGTCCCGGGGCACCCCGAAGTGGAAGGTGTCCTGCCGCGTCACCTGGACGTGTCCCGCCTCGTGCGGGAACAGCCACGGCAGCCACGCCCCGCACGCCCACACCACGCGGTCCGCCGTCAGCACCTCGCCGTCCGCCACGACCCCGGCCCCTCGCCCGTACGGCACGGCCCGGGCGCGGACCTGCCTGACGCCGGCCGCGCCGGCCAGGCGCGCGGTCACCTGCGTCGCCCGCCGGGCCCGCAGCACCCCGGCGTTCGGCTCCCACAGCACGAAGGCGAGGTCGTCGCCCCGCAGGCCGGGGAACCGCCGCGCCGCCTCGGCCGGATCGAGCAGCTCGCAGGGGATGTCCAGCCGCTCCAGCACCCGGGCGCTGCGCGTCTCCCAGCCGTCCGGGTCGCGGGCGAACCACATCACCCCCGACTCGACGTACAGGTCCTCGCCTGTCCTCTGCTCCAGCCTGCGCCAGGCGTCGCGGGCCTGCCAGGCCAGGCGGGGATACCAGTCGTCCGAGCCGTGGGCGCAGCGCAGCAGGCGGGTCTCCCCGGCGCTGGCCTGACGCACGTGCCCCGGCGCGTACTGCTCGACGAGCGTCACCCGCCAGCCCTCGTCGGCCAGCCGCAACGCCAGCGACGTCCCCCAGATCCCCGCCCCCACCACGATCGCCGACTTCATCCACCACTCCTTGATCGCGGACAGAACCCACATCCGACGTAGGCTACGTCCGATGTGGGTTTCGCCCACCGGCGCATCGGTGCGGCGATAATCAAAGGCATGATGGCGGCCGAATCGGCGCAGACGCTCGAACGGGGCTTACGGCTGTTGCGGTTGCTCGCCGACGCGAACCGGGGGCGCACGCCGACCGAGCTCGCCCAGGAGCTGGGCCTGAGCCGGCCGATCGTCTACCGGCTCCTGACGACCCTGCAGGCCGAGGGCTTCGCCCGGCGGGACGCGCACGGCCGCGTGCACCTGGGCTTCGGGGTGCTCGTGCTGGCCCAGGCCGTGCATCCCCTGCTGCGGGCGGCGGCGCTGCCGGCGCTGCGCGCGCTCGCGGAGCAGGCCGGGGCGACCGCCCACCTGACCGTGGCCGAGGGCGACGAGGGCCTGGCGGTCGCGGTGGTCGAGCCGTCGTGGACCGACTTCCACGTCGCCTATCGGGAGGGCTCGCGCCATCCGCTGACGCGCGGCGCCGCCGGGCTGGCGCTGCTCGCGCTGCGCGCGGGCCGCACGGATCCGCCGCTGCACACGAGCAGGGGGCACCTGCAGGAGGGCGCGCAGGGCATCGCCGCGCCGATCCCGGGCCTGCCGTGGCTGGAGGCGTCCGTCGGCGTGGTCAGCTTCGCCGACCTCGACGCGGACAAGGTGGGCCCGCTGGTCCTGGAGGCCGCCGGCCGGCTCGCGACCGCCCTGTCCGAGCCCCCGCGCTGACCGTCACCATTTCAGCAGCCGGGGCTCGGTGAAGTCGACGGCTGCCGCCAGGTCGAGACGGACAGGTGGATCTCCGCGTGGTTCATGGCCGACAGCTTGACATTCCCGGCGGCATGGCGAATCGTCGTACATATATAGGACACTGACGTCCGATTAACGGACAAGCAATCCAAAGGATGAGTAGAGGAGGCGTCATGCCGTACTACCGCGTGGTCGGGGAGGTGCCGCGCAAGCGCCACGTGCAGTTCCGCACGCCCGACGGCGGGCTGTACAAGGAGGAGCTCATGGGAGAGGAGGGCTTCTCCTCCGACTCCTCGTTGCTCTACCACCGTCACGCGCCGACCGCCATCGTCAAGGCCGAGGCCGTGGACGCGGGGGCGCCCGGCCTGGCGCCCAACCTGCCGCTGTCCCCGCGCCACTTCCGCACCCGGGAGCTGAAGCCGGACGGCGACCTGGTCTCCGGGCGCATGCTGCTCGCGGGCAACTCCGACGTCCGCATCTCGTACGCCGCGACGCGGACGCCCAGCGAGCTGTACCGCGACTCGATGGGCGACGAGTGCGTCTACATCGCGAGCGGCCGGGCCCGGTTCGAGTCGGCGTACGGCGCGCTGGACGTGACCGAGGGCGACTACGTCGTCATTCCCACCGGGACGATCCACCGATGGGTACCCGACGGCCCGGTGACCGCGCTGGTGATCGAGGCGGCCGGGCACATCAGGCCGCCGAAGCGCTACCTGTCCCAGTACGGCCAGTTCCTGGAGCACGCGCCGTACTGCGAGCGTGACCTGCGTGCGCCGGCCGAGCCGCTGCTCGTGGACGGAGAAGAGGTGCCGGTCCTGGTCAGGACGCGGGGCGGGCTGACCAGGCTGACCTACGCCCACCATCCCTTCGACGTGGTGGGCTGGGACGGCTGCCTCTACCCGTACGCCTTCAACATCCAGGACTTCGAGCCGATCGTGAAGCGCACCCACGCGCCGCCGCCGGTCCACCAGACGTTCGAGGGCCCGGGCTTCGTCATCTGCTCGTTCTGTCCCCGGCCACTGGACTTCCACCCGGAGGCCGTGCCGATCCCGTACAACCACCACAACGTGGACTCCGACGAGTTCATGTTCTACGTGGGCGGCGACTACACGGCGAGGAAGGGGTCGGGCATCGACGTCGGCTCGATCTCGCTGCACCCGGCCGGCTTCACGCACGGCCCGCAGCCGGGCGCGGTGGAGGCCGCCGTCGAGGCCGTGCGCCAGGGGCACACCGAGACGACCGAGATGGCCGTCATGATCGACACCTTCCGCCCGCTCGACCTCGGCCAGGCCGCCCTGGCGTGCGAGGACACCGACTACGCGTGGACGTGGGCGAGATGAGCTTCGGGCTCGACAACCTGCCGTACGGCGTGTTCTCCCGGCCCGGCGAGCCCCGCAGGGTCGGCGTCCGGGTCGGGGACCAGGTCCTCGACCTGGCGGCCGCCCTCGGCGGAGACCTCTACGCGGCGCCCAGCCTCAACCCGCTGCTGGCGCTGGGCCGTGCGGCCTGGCAGGAGACGCGGGCGCGGGCACGCGAGGCGGCGGCCACGGGCGACCACCTGATCCCACTGGCGGAGGTGACCCTGCACCTGCCGGTCGAGGTGGCCGACTACGTGGACTTCTACGCCTCGCTGGAGCACGCGTCGAACCTCGGCCGGATGTTCCGGCCGGACGACGAGCCGCTGAAGCAGAACTGGCGGCACCTGCCCGTCGGCTACCACGGGCGGGCGGGCACCGTCGTCGTCTCGGGGACGCCGATCAGGCGGCCGTGCGGGCAGCGGCCGTCGTTCGGCCCGTCTCAGAGGCTCGACATCGAGGCGGAGGTCGGCTTCGTCGTCGGGGTGCCGACGCGGCTCGGCGAGCGCGCGGGCGCGTTCGAGGACCACGTCTTCGGGGTGGCGCTCGTCAACGACTGGAGCGCCCGCGACATCCAGGCGTGGGAGTACGTCCCGCTCGGGCCGTTCCTGGGCAAGTCGTTCGCCACCTCGATGTCCGCGTGGATCACGCCGCTCGACGCGCTGGAGGAGGCCAGGGTCGAGGGCCGGTCGCAGGACCCCGAGCCCCTGCCCTACCTCGCCAGGCAGGCGCCCTGGGGGCTCGACCTCACGCTGCGCGTCGACCTCAACGGCGAGACGGTCTCGACGCCGTCGTTCCGCGACATGTACTGGACACCCGACCAGATGCTCGCCCACATGACCGTGAACGGCGCCCGTCTGCGCACCGGCGACCTGTTCGCGAGCGGGACGGTCTCGTCGGTCGGGCAGCCGGGCTCGCTCATCGAGCTGACCTGGAACGGCGCGGAGCCGGTCAAGCTACCCAACGAGACCCGCACCTTCCTGGAGGACGGCGACACCGTCACGATCAGCGCGTGGACTTCGCACGGGATCAGCCTCGGCGAGGTCTCGGGGAAGATCCTTCCGGCGACTTAGCGTGTTCTTGTTGTCACCCATCGCTATCTTGGGTGTCCGTGAAGCCACGCACCCCGCCTCCCGCCGCCCGCGCCCTGCTCGCGGTGCTGCTCGTGGCCTGTCCCGCGCTTGCCGCGGGCTGCGCCGTACGGGTGCCGCCCGCGCCGCGCATCACGATCGCCCCGGCCTCCGGTGCGGTGGCGGTCGCGCCGGAGGCGGGGCTGGTCGTCAGGGCGGAGGGCGGCAGGCTGACCAGCGTGCTGGCGTTCGCGGGGCGCGAGCCGGTGCCCGGCGCCTTCGACCCGGCCCGCACCGTCTGGCGGTCGTCGTGGACGCTGCGCCCCGGCACGCAGTATGTCGTCAACGCCGTCGCGACCGGGCCCCAGAATGTCACCGCCCAGGTCGCGGGCCGGTTCCGCACGCTCACCCCGCGCCGTGAGCTCGCCGTCGCCTCGGTCGTCCCGTACGACGGGGAGACCGTCGGGATCGGCATGCCGATCATCGTGACGTTCACCAGACCCGTCGAGGACCGCGCGGCGGTCGAGCGGGCCTTGGAGGTCCGGGGCCCGGCCGAGGGCGCCTGGCACTGGGCGAGCTCCACCCAGGTCGTCTACCGGCCGCGGAAGATGTGGCCGGCCGGCGGCGACGTGCGCTTCATCGCCCATCTCGCCGGCGTCCGCGCCGCCCCCGGCACGTACGGCGCAGCCGACCGGAGCGTGGCCTTCACCGTGGGGCGGGCCATGGTCAGCACGGTCGACACCCGCACCCACCAGATGGTGGTGCGGCAGGACGGCAGGGTGGCCCGGCGCATGCCGATCAGCGCCGGCATGGCGACCACCAGGGAGTACACGACCACGAGCGGGATCCACCTGACGATGGACAAGGGCAACCCCGTCCGCATGGTCTCGCCGGGCCGCCGCAAGGGCGACCCCGGCTACTACGACAAGCTCATCGACCACGCTGTACGGATCTCCAACAGCGGCGAGTACGTCCACTCGCTGGACAACCTGTGGGCGCAGGGCCGGGTCAACGTCAGCCACGGCTGCGTGAACGTCCGCCCCGACCAGGCGCGATGGTTCTACGAGCACGCGTTGCGCGGCGATCCCGTCATCGTCACCGGCACAGCTCGCGAACTGGAGTGGAACAACGGCTGGGGCTACTGGCAGCTCTCCTGGCCCCGGTGGCTGGCCGGCAGCGCCCTCCGGAACGACGCCGCCGAGACCCCTTCCGGCGCCTCTTGACAGACGTGGTCGCGTTCGAGTCAGCGGCCTGCATTACGGTCGAGTCATGGCAGTAACGATCGATCTGGCCCTCTACTGTGAGAACGCGCGGCTTCTCGCCGAGTTCTGGAAGACGGCGCTCGGCTACGTCGACGAGATCCCGGCGGCCCGGTACGCGACCGGTGAGGAGTCGTCGGCGCGGTTCGACGTGTCGGCCGGCGGCGCCGAGGACGAGGGGGCCTTGCTGTGCGACCCCGAGGGGGTCGGACCCCGGCTTTCCATCCTCCCGGTCCCGGAGCGGAAGACGGCGGAGAACCGGCTCCACATCGACGTCCGGGTGCCGGGAGACGGCACGGCCGCCGACCGGTGGGAGCGGATCAGGGCGGAGGCCGCCCGGCTGGTCCGCGCGGGCGGCACGCTCCTGGAGGCGTTCGACGACCACATCCTGATGGCCGACCCGGAGGGCAACGAGTTCCGCGTCACCGCGTCCCCTGCGTGAAACCCGGCCTGAGACTCGGCTCTCGGAGACCGCGGCCGTACGGGTTAGGTTTGAGGAGGAGGAACCGGACCCGAGCGGTTTTCGTTCATTGCTATGGAGGCGGCAATGGACTCCTGGATCGTATGGCTCATCCTGGCGGCTGTGCTGGGCGTGGCGGAGATCTTCACGCTGACCGCGGCGTTGGGGCTGCTGTCCGTCGCGGCCCTGCTCACCACCGTGGTCGCGGCCGTCGGGCTGCCGCCCGCGCTCCAGCTGGCCGTGTTCGTCATCGCCTCCGCCGCCGGCCTCGCCGGGGTGCGCCCGATCGCGCTCCGGCACATCAAGCAGCCGCCGCCGAAGCGCTTCGGGGTGTCCGCGCTCGTCGGCAAGTCCGCGTACGTGACCAAAGAGGTCACCGGCAGGGACGGCCGGGTGCGGATCGGCGGCGAGGAGTGGTCGGCCCGTGCCTACGACGAGACGCTCGTGATCCCGCCGGGGGCCACGGTCGACGTCATAGAGATCGAGGGCGCCACCGCCCTTGTCTATCCCCGGGAGTGAGCAATGGACGCAGCAGTGATCGCCGGAATCGTCATCGCGTTCGTCGCGATCCTGACGGTGCTGCGGGCGATCCGGATCGTGCCGCAGGCCAGAGCCGGCAACGTCGAGCGCCTGGGCAGGTACTACCGCACGCTGGGGCCCGGCCTGAACTTCGTCATCCCGTTCATCGACCGGGTCCGCCCGCTGCTGGACCTGCGTGAGCAGGTGGTGTCGTTCAAGCCGCAGCCGGTCATCACCGAGGACAACCTCGTGGTGGACATCGACACGGTGCTGTATTTCCAGGTCACCGATCCCCGGGCGGCGGAGTACGAGATCGCCAACTTCATCCAGGGCGTCGAGCAGCTCACCGTGACGACGCTGCGCAACGTGGTCGGCGGCATGGACCTGGAGAAGACGCTCACCTCCCGTGACATGATCAACAGTCAGCTGCGCGGCGTGCTCGACGAGGCCACCGGAAAGTGGGGCATCCGGGTCAACCGGGTCGAGATCAAGGCGATCGACCCGCCGAAGACCATCAAGGACGCGATGGAGAAGCAGATGCGCGCCGAGCGGGACAAGCGCGCGGCGATTCTCACGGCCGAGGGCCAGCGGCAGTCGCAGATCCTCACGGCCGAAGGTGAGAAGCAGAGCGCCATCCTGCGCGCCGAGGGCGAGCGCACCTCGCAGATCCTCAAGGCCCAGGGTCAGTCGCAGGCGATCGACGAGGTGTTCCAGGCCGTGCACCGCAACGACCCCGACCCCAAGCTGCTCGCCTACCAGTACCTCCAGGTGCTGCCCCAGCTCGCCCAGGGCCAGGGCAACACGATGTGGGTGATCCCGAGCGAGGTCACCTCCGCGCTCAACACGTTGTCGAAGGCGTTCACCGAGTCGCTGCCGGCGAGCCGGGCCACCGGGGCGGACGGCAGGCACGAGCGGAGCATCGCGGGCAGCGAGGCGGTCGCCGAGGCCGAGCGCGCCGCCGCCGAGGCCAGGGCGGCGGCCGAGGACAGCGAGCTGGGACCGCGCCAGTTCGAAGCCCGCCGTCCCGCCCTCGGCGCGGACGGGGTCTCCAACCCCGACCCGGCCCACGCGGTGCGCCCGGACGAGCGGCAGTAGCTCCCGGATCAGACCATGGCCAGGTAGGCGGCGAGCTCGTCGGCCGAGGAGGTGGAGATCCCGACGTACCCGTCCGGGCGGATCAGGGTGTGCCGCTCGCCGCCGTACGGCTCGGCCGGCGCGTACGCGCGCACCTCGGGACCCCCGCCGACGCGCGGAGGCGGGTCGGCGGACAGCAGGGTGAAGTGCGGGCCCCGCAGCAGGTCGAACATGCGGGCCCGCGTCCCGTCCGCCAGCGGGAGCGGGCCGTCGGGCACCCGGTCGCCGCCGCGCCGGGCGAGCGAGCCGCCCCGGTAGCTCAGCGAGAGCTGGTAGGTCTCCTCCCCGCGCTTGTAGGACTTCTTGTCGGCGAGATCCACGCTGAGCCCGAGCACCCGGGCGGCGACGGGCCTGCGCTCCTCCTCGTAGGTGTCCAGCAGCGTCTCCGGCG
This sequence comes from Microbispora sp. NPDC046933, assembly GCF_040644635.1. Classification (NCBI taxonomy): domain Bacteria; kingdom Bacillati; phylum Actinomycetota; class Actinomycetes; order Streptosporangiales; family Streptosporangiaceae; genus Microbispora; species Microbispora sp. NPDC046933. The sequence goes on along the minus strand of NZ_JBEYWW010000020.1, from coordinate 80,510 downwards.
CCCCGGCGAGCACGCGAGCCAGCTTCCAGCCCAGGTTGTAGGCGTCCTGGACGCCGGTGTTGAGCCCCTGCCCGCCCGCCGGCGGGTGCACGTGCACGGCGTCCCCGGCCAGGAAGACCCGGCCGGAGCGGTAGCGGTCGGCGAGGCGGATGTTCACCCGGTAGAGGGAGGACCACAGCAGCTCCGTCAGGCGCACCCGGCGCAGCATGGACCTCTCGGCGAAGATCCGCTGATACCCGGACAACGTCTGCTCCGGGGTGACCCCCGGCTTCAGCGAGGCGAGCATCTGGAAGGTGTCGGTGCCTGCCATCGGGTAGAGCGCCACCATCCCCCGGCCCGGCCGCACCCAGACGTGGATGTGGTCGCGGCCGAGCCCCTCGACCCGCACGTCGCCGAGGGCCATCCGCTCCTCCTCGCGGGTCTCGCCGGTGAAGCCGATGCCGAGGGCCTTGCGCACCGGGCTCCTGCCGCCGTCCGCCGCGACCAGGTAACGCGCCCGCAGGGTCTCTCCCGTGCCGAGCCGGGCGGTCACCCCGTCCGCGTCCTGCTCGAAGCCGGTCAGCGCGCCGCCCTGTACCTTCCCGCCCAGCTCGGCCAGGCGCTCGCGCAGCACCGCCTCGGTGCGCCACTGCGGGTGCATCAGCACCGCCGGGTACGGCACCGCGTCCGTGGCCACGGCGGGCCCGTGCATGCGGGCCTGCCAGATCGGCACCCTGCCGATCCTGACCCGCAGCGGCGGGTAGGGCGTCGCCGCCGCCAGGATCGGGCCGATCACTCCGAGGTCGTCGAAGACCTCCTGCGTACGCGGTTGCAGGCCCTTGCCCTTGGAGCCGGCCGCGGGCTCGGGCGCCTGGTCGACGATGCGGCAGGCGACGCCCCGGCGGGCCAGGTCCACGGCCAGGGTGAGCCCGGTCGGGCCGGCTCCGACAACAAGTACGTCCGTGGTCTCATGCATGTCCCGACCGTGACAGGCCGCTCTGCCAGACCGCTGTCAGACGCCTGCCATGCCCTGTCACCGCCCGTACGGCACGAACGGCTGGGCGACGTCCAGCAGGAAGAGGGCCAGGCCCGCCAGCGCGAAATAGCGCAGTTTGGGCTGTTCGGCGCTCGTCCGCCGCCACACCATCACCAGGCCTGCCGCCAGGGCGCCCGCCAACGCCATGTGAGCGACGTACCACACCGGGAGCGGCACCTTCGCCAGGATCGTGCCGGAGAACAGATCGTCGGGCAGCGCGTAACCGGTGACCACGGCCAGCGCGCCCGCCCCCAGCAGCGCCGCCCCGGCCGACAGCCGGCGGAACACCCCGGCCACCAGGCGCACGACGAGCAGCAGCAGGAAGAGCCACGACGACGAGTGGTGCACCTGCCGCACGTAGAGCCCGCGGGGCTGGTCGAAGCTGAGCCGCAACTCCGAGGCGTACGCCTCGCTCATCACGACCCCGCGCAACGGCTCGTACGGGCCGTCGTAGACGGCGGGCCCGCTGTGCGGAACGTAGAAGTACGCGAGGTAGGCGCCGCTGAGCACGACGACCGCGAAGCAGGAGACGAGCGCGGCGGTCGTCAGCGTCTTGAACAGCCTCATTCGGCATAGTCCACCACGAATCCCACCCCTTGATCACCGACTTCCGGGATTAGGAGGCAGCACGGGTGATGCGGTCGGCGAACCGGGCGTAGCGGGAGAGTTCGTCCCTCGTGGGGGCGATGATCAGGTCGGCGGCGACCTGTTCGATGCCGGTGCGCAACGCCTTGGCGGCTCTGCGCGCCCTGCGCCGCCCCCCGGCCCAGGCGAACACCCGGCACACCAACGCGATCAGCAGCCCGGCCAGCGCGCCGCCCAGCAGGAGCACGGTCGGCCACGGCGCCCGGCCGACCGTGGGGGTGGGAAGCCCGGGCAGCATGAGGTAGTCCAGCGCGAAGCGCACGAGCAGCCAGATCGCGCCCGCGGCCATCGCGGCGACGGTCAGCCACTGCGCCGTCCCCGCCACCCGCCACCACCGAGGGGCGCTGGAGACGCCGCCCGAGGTGGCCGAGGCGACCGTGCGGTCCAGCGCGTCCGTCAGCTCCCGCGACCGCGAGCGCGCCGCGTGCCGTACGGCCGTGGCCCACGGCTCGGGCACGGTCGCCGAGGCGGCGGCTCCGACGTCGCGCAGGGCGGTGTCCACGGCCGAGACCTCCACGGCGGTGGCCGCGGGCAGCGAGGAACGGGCTCCCTTGGCCAGGTGGAGACGGCGCAGCGGATCGGGCCGCAGCCTGCGCAGCCAGCGCGTCACCGGCCAGCCCGTCGCGGCGATCGAGCGGTGCCGGTGCGACTTCGCGACCGCCTCGACCACGACGGGCACCCCGGCCGCCTGTGCCAGCGCCCGCGTCAGAGCCCTGCTCACGGCGACCTCCGGCACCGCCACCTGTCCCGGCGCGGGCGAGGGCAGGGCGTTCGGCGGCGGGGCGTCCGGCGGCAGGGTGTCCGGGAGCCGGGTGTCCGGGAGCCGGGTGTCCGGGAGCCGGGTGTCCACCCAGAGCGTGGCGGCGGCCGCGGCCACGTCGGCGGCGAGCCGGGACGACCAGGCGCGGCGGCGGGACACCTGACGGTCGAGCAGCGCCCGCAGTTCGGGGACGCCCTCACCGGTGCGGGCGGAGACCCCGAGCACCGGCACCCCTTCGAGCCCGTCGGCCGCCAGCAGGCCGCGCAGGTCGTCCAGACAGCGCTTGACCGACCGCTCCGGCAGCCGGTCCACCTGGTTGAGCACGACGACCATGACGTCCCGGTGCCGGGCGAGCGGGCGCAGGTAGCGCTCGTGCACGGCCGCGTCGGCGTACTTCTGCGGGTCGAGCACCCAGACCAGCAGGTCCACCACGGCGACCAGGCGGTCGACCTCCCTGCGGTGGGACAGCTCGATGGAGTCGTGGTCGGGCAGGTCCAGCAAGATCAGCCCAGACGCGTCGCCCTCGACCGTGTGACGCCGCGGGACGTCGAGCCAGTCGAGCAGCGGCCCCGAGCCGTCCGGGCCCCACAGGGCCGCCTGCGCCTTGGCGGTCGTCGGCCGGGTCACTCCCACAGTGGCCAGATCGGTCCCGGACAGGGCGTTGAACAGCGACGACTTGCCGCTGCCCGTCGCCCCGGCGAGGGCGACCGCGGTGTGGCCCACCGACAGGCCCCGCCGCACGCCGGCCCGGGCGACCACGGCGCGGGCGTGGTCCACGGCCTCCTGACCGAGCCGGTCCTCCGCGAGGTCGGCGGCCTCCGCGAGCGCCTCCAGGCGGTCGTCCAGCGACACCTCCGCCTTCCCGCGCGGGAGCTTCAAAGGACGCCCCTCTCCTGTACGGCCTTGGCGGCCTCCCGCAGCCGGGCCGCCGTCTCCGGAGCCGGGCCCAGCCCCTCCACCAGGGAGGTGAAGCGGGAGCGCTCCTCGTCGAGCAGCGCGCGGACGCGCCGCCGCAGGTCCTCGCGCGCCTCCTGGGTCAGCGTGCGCACGGCCTGGTCGCCGAAGACGGCTTCGAGCAGCTTCTGGCTGAGCACGCCGGTGCCGCCGGCGATGCCCAGCTCGATGCCGGTGATCCCGCCGGTCGTGGAGAACACCGCCAGCATGATCAGCACGCCGAGGCTGTTCACGCCGAACGACGCCGCCCGGGCGAGCGTGCGCCGGTCGGCGCCCTCGGAGCGGACGAGGTCGAGCACGTGCCCCTGCCAGTCGCGTACGGCCGCGCCAGCCCGGCCGGGCAGATCGGCGGACGCGCGGCCGAGCCGCCCGGAGACGGCGACGCCGGACTTCTCCAGCAGGTCGCGCCCGGCGGGAAGGGCCAGCCACGCCTCGACGGCCCGCTCGGCGGCGGCGTCGGCGGTGGCGCGGATCAGCGACTCCACCCCGCTCTCCAGGGCGACCCGCAGCTCCCTGTCGGGCGCCGGACGGCCTCTGAAGGCGGCGGCGAGGCGGTCGCGCAGCCAGCCGATGCGGGACTCCAGGGCCCGCATGAGGTCGCCGGTGCCCACGAAGTCCTGCCAGCGGGCCAGCACCTCCCCGCGCAGCAGCCTGCCGTCGCGCATCCCCTCGTCGAACGCCGACATCGCCACGTCGTACGCCCTGCCCGCGATGTCACGCAGCTCGGCGATCCCCGCCCGCTGACGCTCCACCCGGTCGGCCAGGTCGGGCACCCGGGTGCCGAGGCTGTCCAGTGCGCCGGTCAGGGTCCGCCGTACGACCTCGGCCCGCGCCCTGGCGTCCACGGACAGGTCGGCGAGCCAGGTCGCGATCGGCTGCACGACGGGGGCGGGCAGCCGGGCGCGCTCCGACGGCAGCTCCAGCTCGGCGACGGTGAACAGCGGGGTGCCGCCCAGGCCGTTCTCCTCAAGCAGCCGGGTCAGGTCGGCGGCCACGGGCTCGCGTGCCTCGGCCGGGACCCGCTGCAGGATCACCGCGAGCGCCGTGCTCCGCTCCCGGGCCAGGCGCAGGAAGCTCCACGGCACCTCGTCGGCGTACCGCGCGGCGGTCGTGACGAACAGCCACAGGTCGGCCGCGGCGAGCAGCTGCGCGGCCAGCTCGCGGTTGGCCGTGACGACCGAGTCGATGTCGGGGGCGTCGAGCAGCGCCAGCCCGGGGGGCAGGGCGTCCACCGGGGCGATCCGCAGGGTGCCGGGCTCGCCGCGTCCCCCGCCGGCCGCCCCGCCCGTCACCCTGGCCAGCCCGGGCAGGACGGTGGTGGAGGTGAACCAGGCGGCGTCGGCGGGGTTGCAGACCAGAGTCGGCGCGAGCGTGGTGGGCCGCAGCACCCCGGGCTCGGTCACGATCGCGCCGGCCAGCGAGTTGACCAGGGTGGACTTGCCCGCCCCGGTGGAACCGCCTACCACGGCGAGCAGCGGCGCGTCGATGGCGGCCAGGCGGGGCAGCAGGTAGTCGTCGAGCTGCCCGCGCAGCTCCCCCAGGACACGCCGGTCGGCCGCGGCGTCCCCGATCTCCAGGGGGAACAGGTCCTGATCGAGGTGACGCCGCACGCTGTCCAGGGCGGCCCGCAGCCTGTCGTTCCCCGCCATACCCCCGACCTTCCCTGTGGAAGGCCGCCGAATCAGGGGCCGGGCGGGACCGAGACGCGGACGGCTCAGGCGCCGGGCGCGGCGGCGGGCGTGGGCGCGGGCAACACCACCTCGCGCTTCCTGGCGACGGCCGCCGGGTCAGAGGCCGGGCGGGACCGAGACGCGGACGGCTCAGGCGCCGGGCGCGGCGGCGGGCGTGGGCGCGGGCAGCAGCACCTTGCACTTGTCGTACGCCTTGGCCACCTTGGGGTCCGCCGTGGCCGGATCGCGCACGCGCCCGTCGGCCGGCAGCTCGGCGCCGTTGTCCTTCATGCAGGTGCGGAACGCCTGCATGGCCTGCGGATCGACGCCGCGCCGGCCGCCGAACCCGCCCCGGCCGCCTTGCGGCATGAGCGAGCGGCACGCCTCGAACGCCTTGCTCGTCGCGGGGTCCATCGACCTGAACCCGCCGAAGCCTCCGCCGGGCCGGTCGCTCGGCCACGCGCTGGGCCTGCCGCTGGGCCGGTCGGCCGGCCGTCCGCTCGGCATTCCGGAAGGACGCCCGGTCGGCAGCGTGACGCCGTTCTCACGCAGGCACTCGGTGAACGCGGCCCTGGGGTCGGCGCTCGAACCGCCGCCGGCGGCCTGCGTGGTGGTCGTGGCGGCGGTGTCGTCACCGCCGCCGCAGCCGGTCACCGCGACCGTCAGGGCCGCCGCCGCGACCACGATGGACAGGTATCGCAAAGGGATCACCCTAACCTTTCTTCGGAGGCCTCTCTTCGCGGAGCCTCTGTTCGGGGAGGGCTCGCCGGGAGGCGGACGCGGAACACCGCGCCGCGGCCGGGCTCGCTGTCGGCCGTGATGGTGCCGCCGTGGGCCTGGACGAGAGCGGCGGCGATGGACAGCCCGAGCCCCGTGCCGCCGGAGTCCGACCGGCTGCGCGAAGGATCGGCGCGATAGAACCGTTCGAAGACGCGCTCGGCGTCGCCGGGAGCCAGGCCGGGCCCGTCGTCGGCCACCTCGATCAGGGCCTGCGATCCGGGCACGATCCCCACGCCGACGCGGAAGGCGGTGCCCGCGGGGGTGTGCCGCAGGGCGTTGCTGACGAGGTTGCCGACGACCTGGCGCAGCCGCGCCTCGTCGCCGAGCACCCGCACCGGCTCGTCCGAGCCGTCCAGCCGCAGCAGGTCGATCTCCCGGTCAGGCGCGAGGGTCTGCGCGTCGAGCACCGCCCCCGCCGCGAGGCTGAGCACGTCGACCGGGCGGCGTTCGAGGGGGCGCTGCTGGTCGAGCCGGGCGAGCAGCAGCAGGTCGTCCACGAGCAGGCCCATCCGTACGGCCTGGTCCTCGATGCGGCGCAGCAGCAGGACGGGGTCCTGCGAACTCTGCTGCCGGTACAGCTCGGCGAAGCCGCGGATCGAGGTGAGCGGGGTGCGCAGCTCGTGGGAGGCGTCGGCCATGAACCGGCGCATCCGCTCCTGCGACGCCTCCCGTTCCCGGAACGCCGTCTCGATCTGCGTGAGCATGCCGTTGATGGACCGGCCGAGACGGCCCATCTCCGTGCGCCGGTGCCGGAGCGGGACGCGCCGCGACAGGTCTCCGGCCGCGATCGCCTCCGCCGTCCGTTCGATCTCCCCCAGTGGTCGCAGGCTGCGCCGTACGAGCCAGTAGCAGGCGATCCCGAGTGCGGCGAGCACCGCGAGGCCGACACCGGAGACGATCAGCACCAGCTGGGAGACCGTGCCGTCGATGTCGGCCAGGCTGATGGCCGCGACGCGGAAGCGGGTGCCGTCCTCCTCGCGTACGGCTATCGCCCGCCACAGCGCTCCCGAGGGGCCCTCGACCGTGAACAGCCACTGCCTGCGGTCCTGCCGGGGCCTGGGCAGCGCGGGCAGCGGATCGGCGTTCGGCGGCTCCTGGACGGTGCGGACGACGGCGCCGTTCCGGTCGAGCAGGACGATGTAGAACGAGCCGAACTGCCGCGGCGGCCGGGACGCGCCACCCGTGACCTGGGACGGAGGCGGTTCCGCCGGGCGCCGGGCGACGGCCGTGAGCTGCCCGTCGACCCGGTCCACCAGGTAGCCCCGCAGGAGCTGTACGGCGAAGCCGCCGGTCAGCGCGATCGCGAGCGCCACGAGCAGCAGCGTCCCCGCGACGAGCCGCAGCCAGAGCGGGGTCCTCGCGGCCCGCCGCCGCAGCTCGCGGACGCTCAGCAGGCGCGGCACCCGGCCGGCGCGCGGCAGGCGGGGCCACCGGCGGGCACGGGCCGTTCGTTCACCGGGTTCGCCCTTCTCCCCGGACCCACGCTTCTCGCCGGGTCCGTGTTTCTCGCCGGGTCCGTGTTTCTCGCCGGATCCGCGTTTCTCCCCGGCCCGTGCATCGGCGGCGCGGGCCGGTCCGCCGGCGTGGAGCAGGTCACTGACGCGGCGCACGGAGGACATAGCCCACGCCGCGGAGCGTGTGGATCAGCTTGGGCTCGGCGGTGTCGATCTTGCGCCGGAGATAGGAGACGTACGACTCGACCACGTTCTGGTCACCGCCGAAGTCGTAGTGCCAGACGTGGTCGAGGATCTGCGCCTTCGACAGCACCCGGCCCTGGTTGACCATGAAGTAGTGCAGCAGCTTGAACTCGGTGGGCGAGAGCCGTACGGGGACGCCGTCCCGCCAGACCTGGCGGGAGTCCTCGTCGAGCTCCAGGTCGGCGACGCGCAGCCGGGCGGGGGCGGCGTCGTCACCGCGCGTGCGCCGTAGCACGGCCCGGATGCGTGCGAGCACCTCCTCCAGGCTGAACGGCTTGGTGACGTAGTCGTCGCCGCAGCCGAGCCCGGTGATCTTGTCCTCGGTCGCGTCCCTGGCGGTGAGGAACAGCACCGGGACCCGCCGCCCGGAGGCGTGGAGCCGGTCGGAGACGGTGAAGCCGTCCAGATCCGGCAGCATGACGTCGAGCACGATCAGGTCGGGGCGCAGCTTGCCGGCGATCTGGACCGCCTCGCGGCCGGTGGACGCGGTGATCACCTCGAATCCCGCGTACCGCAGGCTCGCCGACAGCAACTCCCTGATGTCGGGCTCGTCGTCGACGACAAGCAGGCGGCCCTCCCTGGTCACGATCCCGCCCTCCGGCCCATGGGCGAGCCCTCGGTAACGGACGTCGCCGCCACCTGGCCCTGGGCGTCGGCGGTCCCCGCGACGGTGACGAAGCTGCCCGGTTTGAGGTCGGATACCTTCCCCGCCCTGGTGACCTGGACCTTGGTGTCGCCCGAGGTCGTCACCGTGACCACGCCGCCGTTCACGGTCTGGACGTAGATCTTGTCGCCGTCGACCAGCTTGACCGTACCGAAGGTCATGCCGCCGGGCCCTGCCCCTGCCCCTGCGCCCGTTCCGCCGCCGGCGCGTCCGGCACCGCCGCCCGCGAAGCCGCCGCCCGCGCCTCTGGCGTACCCGCCGCCGAGCCCGGCGCCCGGTCCTCCGCCGCCAGGGGCCTGACCGGCGCCCGCGTACGCACCGGCACCGGCCGCGCGGGCCGGGAACTGGGCCGGCGTGGAGCCGCCCAGGAGCTTCTGCACCTGGATGCCGAGGAGCAGCCCGGCCACGAGCAGGACGCCTCCGGCCAGGGCGAGCGTCAGCTTCGACCCGCCCGCCCGAGCGGGACGCGCCGCCAGCGCCTCCTGGAGGTCGTCGTCGAACGGCGAGGTCTCCAGAAGCTCCTCGGTGTCGTGCCTGCTCACAATCGTCTCCCTTCCATGGGTCCGGCCGTCACTCGAAGCGGAGGGCTTCGATCGGCCGCAGCCCGGCGGCGCGGTTGGCGGGGTAGCTGCCGAAGAACAGGCCGATCGCGACCGAGACGCCGAGCGCCAGCGCGATCGACGTGGGGACGATCACCGGCTGCACGCCCGCGATCGTGAACTGGGCGCCGATCACGGCGATCAGCACACCCAGCAGGCCGCCGACGAGGCTGAGCATCGTCGCCTCGGCGAGGAACTGGCCGAGGATCGCGCCCTTGGGCGCGCCGATCGCCTTGCGGATGCCGATCTCCCTGGTCCGCTCGGTGACCGTGACGAGCATGATGTTCGTGATGCCGATGCCGCCGACGAGCAGGCTGATCGCGGCCACCGCGCCGAGCAGGACCGTGAACGTCCCGGTCGCCGCGCTGACCGTCTCCTGCAGGGTCGCCTGGTTGAGGATGCGATAGTCGGCGCTCGCCGAGTTGGCGATGCCGTGCCGCTGGTTGAGCACCTCGGTGACCTCGGTCTGCGCGGCGTCGACCGCCTCGGCGCTCTTGGCCTGGACGAGGATCTGCCCCAGCGGCCCGAAGCCGGTCAGGCTCTGCTGCACGGCGGGCAGCGGGGCGATCGCCACGTCGTCGGCGTCCTGGAACCCGGACGAGCCGGCCTCCTTGAGCACGCCGACGACGGTGAACGGCACGCCCGACAGCGTGATCTGCTTGCCGAGGGGGTCGACCGTGCCGAACAGGTTCTCGGCCACCGTCTGTCCGATCACCACGACCTTGCGCGCGGCGAGCACGTCGTCGTTGTAGAAGTAGGCGCCCTTGACCACCGGCTTGTTGGACGCCTCGAAGTAGCTCGGGTAGGTGCCCACGAGCTGGCTGATCGAGTGGCTCGCCCCTTCGTACGTCGCGGTCTGGGACTGGGCCGTCACGACCGGCGAGACGCTCTTGACCGAGGGGGCGTTCGCCGGGTCGGCCAGCGCCCGCGCGTCGTCGACGGTGAGGTCCTTGGCCTGGGTGCGCGGGCCGGTGTTCTGCCGCCCGGCCTGGCCGCCTCCTCCCGCTGCGCCTCCCCCGCCGCCGAAACCGCGGGCGAACCCGCCCCCCGGGCCGCCCCCGCCGCCCGAGGTGGACGGCGTGACGGTCAGCGAGTTGGCGCCGAGCCGCTGGATGTTCTGCTGGATCTGCTGGGAGGATCCCTCGCCGATCGCGACCAGCAGGATCACCGCGGCGACGCCGATCAGGATGCCGAGCATGGTGAGCGCGCTGCGCATCTTGTTGGCGGCCAGGCCGCGCAGGGCGAAACGCAGGACCTCCACGGCGTTCACGAGGCCACCTCCGCGAGCCGCGGGGGCAGCCCGCCGACCGGCGTGGTGCGCACGTCCTCCACGATCCGGCCGTCCATGAGACGGACGACCCGTTTGGCGTGCGCGGCGACCTCCTCCTCGTGCGTGATGACGACCAGGGTCCGGCCGCTCGCGCTGAGGCGGTCGAAGATGTTCATGACGTCCTCGCTGGACTTGCTGTCGAGAGCCCCCGTGGGCTCGTCGGCCAGCAGCAGGGTCGGCGCGGTGACGAGCGCGCGAGCCACCGCCACCCGCTGCTGCTGGCCGCCGGACAGCTCGTTGGGCTGGTGGTGGACGCGCTCGGCGAGCCCGACCCGGTCGAGCGCGGCCAGCGCCCTGCGGCGCCGCTCCGCGGCCTTGACCCCGCCGTACGCCAGGGGAAGCTCGACGTTGGCGAGCGCGCTCATCCGGGGGATGAGGTTGAAGGACTGGAAGACGAAGCCGAGTTTGCGGTTGCGGACGACCGCGAGCCGCCGCTCGTCGAGCCCGCCGACGTCGGTGCCGTCGAGGTGGTAGGTCCCCCCGGACGGGACGTCGAGGCAGCCGATGATGTTCATCAGCGTGGACTTGCCGGAGCCGGAGGCGCCCATGATCGCCACGTAGTCGCCGCGCTCCACCCTGAGCGACACGCCGCGCAGCGCGCGCACCGCGGTCTCGCCCTCGCCGTACACCTTGGTGACGTGGCCCAAATCGAGCACAGGAGGGCCGAGAACAGGGGAGTCGAGCACAGGGCGGTCGGGCACAGGGCGGTCGGGCACCGGCGGCGGGCCGGCCCTCATCGGTTGCCTCCGCCGCCACCGCCGCCACCGCCGCCGAAGCCGCGGCCGAACCCGCCTCCGCCACCGGGGAACTGGATGCCGCCGCCTCCGCCGGTCGTCGATGCCTGGGGCCGCACCACCTGGTCGCCCTCCTGGAGTCCCGACTTGATCTCGGTGGTGGTGTCGCCCTTCAGGCCGGCCTCCACCCGCTTCACGACCTGTTTGCCGTTCTCCAGCACGGTCACCGTGGTCTGGCCGCCCGCCGTGGTCACCGCCGAGGACGCCACCGTGAGCACGTCGTCCGCCTTGCCCACGGTCACCTGCACCGTGGCCGTCTGGCCGAGCCGTACGGTGGACGGCACGTCGGTCAGCGAGATCGTCACGGCGTACTGGACGACGTTGTTGTTCGTCTGCGGCTGCGGGTCGATCACCGTCACCTTGCCCGCGGCGGTGACCCCGGCGAGGGCGTCGAACGACACGGTCGCCGCCTGACCGACCTTGATCCTGCTGACGTCGGCCTCGGTGAAGTTCCCCACGATCCGCAGGTGGGCGGGGTCGGCGATCTCGATGAAGCCGCCGGACCCGCTCGACGCCGCGGAACCGCTCTGCGACTGGGCCTGGCCGCCCTGGGAGGACCCGCCGGATCCGCCGGACGCTCCGGAGGAGCCGCCCACGGCTCCGTTGACCGCCGTGACGACCCCGGCGAACGGCGCCTTGATCACCGTGCCCGCCAGCGCCCGCTTCGCCGACCGGTAGGCGTTCCTCGCGCTGATGTACTGCGAGTAGCCCGAAGCCGTCGAGGTGTCGGCCTCCTCGGCGGCGTCCAGGCTCGCCTGGGCCGCCTCCAGGCTCTCCCGGGCGGCCGTGTCGTCGATGCGCGCGAGCACCTGTCCCTTCTTGACCCGGTTCCCGGTCTCGACCAGGACGGATTCCACGGTGCCGTTCGCGGAGAAATCGAGGGCGCGCGTCCGGGCGCTCTCGACCGAACCGGAGGCCGATACCGAGGCGAGCACGGTCCCGCGGGCCACCCGGGTCGTCAGCGGCGCGGCGCCGTTGCCGGAGGAGTCGCCTCCCACGGACGCCCAGGCCGCCGCGATCCCGCCGAGCAGCAGTACCACCAGGACACCGTTGATGATCAGCGTCCTGCGCTTCGTCGACAGCTTCACGACGTCGAACCATGGCAAACCCCGCTTCGGGCAACCTAGGCCGATGCTGAGGGTTTGCTGACAGTCCGCATCGGGGTCCGCATCCACAGACAACTCTCAGGTACGGCCAAGCCACCGGTCACGTGGCGTCAGCAGGATGTCCGCCATGAGATCGAGCACTCCACTCCGCGTCGGAGGGCTCGCGCTGGCGGGGATCGTCATCGCGAGCGTCGCCGTGATCTCCGCCACTGGCGGCGGCACCTCGGTGGCCGACCGGATAGCGCTCGCCTCGGTCAAGCGGGGCACGGTCACGTCGTACGTCTCGGCCGCCGGCAACACGATCGACACCGGCGTGCGCGATCTCGCGTTCGGAGCGGAGGGCACGGTCGAGAAGGTCTACGTCAAGGTGGGCCAGAAGGTCCACCGTGGCAAGGTCCTCGCTCGGATCGACGACACCATCGCCAGGGAGAACTACGAGGCCGCCAAGGCCGCCCTCGCCGCAGCCCAGGAGACCCTCGACGACGTCAAGAACGGCACCGCCACCACGAGCGGAGCCGCCGCCGCGTCGGGTGTGGGCGGCTCGGGTGTGGGCGGCTCGGGATCCGGCCCGTCCGGCAGCGGAACGGGGGCCGGGTCGGGGAACGCGGGCGGCTCCGGGAGCGGTGCGTCCGGCGGCGGAGCCGACTCGGGCACCGGCTCGGGGAACGCGGGCGGCTCCAGCGGCAGATCCGGTTCGGGAAGCGCGGGCGGGGCCGGGACCTCCGGCGGCGGAACCGGCTCGGGGAACGCGGGCGGCTCCAGGAGCGGTGCGTCCGGCGGCGGAACCGGCTCGGGCACCGGCTCGGGGAACGCGGGCGGCTCCAGGAGCGGCGGCCCGGCCGTGTGTCCGACGCCGTCCGTGCGTCCCTCCTCGCAGTCCTCGTCACGGTCGTCCGCGCAGCCGGCGGCACGGCAGTCGAACCGGCCCACCGCCGCTGCGGCGAACAACGGCGCGAGCGCGGCGAGCGTCAGCCTCGTCGCGTACACGGGCGGTGATCTCGGCGGTGACCATGACGGTGACCACGACGGTGACCACGACGGCGGCCAGGGCGGTCCCAAGCCCGAGCCCAGTCCCGAGCAGCCCAGTCCCGAGCCCAGTCCGGTGCCCACGCACAGCCCGCGCCCGCACCCGAAACCGTCGGGGACGCACCGGCCGGCCCCCACGGACGGCGGTGCGACCGCGCCGAATCCCGAGGTGACCGTCTCGATCCTGCCCACGACGCCGGCGCAGCGGCCGTCCACCACGCCGAGCCCCTCCCCCAGTGGTTCCTCCTCCACCTGCGCGCCCGGGCAGGGTGGCCAGGGACAGGGCTCACAGGGACAGGGCTCACAGGGGCAGGGCTCGCAGGGACAGGGCCGCGCGGGCTTCGGCGGCGCCCAAGGAGGCCAGGCAGGGCAGGGCGGCCAGAGGGGCCAAGGAGGGCAGGGCGGACAGGGGGCCGGCGCCCGGCTCACCGAGGCACAGGCCGAGGCGCAGGTCAGCCAGGCGACGACCGAGCTGGCCGAGGCCAAGGAGGCGCTCGCCGGTGTAAGGATCAAGGCTCCGGTGGACGGCACGATCCTGTCCGTCGCGGGGACCACCGGCTCCCGCTACACCTCGGGCACGTTCATCACGCTCGGCGACCTCGACGACCTGCAGGTGCAGGCGATGTTCACCGAGTCGGACATCCGCTTCCTGAAGGTCGGTCAGGCGGCCACGGTCACACTGCCCACACAGCCGGGGCAGGAGTACCCCGGAACGGTCGCCCACATCGACCCGACCGCGACCACCAGCAACCGCCTGGTCCGTTACGGCGTGACGATCGTCCTGGACAGCCGCCCCGCCCGGCTGCTGCTGGGGCAGAGCGCCACCGTACGGGTGACGACCGGCGAGGCGGCCGACGCGCTCTACGTGCCCTCACAAGCCGTACGGGCCCAGGGCGACGGCACGGCCGTGGTCACCGTGGCCAACGGCGGGACGCAGTCGCGCCGTACGGTCAAGGTCGGCGTACGCGGCGACAGCTACGTGGAGATCACAGGCGGCATCTCCGAAGGAGACCGGATCGTCCTGCCCGCCGCCTCCACCGCCTTCCCCGACGAAGGCTTCCCCGCCGCCCGCTGACCTCCGGCTTACGGCCCGCCGTCCGACGGCGACACGCCTGCGGACGAGGGCCGGCCGTTCGTCCAGGGCATCAGCCCACCCAGCGGAGCGGAGCCGCCCGAAGCGGTGCGCGTGAACCTGGTTCGTGGATGGCGGCGACGTACACTGTGCCCATGACCGCGGCGCACGATTACGAGGATCTGCACGCTCTGGTGGATAGGCTGCGGCCCGAGCAGGTCCGCGATCTGCATGCGGTCGTGCTCCGACTGGTTAAAGCCAATGAGAGCCCAGACAGGTCAGATGCGGAGCAAGAGGGCCGGCGGCGGCTGTCGTTCATCGGAGCGATGAGGTCGGGAGTCGGCGATCTGGCGGAACGCCATGAAGAGGTGCTTCGCGAGGGGTTGAATCGTCCGATGTGACGATCCTTCTCGATACGGGCCCCCTGGTCGCGGCGCTCGACGCCGACGACAAGGACCACGCGCGGTGCGCCGATCTTCTACAGACCGCCCCGGGGCCGCTGTTGGTTCCCGTGACAGTGGTCGTGGAAGTGTGCTGGCTCGTAGAGAAGTATCGGGGTGCCTTGGCAGAGGCCGCTTTCCTGACTTCGATCGAAAGCGGTGAGCTGGAGTTGGTCTCCCTTGAACAGAAAGACGTGACACGTGTCGCGGAGCTCGTACGGCTCTACAAGAATCTCCCGCTGGGCGCGGTTGACGCGTCCGTGATCGCCATCGCCGAGCGGCTCGGCCTGCCTGCGGTCGCCACGTTGGATCGGCGCCACTTCGGCATCGTGCGGCCCCGCCACGTCGCCGCTCTGCAGTTGCTTCCATAAGTTCGCCGTACGCCGGTCAGGTGCGGGCCTCTGGGGCGAGTAAGGGGTCGGCGCGGTAGAAGCGCTCGGAGTCTGCCAGCGGCGTCCTGGTCACGCTGCGGGAGCCCGGGGTGTCAGGCGGACCTCGACTTCCGCGTCCAGAGCGCTCGCCAGGCGCTCGATGACAGGCAGGGTGGGAACCGTCCCTCCGGCCTCGAACCGCGCCACCGCTGACTGGGTCATGCCGGCGATACGAGCCAGATCACTCTGGCTCCAGCCCCGCGTCTCCCGCATCGCCCGAACCGTCTTTCCCAGTGCGAAAGCGAGACGTGCGGCCTCGTAGGCTTCAACCGCGCCGGGCTCACTCATCCGGCGATCCCGGAGCTCCCGCCAGCTCACCTGCTCGCTCATACCGCTTCTTCTTCCTCATCCACGGTGTGCGCCGCCTCGACACAACGACGTGCCGCGCCCCAGTCCATAGCATCGATGCTATACACCTTGAGGACTTTGCGCATTGCTATCGCTACTTTGCGTGACAAGCCGATCTGGCTGCCTCCGCTTCGGCCCCGGCAGCGGACGATTGAGGCCCGGAGTAGTCACCGGCGGGCGAAGGGGACTTCGTAGGCGGGCGGTCCGCCCAGCATTTCTGCCAGGTCGTTCTCGGTGACTCCGAGGTCGAAGGCACGGCCCCCCTGGCGTGGGTCCCAGCCACGCTGCAGGGCCATCCGGATGACCGCCGCCACGAGCGCCGGCCGTACGGACATCGTCCGCTCTCCCACCCCAGGCGTCCGGCCGGGAGAAGGGAAGCGACACCAGGAGCACCCGGCCCGGCCCTTCCGCCGGCTCGACCGGAAAGGTCAGCGACCCCTCACCGATCGCCTGGCCGTAGGTGGGCTTGTGGCGGATACGCCACCGGTAGGTGACGCCGTCAACTGTGATGAGGCGTGAGCCCTTCCTGGAAATCGCCACAGATACCTCCCGCCCCTCAAGCTCCACTCGCGAGGGCGCGTGCGTCAACGGAAACAGCGGTCAGGTGCGGGCTTCGGGGGCGAGGGGGAGGGTGACGCGGAAGGCGGCGCCGGCACCGGGGGCCGTCTCCACACCGACCTCGCCACCGTGGGCCCGGACGAGGGACTCCACGATCGCGAGCCCCAGGCCGCTGCCGCCGGACGGCCGCGTACGGGAGGGATCGGCGCGGTAGAAACGCTCGAAGACCCGGGCGGCCTGCTCGGGGGTGAGGCCGGGCCCCTTGTCGGCCACCTCGATGAACGCCGTCCCGTCCAGGCTGCCGACGCGCACGGTGATCGGCGTTCCCTCGGGCGTGTGGGTCGTGGCGTTGCTCATCAGGTTGCCCACCACCTGCCTCAGCCGCACCTCGTCCCCCGAGACGATCAGCGCCGCATCCCCCTCGACCACCAGCGAGACGTCGCGGTCGGGGCAGAGGGTCCTGGCGTCGTGGACGGCGTCGGCCGCCAGGGCCAGCAGGTCCACGGGCTGCGTGCGCAGCGGGCGCTGCTGGTCGAGCCGGGCGAGCAGCAGGAGGTCGTCCACCAGCAGCCCCATGCGGGCGGCCTCGCTCTCGATACGCGACATCAGCCGCGTGGTGTCGGCGTCCGGCACCTGCCGGTGGAACTCGGCGAAGCCCCGGATCGAGGTGAGCGGCGTGCGCAGCTCGTGCGAGGCGTCGGCGACGAAGCGGCGCATGCGCGCCTCCGACTCCCGCGCCTTGGCCTCGGATTCCCGGGCCGCCGCCTCGGAGGCCGCCCGGGCCTGGAACGCCGCCTCGATCTGGGCGAGCATGCCGTTCAGCGCGCGGGCGAGCCGCCCGACCTCGGTACGCGGGTCGCGGTCGGGGATCCGGCTGCCGAGGTTCCCCCTGGCGATGGCCTCGGCGGTCGCCTCGATCTCCGCCAGGGGCCGCAGGCTGCGCCGTACGATCACGACGCCGACGACGGCGAGCAGAACCATCAGGGCGCCGCCGACCAGCGCCTCGATGAGGGCGAGCCGGGTGGTGATCTGCCCGACCGAGGCCATGTCCATCGCGACGACGACCGTGCCGACGCCCTCGACGGGCACCACCCGGGCCCGCCACAGGCCGTCGCCCGACATCGCCGCCACCGTCACCGGGTTCCGGGAGGTCACGGTGCCGGGGCCCGGCAGGCCGTCCACGCCCATGCCCGCCTGCGCGAGCAGCGTCCTGCCGCCGGTGTCGCGGATCTCCACGCGGCCCTCGGGCGGAACCCTGAGCCGCACGAACGCCCCCGGACCCCGGTCGAGCCGTTTCTCCGTCTCGTGCGCCAGCATGCCGACCTGCATGTCCACCCGGCTGACCAGGTAGTCGCGCAGCACCGAGACGCTGCCCACGCCGATGACCGCGAGGGCGACCGCGACCAGCGCGAGCATGGCCGCGCTGAGCCGGATCCGCAGCGGGGTGCGCCCGGACACGGCTCAGACGCCGGCGGGTGGTGTCCGCATGACGTAGCCGACGCCGCGCAGCGTGTGGATGAGCCGGGGGTGGGACCGGGAATGGGCGTTGTCGAGCTTGCGGCGCAGCACCGACACGTACGACTCGACGATCCCGGCGTCGCCGCGGAAGTCGTAGTCCCACACGTGGTCGAGGATCTGGGCCTTGGACAGCACCCGGCCGGCGTTGCACATGAAGTAACGCAGCAGCTTGAACTCCGTCGGCGACAGGGGCACGGCCCGGCCACCCCGCCAGACCTCGTGGGACTCCTCGTCCAGCTCGATGTCGGCGAAGGTCAGCCGCGGCGGGGCGACCATCGGGTCCCCGGCGGTGCGGCGCAGCACGGCCCGGATCCGGGCGATGACCTCCTCCAGGCTGAACGGCTTGGTCACGTAGTCGTCGCCGCCGAGCGTCAGGCCCCGGATCTTGTCCTCGGTCGCGTCCCGCGCCGTGAGGAAGACCACAGGGGTGTGGGTTCCGCCGCCGCGTAGCCTGCGCACGATGTCGAACCCGTCCATGTCGGGCAGCATGACGTCGAGCACGATCAGGTCCGGGCGGTGCCGCTGAGCCGCGGCGACCGCCTCGCCGCCGTTGGATGCGGTGTGGACCTCGAATCCGGCGTACCGGAGGCTGGCCGCGAGCAGTTCGAGGATGTTCGGCTCGTCCTCGACGATCAGCAGCCGGGCTTCGGGAGATTCAGCGACCATGGCGCCAGCACTCTAGACCTAGGAAGTTAAGGGAACCGTTAAAGCGATGTGCCGCGCGATCGCCAGGCTGCTCGTCGCCGCAGGTGAGGGCGCGTTTCGCACCAGCACGATTCGCCCGCGCACGTCGATGACGAAGTCGTCGAGCAGCCTGCCGTCCCGCGCCACGGCCTGTGCCCGCACGCCGCCTCCGGTGCGTACGAGGTCGGCCGGGGTCAGCTCGGGCACGTACCGCCGGGCGGCGGCCACGAAGGCCCGCTTGGCCAGCGAGCCGTACACCTCGCGCAGGCCGGTGCGCCAGTGCTCGGCCGCCATGCGCCGGGTGCCCGGCCAGGCGGCGATCCGCCGCAGGTCGCGCAGCGACGCGGACCGCCAGGAGTAGCCCTCCAGGGCGAGCGCCGGCACGGCGTTGGGCCCGACCAGGACCTCCCCGTCGATCCTGCGGGTCAGGTGGACGCCGAGGAACGGGTAGCGGGGGTCGGGCACGGGATAGATGAGCCCTCTCACCAGACCGCGTGCCGGGCCGGCGAGCCGGTAGTACTCACCCCGGAACGGGACGATCCGCACGTCGCCGCCCGCTCTCGCCAGGTCCGCCACGCCGTCGGTGCCGAGACCGGCGCAGGAGATCAGCCGGTCGAAGGTGAGCCTCTCCGGCCCGGCCGCCACCGCCACACCGTCGGTGGTCTGCCTGATCGCGCGTACGGGACGCGAGAGCCGTACGGACCCGCCGGCCTCGGCCACGTCGGCGGCGAGGCGGTGCGCGACCGCGGAGAAGTCGGTTATCGCGGTGTGCGGCGAGTGGACGGCGGCGACCCCCACGGCGTGCGGTTCCACCTCCCGCAGGCCGATCGCGTCGAGCTCGGCGATGCCGGGCACGCCGTTCTCCCTGGCCCGCTCGGCGATGCGGCGCAGCCCGGGCAGTTCGGCCCGGGTGGAGGCCACGACGAGCTTGCCCGCCTCGTCGTACGGCAGGCCGTGCTCGGCGCAGTACTCGCGCAGCATGGCGGCGCCCTCCCGGCAGAGGGTCGCCTTCAGCGAGCCGGGCTGGTAGTAGATCCCGGCGTGCACGACCCCGCTGTTGTGCCCGGTCTGGTGGGCGGCGATCCGGGGCTCCTTCTCCAGCACGGTCACCTCGGCGCCCGCCCGCGCCATCTGCCGGGCCACGGCCAGACCGAGGATCCCGGCGCCGACGATCCCGATCCTCATGTCCGTGCGGTTGTCGACAGCATGCCGGACATTGTCGCAGCCGGAGCCGCTTCGCGGTGATCGAACCTGTGTTCGGTACGATGGCGGCGTGTACGTGCCACCCGGCTGGCCACCTGAGGTGCGCCCTCCAGGCAGCCCCGACTGGGAGGTCTCGGCCGTGTCGTGGCTGCTCGACACGGTGCCGCCGGACTACCGCGCGTACGGCGTGCTGCGCCGCCATCCGCTCGCGCTCGCCCGGATGGCCCGCCAGCAGGTGGCGGCCTCGATCCAGGCGGCCAGGGAGGGATACCGGGGAGCGGCGGTGGAGCTGAAGGAGCACCTGCCCCCGCACGCGATCGAGGCGGTCCTGGACGCCTACCGCCAGGAGGGCCCCCGGCTCGTACGGCTGGCCGAGTCGATCGCGCTCGTGGAACGAGCCCTGCGCGGCGAGCACTTCCTACCCCGACTGTGACAACGCTCTTATTTTCGGACATATGGGGCATAACAGCTTAAAAGAGGGAATCGGGGGTTAGCCATGACCACAGAGGGAGTGAGCAAGACCGCAGGGCAGGTCATGCACGAGGGCGCGGAATGCATCGGCGAGCACGAGAGCCTGCGCAGGGCCGCGGAGATGATGCGGGACATGAGCGTCGGCGCCCTTCCCATCTGCGGGGAAGACGACCGGCTCAAGGGCATCATCACCGATCGCGACATCGTGATCAAGTGCGTCGCCGAGGGCAAGGACCTCGACCAGACCACGGCGAGCGAACTGGCCCGCGGCCTGGTCTGGGTGGACGCCAACGCCAACGTCGAGGAAGCCCTGACGAAGATGGAGGAGCACCAGATCAAGCGCATGCCGGTGATCGACAACCACCGGATCGTCGGGATGATCACCGAGGCCGACCTGGCCAAGGAGCTGCCCGACAGCAAGCTCGCGGAGTTCGTCCACCGCGTCTACGCGCGGGGCTGACTCTCGCGGCGGTCTCCGGGCCGGGCGCCGTCAGGATCGGCGGCCCGGCCCTTCGCATGCCTTCGTGCGGCCTCCCCGGCGGGGTGGTCGGCGAGCGCCGCCGCGAGGATCGCCCGCGCCGATGCGCGCATGGTCCGGACCGCCTCCCCCCGGCTGAGGCCGGCGATGTCGGTGAGCCAGACCAGCGACTCGATGCCGGTCGCGGACCGTATGGCCACGGCCAGACGGCGGACGTCGAGGCCCGGATGGGTCCGCCGCAGCGGGGAGAGCGCGTCCTCGATCCAGCCGATGGCCCGCCCCCCGCGCAGCATCGGCTGACCGGCTCCCGGCTCCAGGGAAAGCCGCAGCGAGGCGCGCAACTGCGGCTCCCAGTCGAGGGTGAGCCGGGTGAAGGCCTCCATTACGAGCTCCAACCGCTCCCCCGGGTCGTCCGGCGGGTCGTCGGGGAGCAGTGAGGACCGGTCGGTCTCCGGGTGGGCCGCGCTCAGCAGCAGCCGCTGGTTGGGGAAGTAGCGGTAGGCGGTCGTCCGGGAGATCCCCGCGGCGGCCGCCGCCTCCTCCACGGTGGGATCGGCCCCCTGGGCCAGCAGGCGCCGGGTGGCGTCGACGAGGGCCTGCCGGGTCCGGGCCTTCTGCCGGGTACGGCCGGTCTCTTCATATGGAACCGCCATGCCCATCATGGTACTGTCATCCCATATGGGACTGGAGTCCCACGAAGGAGCATGGAGGCGGCCGTGAGCCACGATCCCGTCCTGACCGATCCCGGCCTCTACAGGGTTGTCTTCGAGAACGAGCGGGTCCGGGTCCTGGAGTACAAGGACCGCCCCGGCGACAAGACCTCCCCGCACGTCCATCCCGACAGCGTGATGATCACTTTGACCTCCTTCAGGCGGAGGCTGACGACCGAGGGCCGCCAGGTGGACCTCGCACTCGAGGCCGGGCAGGCGCGCTGGCTCGGCGCACAGGAGCACGCCGGGGAGAACATCGGCGACACCCCGACCCACTCCGTCTTCGTGGAGCTGAAGGAGCCGGCCCCCGGGGCGGGCCAGGCCGTCGCCTCCCCACCCCCGCTCGGGCCCCACATGTGACGTGTTCTCAGCGGCCTTCAGCGACCCGTGCGGTAGGCGATGAACCCGATGATCCCGATCGCCCCGAGAGCGACCGTCACCCATAACACCGGCATCGGCACGCCGAGCACGCCGTCCCCGGCGGTCGCCCCGTTCGACGCCGCGACCGCGCGCGGCCGGGCGGAGGCCCGCGACGGGCTGGGCGACGGAGCCGGCCGGGCGGCGGCGGGCAGCGGCACCCGGTAGACCGGGCTGTCCTTCCCCTCGCTCCCGGTGAGCAGGGCCGTGCCGTCCCGCGTGTACGCGATCGACTCGGCCTGCCTGAGCGGCGGCATCGTGACGTGCGCGATCAGCTTGCCGGGCGAGCGGTAGACGGACGCCGAGAAGTACGTACGGATGACGAAGCTCGACCCGTCGGGGGCGTACGCCGCGTCGGTGGCCATGACGGGTGCGGGCCCCACCCGGCGCAGCACGTTCACCTTGTCGGTGCGCAGCTTCGCGGGGGCGGCGTAGACGCCCCCGGAGAACTCCTTGCTGACGACGTACAACCGGCCCGTGCGGGGATCGACCATCACCCCCTCGGCGTTGCGGGGGCCGTCGGCGTACCGGAAGCGATACCGGACGGCCCGCAGCGTCGCGTCCTCCATGGTCCTGGGCTCGACGACCTTGTAGACGGACACGTCCGGCCAGCCGCGTCCCCCGCCGTCCGCGAGGTTGTCCCCGATGTCGGCGATCCACAGCACGCCGCGCCCGGTCGCGCGGTCGGTGGAGGCCGCGATGCCCTCCCAGTCCCTGGCCTCGGCGTTGCCGATCGTGAAGGTCGCCCGCGTACGACCGTCCGGGCCGATCGCGTAGACCTGCGGTCCGTTGCCGCTGTCGTTGTGCGTGTAGACGATGCCCTTGTGCGTGGGCGAGACGGCGAGCCCGCTCGACTCGCCGACGCGCTCGTCCCTGATCCGGAACAGCAGCCGCTCCCCGTCGTCGGCCCGCTTCGCGTCGTCGGCCCGTGCCGCCGTTCCCGGAAGCACCGCACCCGCGACGGCGAGGAGCGCCAGGACGGTCCGCGGAATCCTTGTTGTCCGCGTCCGCCCCGTTGCACTCCCCATGCGGCCATCATTCCCGATGCCCGCCCGGCGTGCGGCGGCCGACATGCCCCGCTCGCCCCGGAATCGGTCAGGACCGGGTATGCGGCCGGCCTGTCACCGCAGGGCGGCGTAGAAGTCGCGCAGGTCGGCGGCGAGCACGTCCGGCCGCAGGTGGGCGGCGTAGTGGCCGCCGGCGTCGTAGGAGCGCCAGTGGACGATGTTCTTGTGATCACGCTCGGCGAAGGTGCGCATCGACACGAAGTCGCCCTCGAACATCGCCAGGCCGAGCGGGACCGTCGTCGGCTCCTTGGGGTGCTCGGCGTGCGCGTCCTCGTAGTAGAACCGCGTGGCCGAGGTGGCGGTGCCGGTCGCCCAGTAGAGCATCGTGTTGGTCAGGATGAAGTCGTCGTCGACGTCCTCACCGAACAACTGGGCGTTCCAGCCCAGCAGCCCGGCCGGCGAGTCGAAGATCCCGTACGACAGCGTCTGAGGCTGCTGCGAGTGGACCATGTTGAACGACATCTTGTTGTCGTAGAACCACTGCAGCACCTCCAGTCCCTTCCGCTCCTCGTCGGTGAGGTTCGCCATCTCCGCCGGGTCGCCGGAGGGAAACGAGAAGATCTGCGTGACGTGGACGCCGACGACGTGCTCGGGGTCCACCCGGCCGACCTCGGGCGAGACGAACGAGCCGCCGTCGTTGCCCACGCCGACGTTACGCACCCTTCCGGACAGGTTCTGTCCTGAAGTGCCGCCAGACTGAGAACATGCTGGAAACCTCGGCGCAGACACCCTGAACGCGCTCACCGTCCACCTCGGCCTGCTCGACCTCGACTTCGAGGTCACCGGCCCGCCGGACCTGGTCGACCACCTGCGCGCCCTCACCGCCCGCTACGCCCGCGCGACCGCCACCGCGGCCGGTTCGTCAGGCTGAGGCGCCGCCGTCGAGCACCAGGTCGAGCCCCACCGCGAAGCCGGCGTCGTCCGAGGCGAGCCAGAGCACGGTGCCGGTGATCTCGTCGAGGCCGCCGACGCGGCCGATCGGCAGCGATTCCCGCATCCGGGCGGCCCGGTCGTCCTCGGTCTCGCCGGGGCGCAGGGACATCGTCGTGTCCAGCGCACCCGGGCTGACCGCGTTGATCCTGACGCCCGCCCCGATGTTCTCCAGCACCGCCGTGCGGGTCAGGGCGCTCACGGCCGCCTTGGACGCGGCGTAGGCGCCGGTCGTGCCCTCCAGCAGGCCGTAGGCGAACGCGACCAGCCCGGCCGTGGCGAGCAGCGCGCCGGGCACGTCGAGGCGGGGGAGCCGCATCACCAATGAGACGGCCGCGGGGGCGGCCATCGCGGCGCCCACTCCCTGGGCGAAGCGCGCGGCGAGCAGGACGGCGTGGCCCGGAGCCAGCCCGCCCGCCGCCGAACCCAGCGCGTCGCCGCGACGAGCGTGACCTGCGCCCCGCCGAGCACGGCGAACGCTCGACGTGGTGGCGCGGTGGCCGGCCGCCGCACCGCTACTTTTTTCGACCGGCCTTACTTTTCTCGACCGGACTTTTCTAGACCGATCAGTCAAGAATGAGGGCATGAAAAAGCGCACTCCTCTTCGCACGACGGGGTCAGCGGAGGACTGCGAGGGCCTGGGCGGCGGCGTCGCGGAGGCGGGCGGGGTCGCCGTGCCCCTTCCCCATCAGCCGCAGCCCCTGCAGGAACACGAGCACGAACCGCGCCAGCGCCCGGGGGTCGGCCTCGGCGGAGATCTCCCCTTGGGCGCGGGCGCGGATGAGCGCCGAGGTCAGCACCGTCTCCAGGCCCGTCCAGCTGGTCTCGACGAGCCGGGCGACCGGCTCGTCGCCCGGCAGGAGTTCGGCCGCCGCGTTCACGATCATGCAGCCCCGCCGGTCGCGGTCGCGGATCGAGTCCTCGGTGTAGAGCTCGACCAGGGTCCGTACGGCCGGCAGGGCAGGGCCGGGCTGCGACAGCAACTCGATGGGGTTCGGGTCGCGGATCTGCGCGTACCGCTCCAGCGCCTTCACGTAGAGGTCGTGCTTGCCGCCGAAGGTGGCGTAGAGGCTGGCGCGGCCGATGCCGAGGTGCTCGACCAGGTCGGCCATCGACGTGGCCTCGTAGCCGCGCCGCCAGAACAGGTCCAGGGCCCGCTCCAGCACGACGTCGGGGTCGAACTCCTTGGCCCTCGCCATGACCCCGACCCTAGGCTATTCAGGAACGATCGGTCGATTAAGCCGCCACCCGGTCGTCCCAGGTGATGCGGTAGTCGTGCATCCAGGCCAGCGCGTTCCGCTTCTCCACCTGCCGCATGATCACCGGAAGGACGAGATCGCGGACGAAGGCCCCGCCGGCGCCCGGCGCCTTGCCGTCCCCGTTGCGCTTGCCGTGCGCCACGACACGCTCGACCCGCTCGCGCCGCAGCCGCTCGAAGGCCGCGAACGCGTCCGGGGTGTCCGGCACGTCACGCAGGCACTTCCCGAGCACGACGGCGTCCTCGATCGCCATCGACGCACCCTGTCCCGACGACGGCGAGGTGGCGTGGGCGGCGTCTCCGAGGATGACCATACGGTCGGTGGACCACTTCGGCACGGTCGGGAAGTCGTAGGTGTTCCAGCCCGGCAGGATGTGCGAGGTCGCGGCGATGATCTCGCGCATCGGCCCCGCGTCGCCCTCGAACAGGTCCATGAGCCTGGCCCGCCACTGCTCGGGACCGATCGCCGCGAGTTCCTCCGAGGTCATCTCCCTGCGGCTCGGCGGGTTGGCGAACCACCACACCGACCCCTCCGGGTGGATCAGATACCCGAAGAAGCACCGCCTGCCGAAGATGAAGTGGTAGACGCCCGGCCGGCCCGGCACCCGCACGCCCTCGGCGAAGCCGCCCGTGTTCAGCAGCCCGACGTACCGGGCGCGGGGGGCGCCGGGGTCGATGAGGGCGCGGGTGCGCGAGCGCAGCCCGTCGGCGCCGACCAGCAGGTCGCCCTCGGCCTCGCTGCCGTCCGCGAAGACCGCGCGCACCCCGTTCGAGGTGGCCGAGGCGTCGACGAGCCGCCTGCCGTAGTGGATGCGCACGCCCCGCCGTACGGCCTCGTCGCGCAGCTCCCGGTAGAGGTCGGCACGCCGGACCGTACGGCTCGGCTGCCTCGTGGTCGCCAGCAGCTTGCCGCGGGCGTTGAGCATCTCCATGACCGGCGAGTCCATGCCGAGGTCGCAGACGAGGTCGTGGAGGTCGAGCAGGCGCAGGGCCTCCAGCCCGTTGACCGCGAGCGTGAGGAAGGCGCCCACGCCGTCGGCGCCCCGGTCGTAGGCCTCGAAGACCTCACTGTCTATCCCGGCGCGCCGCAGCGCCATGGCCGTGACGGGACCCGCGATCCCGCCGCCGATGATCAGAGCCTTCTTGGTCATGCAATAACTATACATATTATGACTATTCGCTGGCAAGGCCTCTATGATGGGCGCCATGTCGACACGGCGCTCTCCCCTGGCCACGGCAGTGCTCGCCCTGGTCTGCGAGTCGCCGATGCACGCGTACCGGATGCAGCAGCTGATCAAGGAACGGCACCAGGACGACGTGGTCAACGTCGCGCAGCGCAACAGCGTCTACCAGACGATCGAGCGCCTGCTCCGCGAC
Organism: Microbispora sp. NPDC046933; assembly: GCF_040644635.1. NCBI lineage: Bacteria > Bacillati > Actinomycetota > Actinomycetes > Streptosporangiales > Streptosporangiaceae > Microbispora > Microbispora sp. NPDC046933. The sequence continues at coordinate 54,508 of NZ_JBEYWW010000020.1, read as the reverse complement.
GGGCTGCTGGCGGTCCGCGAGACCACCCGCGAGGAGAACCGGCCGGAGCGGACCGTCTACGAGGCCACCGAGACGGGCCGGGAGACGCTCAGGCAGTGGATGCGGACCATGGTGTCCACCCCGGCCCGGGAGTTCCCGGAGTTTCCCGCCGCGCTCGCCTTCCTGCCCGTGCTGACGCCGGAGGAGGCGCTGGCGGCGCTGCGGCAGCGGATCGCCGCGCTGGAGACACGGCTGTCCGCGCTCGACGCCGAGATCGCCGAGAGCCTGACCTTCGTGTCCCGCCTCTTCCTCGTGGAGTCGGAGTATCAACGGGCCCAGGTCACCTCGGAGCTGGAGTTCGTGCGCGGCCTCGTCGACGACCTGAGCGAGGGCCGCCTCACCTGGGACTTCCGCATCTGACACGTGCCGGGACTCGCCTGGAGTCCACTCCAGGTACCTAGGGTGGAGGGCATGGAATACGGACACCTTGGCCGCACCGGCCTGCTGGTCAGCAAGCTCTGCCTGGGGACCATGAACTTCGGTCCGCAGACCACGGAAGAGGACTCCTTCGCGATCATGGATCGCGCCCACGAGCTCGGCATCAACTTCTTCGACACGGCCAATGTGTACGGCTGGGTGAAGGGCGAGGGGATCACCGAGAACATCATCGGCCGCTGGTTCGCCCAGGGCGGCGGCCGCCGGGAGAAGACGGTCATCGCCACCAAGCTGTACGGCTCGATGGGCGACTGGCCGAACGAGGAGAAGCTGTCCGCGCTGAACATCCGGCGGGCGGCCGAGGCCTCGCTGCGCCGGATGCAGACCGACTACATCGACGTCTACCAGGCCCACCACATCGACCGGGACACCCCGTTCGAGGAGTTCTGGGAGGCCATGGACATCCTCAAGCAGCAGGGCAAGGTCCTGTACGTCGGCTCGTCGAACTTCGCCGGCTGGCACATCGCCAAGGCCCAGGAGTCGGCCCGCCGCCGCAACTCGCTCGGCCTCGTGAGCGAGCAGTCCCACTACAACCTGATCGTCCGCGCGCCGGAGCTGGAAGTCATCCCGGCCTGCGAGGACTACGGGCTCGGGCTGATCCCGTGGAGCCCGCTCGCGGGCGGCCTGCTCGGCGGCATCCTCCGCAAGATCGACAAGGGCCGCTCGGCGGCCGACCACATCGTCGCCCAGCTCGACAGGCACCGCGACAAGATCGAGCGGTACGAGGCGTTCTGCGACGAGCTCGGCGAGGACCCGGCCAACGTGGGGCTGGCGTGGCTGCTGCACCAGCGGGCGGTCACCGCGCCGATCATCGGCCCCCGCACGGTCGAGCAGCTCGACGGCACGATCCGGGCGCTGGAGATCGAGCTGAACGACAAGGCGCTCGCCCGGCTCGACGAGATCTTCCCCGGCTTCAAGACCGCCCCGGAGGAGTACGCCTGGTGATCAGGCGTTGTTGAGCAACGCGCCGACGATCACGATGAGCACGAGCAGCGCGAGCACCGTGGGCAACAGCCAGCGACGAGGACGATCCACGTCATGGAGCCTAGTCGCGGACTGCCAATGGGTACGCCTCGACCTGCTCGTACCGCACGCTCGCCCCGATGTGGCTGCGTACGAGGTGCACCGACGACACCTCCCAGCGCCGCCCGCCGAAGGCGCTCAGAGCGCCGACCAGGGGACGCAGGTCGTCGCCGTGGCGTGACCGGGTCCTGGACCGGGCCAGGGTGAGGTGGGGATGGAACCGCTTGCGGTCCGTCTCCGCCGCCCCGGCTCGCCGGGCACCGGCCGCCACCGACCCGGCGAGCCTCGTCAGCGCCGGGCCGGCGTCCAGGCCGACCCAGAAGATGCGTCCCCGTGAGGCGGAGGGGAAGGCGCCGGCGCCGCCGAACGACACCGTCTCGGGGGAGTATCGGGCGGCCGCGCGGGTCAGCCGCACGCGCAGCTCGGGCAGGACCTCGTCGGGCACCTCGCCGAGGAAGGCCACGGTCACGTGCCAGAGCGCCGGATCGACCCAGCGCAGCTCCGACCACTCGGCGCGTACGGGATCGACCGCCGTGGCGAGCTCCGCCAGCGCCTCAGGCGGCGGCAGCAGCGCCACGAACAATCTGCTCACGTGCCGATTCTTCCCTGCGCGCCACGCGCGCCGCGACCATCCGGGTCACCAGCACCGCCAGGCAGACGCCGCACATGCTCAGCACGCCGGCGGCCACGACCGAGACCCGGGGACCTGCCAGTTCGGCGAGCCAGCCCACCAGCGGCGCCCCGATCGGGGCTCCCCCGGTGAAGACCAGAACGTAGATCCCCATGACCCGGCCGCGCATCTCGGGCGAGGCGCCGAGCTGCACGATCGTGTTCGCGGTCGTGTTGACCGTGATCATCGCCATGCCCGCGGGGACCAGCATCAGCAGGAACGCCGCGTACGCGGGGGCGAGCCCGGCGGCGACCTGGAACAGCCCGAAGCACAGCGCCCCGGCGATCAGGAACCGGCGGCTCGGCTTGACCCGGCGCGCGGCCAGCAGCGCCCCGCCGAACGCCCCGACGGCGAACGCGCTGGACGCCACACCGAAGGAGGACGCGCCCGCGCCGAACGCCTGCTTGGCCATCAACGCGATGCTGGTCGAGAAGCTCTGCGCGAAGATCGCCATGAACGCCACGAGCAGCAGCGGCAGCAGCAGGTCGGGCCGGCCGCCGACGTAGCGCAGGCCCTCGCGGAGCTGTCCCTTCCCGCGCGGCACGGGCTCAGGCGAGCGCAGCTCCGACACCCGCATGAGCGCGAGCCCGGTGATCACGGCGGCGAACGACGCGGCGTTCAGCACGAAGATCGGGCCGGTGCCCATCCAGGAGATCAGCAGACCGGCCACCGCCGGGCCGACGACCCGGGCGAGGTTGAAGGTCGAGCTGTTCAGTGCGATGGCGTTCGGCAGGTCCCGCCGGCCCACCATCTCGACCACGAACGACTGCCGTGTGGGCACCTCGACACAGGAGACCAGGCCGAGCGTGAACGCCATGGCGTACACGTGCCAGACCTGGGCCGTCCCCGTGAGGACCAGCGCGCCCATGGTGAGCGCGAGCAGCCCCATGAGCGTCTGGGCCACCATGAGGATCCGGCGCTTGGGGTAGCGGTCCGCGATCACCCCGCCGAACATCCCGAACAGCATCGTCGGCAGGAACTGCAGCGCCACGGTGACGCCGAGCGCCGAGCCGCGGCCGTGTGCGAGGTCGAGGACCAGCCAGTCCTGGGCGGTGCGCTGCATCCAGGTGCCGACGTTGGAGACGACGCCGCCGGAGGCGAACAGGCGGTAGTTGTAGTTCCGCAGCGAGCGGAACATGCCGCCTACATCGTGGACAGCTTCTCCAGGATCGGCGCCGCCGCCCGCAGGGTCGCCCTCTCCTCCGGCGTCAGGTCCTTGAGCCGCTGCGCCAGCCAGGCTTCCTTGGTCCGGCGCTCCTCCTTGAGCAGCGCCGCCCCCTGCGGCGTCACGCTGACCGTCACCTGCCGGCGGTCGGTCGGATGTGGTTTGCGTTCCAGCAGACCCCGGGCCTCCAGCTTGGCGATCACGCGGGTCATCGAGGGCGGCTGCACCTTCTCGTGCTCCGCGAGCTCGCCAGGGGTCATTGCGGTGTGGCGCTCGACGGCGACGAGCGTCGCGAGCTGTGTGGGCGTCAGCGAGTGGTGCGCGGCCTGCTTGCGCATCCGCCGCGTCAGCCGGGCGAGGGACACGCGCAGGGCGGACGCGAGAGCGGCGTCGCTGCGCAAGTTCTGGATGTTCGTTAGCATGACTCATTACCTTTGCTAACTATATGGCGCATGTCCGCATTCCTCCAAATCGTCCGGCTCTGCACGATCTCTGCACGGTGATCGCGACACACCGTACCGGCGCGGGACCGACGGCGATCGGGACGTGCGCGAGCAGGATGTCGCCCACTTCCCGCCCCGCTCGGTCGGCTCGTACGCCTGGGCGGCGGCGGCGGCTGCGGGCGGGCCCGGCCTGCGACGGCGTACGACCACCTAAATTGGGATCATGTATTCGACAAGACGGGAGCGATGAGCATGGCGACGTTCGTGCTCATCCCTGGGGCGGGCGGCAACGCCTCTTACTGGCAGCGACTCGTCCCGGAGTTGCGCGGCCGAGGTCACGAGGCCATACCCGTGGAACTTCCGGCCGCCGACGACTCCGCGGGATTCGAGGAGTACGCCGACGCGGTGGTGAAGGCCGTCGGGAACACTCCCCGGCCCGTCCTGGTCGCCCAGTCGATGGGCGGCTACACCGCGCCGTTGGTGTGCCTGCGCGTGCCGGTCGCCCTGGTGGTGCTGCTGAACGCCATGACTCCGCGCCCGGGGGAGACGGCCGGAGAGTGGTGGGAGGCCACGGGGCAGGCCGAGGCGATGGCGAGCCAGGCCGCGCGCGAGGGGCGCGCCGCGAGCGACGGCGTCGACCCGCTGATCCACTTTTTCCACGATGTGCCACCCGAGGTGACACAGAAGATCCTGGCCGACGGCGAGACCGTCCAGTCCGGCACGCCGTTCGCGCACCCGTGGCCGGTGGACAGGTGGCCGGACGTGCCGACGCGCTTCCTCCAGGGTCGTGAAGACCGCCTGTTCCCGCTGGAGTTCCAGCGCCGGGTGGTCCGCGAACGGCTCGGCGTCGAGGTGGACGAGATGCCCGGGGGCCACCTGGTCGCCCTCAGCCGTCCTGCCGAGCTCGCCGACAGGCTGGTGTCCTACCTCTGACCGCCCTGCGTCCGGGAGGCCCGGCCCCCGGGTGGGGACCGGGCCTCCCGGACATGCGGGCGCGTCAGGCGAAGTCCTCCGGCGTGAACTCCTTCGGCTCAACCAGGACGAGCCAGTTGCCCTGGTTGTCGCGGATGACCGCCTCCACCCCGTACGGCCGATCCGCGGGCTCCTGCAGGACCGTCACGCCCTTGGCCGTGAGCTCCTGGCAGGTCTTACGGCAGTCGTCCACGCGCAGCCCCAGGCCGCCCGCCTGGCCCTTGTCGAGCTGCCTGCGGTAGAAGTCGGCGCCCTCGTCGTCGAGCGGCGGCCCCGGCTTCATGAGCGTGATCTCGAGCTCGGGTTGGTTCGGGTGGCTGATGGTCACCCAGCGGAACCCGTCCATCTGGATGTCGGTGTTGGACACGAAGCCGAGGACGTTCACGTAGAAGTCGCGGGCCTCGTCCTGATCCCTGCAGTAGAGGGTGATCAAGGAGACGTTCTCAATCATGCCGACGAAGCTACGTCTACCCCTTTGACCTGGGCTTCTTCAAAATTGCGGAATCCTCGGCCGGCGTGCCCCGAAGGTCGAGCACCCCGTTCATGAACAGGTAGCAGCCGGGGACGCGGGGACCGCCGCGCGCCGCCCACCGGTCGCGGTACTCGCTCGGGCTCTCCCCCACCATCCGGCGGAACTTCGCCGAGAACGAGCCCAGGCTGCTGAAGCCCACGGCCATGCAGATCTCGGTCACCGTCAGGTTGGCGGAACGCAGCAGGTCCTGGGCGCGTTCCAGCCGCCGCCGGGTGAGGTAACGCATCGGGGTCTCGCCGTACGCCGCCTCGAAGCAGCGGACGAAGTGGAACTTGGAGACCCCGGCGACGGCCGCGAGCCCGTCGAGATCGAGCTCGCTCTGGTAGTCGCGGTCCATGCGGTCCCTGGCCAGGCGCAGCCGCGGCAGCAACTCCACCGGCACCGTCCGCTGTCCCCTCACAGCCACGTCACGACCCTAACGCGGAAAGACGAACAGGCCGCCGCGGCGTCTCGCCGCGGCGGCCTCCCGGGGAGCGGGTCAGCCCAGGCCGAGCAGGCTCTTGATGGGCTCCAGCGCGAAATACACGACGAACAGCGCGCCCACCAGCCACAGCAGGGGGTGGAGCTCGCGCGCCTTGCCGCGGAACGCCTTGATGGCGATGTAGCTCACGAAGCCCGCGCCGATTCCGGCGGTGATCGAGTACGTGAACGGCATGAGCACGATGGTCAGGAACGCGGGGATCGCGGTCTCGAAGTCGCTGAAGTCGATCTCCTTGACCTGGGTCATCATGAGGAAGCCGACGACCACGAGGGCCGGGGTCGCCGCCTCGAACGGCACGATCTCCGTCAGCGGGGCGAAGAACATGGCCAGCAGGAACAGCACGCCGGTGACGATGCTCGCCAGGCCGGTACGCGCGCCCTCGCCGACACCGGCCGCCGACTCGATGTAGGTGGTGTTGGACGAGACGCTGGCCGCGCCGCCGGCCGCCGCCGCGAGCGAGTCGACGAGCAGGATCTCCTTGGTGCGCTCGACGGTCCCGTCCTCCTGGACCAGGTTCGCCTGGCGGCCCACACCGACGATCGTGCCCATCGTGTCGAAGAAGTCGGCGAGCATGAGGGTGAAGACGAACATCACGGCCGCCAGGCCGCCGATCTTGGCGAAGCTGCCGAACAGGCTGAACTGGCCGAGCAGCGACAGGTCGGGCAGCTCGATGAAGTTCTTCGGCCACGCGGGCACGTTGAGCGACCACCCGTTGGGGTTGCTTCCGTCGGGGGTCTGCGCTCCGATCTTGCCGATCGCCTCCACGATCATGGCGAGCACGGTGGTGCCGACGATCCCGAGCAGGATGGCGCCCTTGACCCTGCGGGCGACGAGGAAGGCCGTCACGAGCAGGCCGACGACGAAGACGAGGGTCGGCCACCCGGTCAGCGAGCCGTTGCCCAGCGCGCCGAGCTTGACCGGGACCGTCGTGCCGCCCGCGTCGGGCATGCGCCGGACGAAACCGGCGTCGACGAACCCGATCAGCGCGATGAACAGGCCGATGCCCACGCTGATCGCGGTCTTGAGCTGTGCCGGGATCGCATGGAACACCGCCACCCGGAAGCCCGTCACCACGAGGATCGCGATGACGATGCCCTCCAGCACCACCAGGCCCATCGCGTCCTCCCACGACATCTGGCTGGCGATGCCGAAGGCGAGGAAGGCGTTCAGTCCGAGGCCGGTGGCCAGGGCGAACGGCACCCGGCCGAAGACGCCCATGATGATCGTGAGAATGCCGGCGGCGAACGCGGTGGCCGCGGCGACCAGCGCGATGTTGGGGTTCTCCCCGTCGCCGAGGAACTGGCCCGTCTTGTCGGCGACGGTGCCGATGATGAGCGGGTTGAGCACCACGATGTAGGCCATCGTGAAGAAGGTGGCGAAACCGCCGCGGACCTCCTGTCCGACGGTGGATCCACGGGCGGAGATGGAGAAGTATCGATCGAGGAAATTAGGGGTGTTCATGGGGTTCGCATTCACGCGCGCAGAGTCGCAGGCCCTTACCATCCGCGGAAAGAGCCAGGGGAGCAGCGTTGTCCTTTCGTGACTGGTTTGTCATAAAAATACCGGCTCGCTGCCGCGACCTTCTAAGCTGGCTGCCGTGAGCGAGCGCCGGCCGGACCCCATGCCTCTCAGGACGAGGGACACCCCCACGATCCTGGTCGGGACGGCCCTGTGGGTGATCGCCCTGGCCGTCGTGCTGCTGGTGGTCAGACCGGCCGATCCGCGACCGGTCTGGGTCTGCGTCGCCGGGATCGGCCTCGGCCTGTTCGGGCTCCTGTACATCCGCCGCCGCGACGCCCGGCTGCGCGAGACCGCCCCCGCCGCCGAGGTCGGCGAGTCAGAACCCCACCGCCCCTGACCGCGGCCCCCGCTCAGCGTGTCTCGGCGAGGAACATCGCGATGCCGTCGAGAAGTCGCTGCAGGCCGAACTCGAACAGGGCGTCCATGTCGAAGTCGAATCCGCCGGCCGCGCTGAGCCGCTCGAACAGCCGCAGCCCACCGCCGGCCGTGATCGCCTCGAACGCCGGCTGGTGGGCGTCCATCCACTCGTCGGCGTTCAGCCCTGTGAGCGCCTCGGCCTCCGCCTCGAACTCCAGGTTGATCGCGGTGCCACGGATGTGGTTGAACACGGTGATGTAGGCGGTGAACATCGTCACCGGGTCGAGGCCGTGCTCGTCGAGAGCCCCGAGCACCCATTCCATGAACGGGAACGCATTGGGGATGAGCTGCGGCCGTGTCACCGACATCGCCGGCGCGAGCCACGGATGCCGCCGGAACGTCGCCCACAGCATCCGGGAGGCCAGCTCGATCCTGTCGCGCCAGTGCCGTGGCGGCTGTTCGGGCAACCGCATCCGCCCGAAGATCGTGTCCATCATCTGGAGCAGCAGGGCGTCCTTGTCCGCGACGTGCCGGTACAGCGACATCGTCGCCACCCCGAGCTCGGCAGCCACACGGCGCATCGAGACCGCCCCGAGCCCTTCGGCATCGGCGACCGCGATGGCCGTCATGGTGATCCGCTCGGGCGTGAGCAGTCCGTCCGGGATGTTCCGCCGCGTGGCACGGGCGGGCGCCCCTGCCGAGGCCACCCCGCCGTAGCCGTCCGCGGGCGGCCGCACCGGACGATCACCAGCGCCGACGACCGTGCCAACGCCCGGTACGGCGCGGACGAGCCCATCGCGGCGCAGCTCGGTGAGGACCTTCGTCGCGGTCGCCATCGCGACTCCCCACTCCCGGACGATCTCCCGCGTCGACGGCACGCGGTCGCCCGGCCGGAGCTCGCCCGCCTCGATCCGCCTGCGTATCTCCGCGGCGATCTCCTGGTAACGCCCTGCGCCCGGACCGGTCACCACACCTCCCGCACTAGTGCACCACTGTAGCCGCGTACGTTGCGGCGACACCGCGCACTGCCACTCACGGACCACCAGTGCACTAGTGCTGTATCCCATATTTCCCTACTGAAAGTGGCTTGTCCGTCCAATGCGTACGCCGTACAGTCTGCACTATGCCGAACCAGGAAATCCTCGTATCCGGCGGCGGGATCGCCGGACCCGTGCTGGCCTATTGGCTGGGCAGGGCGGGCTTCGCCGTCACGATCGTCGAGCGCGCGCCCGCTCCCCGCCCGGGCGGTCAGACCGTTGACCTGCGCGGCGCGGGCCGTACGGTGGTCGCCCGGATGGGCCTGCTCGACCAGGCGCGGGCGATCGCCGTCGAGCAGCGCGGCATCGCCGTGGTCGACAAAAAGGGCCGCGACAGGGCCCGCCTCCCGGCCGACAGCTTCGGCGGCGAGGGCATCGTGTCCGAGATCGAGATCCTGCGGGGTGATCTCGCCCGTCTCTTCTACGAGGCGTCGCTTCCGCACACCGAGTACGTGTTCGACGACACTGTCACCGGACTGGAGCAGGACGACGACGGGGTGAACGTCACCTTCGAGAAGTCCGCACCGCGCCGGTTCGCGCTGGTCGTCGGCGCGGACGGGCTGCACTCGGCCGTACGCGCGCTGGCCTTCGGCCCGCAGGCGCACCGCATCCACCCGTTGGGTCTTTACATCTCGTGGTTCACGGCCCGTGACGAGCTGGACCTCGACGGCTGGTACCAGATGTACAACGCCCCCGGCGGCCTCGTCGCCTCGGCACGGCCCGGGCGCCTGCCCGGCGAGGTCAAGGTCAGCTTCGGCTTCCGCTCCGCGCCGATCACCTACGACCGCCGGGACGTCGCCGCGCAGAAAGCGATCGTCGCCGACCGCTTCGCGGGCGCCGGGTGGGAGACGCCGCGGCTGCTCACCGCGATGGCCGAAGGGGTCCGACTTCCTCTTGGAATCCGTGGGGCAGGTGCGTCTCGACCGGTGGTCGCACGGCCGGGTGGTGCTCCTCGGCGACGCCGGTTACTGCCCGACGCCGCTGACCGGTCTGGGCACCAGCCTCGCCCTGGTCGGCGCGTACGTCCTGGCCGGCGAGCTCGCCGCCACCGGCGACCACCGCGTCGCGCTGCGCAACTACGAACGGATCATGCACCCCTACGTCGGCGAGGCGCAGAAGCTGCCGCCCGGCGGCGTCAACGGCTTCGCGCCCTCCACCGCGCTCGCGATCCGGATGCGGACCGCCTCCATGCGCGTCATGACGCGCTGGCCGATGCGGAATCTGATCGCCTCGCAGTTCGCCAAGGCGTCGAACATCGACCTGCCCGACTACGACCTGCCGGTCCTGCGCTGAGGCCGGGGGCGCGCCGTGCCTCGCCGCGTCCGGCCGAATCTCCTACGACGGTTGGATTGAGGTTGTGGGGTCGAGGTCGGCCTCGGCGAGCAGCAGGGGGACCCGCGCCGGGTCGCGCAGGAGCGCCGCCACGGCGAGGCGGTCGCCCCACTGGCCGGACGCCCAGGCTAGGCCCCTGGCCAGGCCGTCGACGCCGGTGGCGTGCACCATGCCCTCGAAGAACCGCCACGGCACCGGCCTGCCGTCCACGAGCAGCTCGTCGTGCTCGACGTACGTCGCGGGGGCGCCGGGCAGCAGCGAGCGCACCTCGGGCGGCACGGGCTTGTCGGTCCCGGCCGAGGTGACCGCCCCGGTGACCACCTCCCCGGCGAGCGGCAGGTCGAGCACCTCCGACAACGCCTCGGCGAGGTCGAACGGCGCGAGCACGAGCGGCCGGTCCTCGACCAGGGGGAGCAGGTCGGGCGCCTCCACCACGACCGGGCCGTCCTCGACGTCCGCGACCGTGACCGTGCCCTTCAGCACGGCGCGTACGGCCTCGGGCGGGCTCACCCGGGTGGGATCCACGGCCGCCAGCGCGATCCACAGGGACCGCAGCTGGGCCCGGTCGACCTCCAGGGACGAGTCGGCCAGCAGGTCGAGCAGCTCTTCCGGGCCGCCGTGCGAGTCGAGCAGCTCTGCGAGGGTGGACCGGACGCCGATCATCTTCAGCGCGTCCCCGTCGATCCCCGAGGGCGCCTCGCCGTACAGGCCGAACAGCAGCGGGTCGCCCGCCGGGAGCCGCAGCTCCGTCGGCCTGCGCCCGCCGAGCACCGGGTGCCGCGACAGCCACCAGGCCGTGTACGACGGCACCTCGACGGTCTCCCCCGCGGCGAGCACCCGCATGGGCCGCAGGGCGGCGCGCAGCGGGGGCCGCGACAGCAGCGCGAGCGCGCTCGGCCAGTCCGCGACGTACTCCAGGTCGCGCACGGCGGTGAACTCGCGGACCACCGGCGGCACGTCGAGGCCGGTGTTCAGTGAATCGTGCAGCAGGTCGAGCACGGCCTCAAGCCACTCGTCCTCAAGGTCGAGGTCGTGGTCGCACTCGGCGGGGTCGAGCAGCACGTCGGAGTCGTTGACCACGGCGAAGCCGTCGAGCACCCCGGCCGCCGCCAGCACGTGCGGGCCGAACTTCTCCACCAGGTCGGGGGCGGCGACGCCGAACGGCACCTCGGGGTCGATCAGGCCGGCCAGCGAGCCCTCGGCCAGCAGCAGCTCGCCCGCCGCGTACAGCTCGCCGTCGGCGCCGCGCAGCGCCAGCTCGGCCAGCCACGGGGCCTCTCCCGCGGTCAGGCCCGCCGCGTCGACCAGGGCCAGCACGGCCTGGGCCACCGGCTCGGGGTCGGCGCTGTTCAGCGACTCGGACACGGCCGCGTGGGTGAGCGGGTCCTCGATCACCGTACGCGGGGTCGCCTCGGCCGCGCCCAGCCGCAGCAGCAGCGGGTGTGCGGCGTCCGGGTGGACGATCCGCAGCCCGAGCGGCGCGAGCAGAGCAGGGTCAAGAGAGCCCGACTCCTGCGACAGCACGAGCGTGCCACGCGGGCCACGCACGAGGCGGCCGTCGGCCAGCGGCACGGCGATCGCGCCGACCGCCTCCAGGTCGTCGGCGGGCAGCACCTCGTACAGCGCCCGCCACCACGCCGGGTCCTTGTCCTCCACGGCCTCGCCGGAGAGCATGTCCACGACGTCGGCCAGGTCGACCCGGCGCACGCCGAGCGTGGTCAGGGCCGGATGCCGGGAGGCCCAGCCCGCGGGCAGCAGCCCGGGGACGATGCCGGCGATCCTCGCCAGGAACTCGGCCGTCCCCTCGACCGCCCGCGCCTGATTTCCCGGCACGACGCCCTCGGAGATCGTCGGCAGCAGCGGCGTGTCCGGCAGCGCCCTGACGATCTCCCGCCTGATCGCCGCGTCGAGCGCGCCCTTGCCCATCAGTCCGGGCACGAGGTCGAGCAGGTCCGGAGTCGCCGGGAGCTCCCCAAGCAGCCGTACGTACGCCTCGGCGGCCCGGGCGACCAGGAAGTCGGTGAGCGGCCCGGGGGCGACGTGCCGCCGGTCGGTGGTCATCGGGAACGACGCGATCAGCAGGGCGGGCAGGTCGAGCGGCTCGTCGCTCGGCGTCGGCGCGTGCACCACCCTGTGCACAACCCCGCGGACGTCACCGCGGCGGTCGCCGGGGACGGCCCAGCGGACCTCCCAGTAGGGCCGGGCCCGCTCCTCGGTCGGCCGGTCGGCGAACAGCTCGGCCACCTGCTCCGGGGTGAACGTGCCGGACTCGGCGACCACGTGCCAGCCCTCGGCCGAGATCGTGCGGGTCCGTCCGTCCACCTCGATCTCGACGGTCTCCAGCGCCGGCATCGACAGCGGCAGCGCGGGCCCCGCCTCCTCAAGCATCCGCCGTACGGCCTGCTCGGCGGCCTGGTCGCGCAGCGGGAGCCGGACCAGCGTGTCGAAGCCCTCGGGAACGTCGAGGGAGTCGTCGGAGAACGGCAGCCGCAGCAGCGGGACGTGCCCCTCGCGGCCCTCCAGCTCGGCGGCGAGCTCCGGCCGGGCGGCGACCAGTGCGGCGGTCTCCTCCCGGGACCAGCGCACTCCTCCAGTCGCTCTGGAGGCGATCGAGGGCGCGTCGGTGACCGACACCACGGCGGCGAAGCCGACGCCGAACCGGCCGGCCGCTCCCGCCTCGTCCTTCTTGCCGGAGACCCGGAGGGTGGACAGGCCCTCGACCCCGGTCTGGTCGAGCGGCGCGCCGACGTTGGCGGCCAGCAGCACGCCGTCGGCGAGCGTCAGCCGCAGGCGGCCGGGCACGCCGGCCCGCAGCGCGGCGTCGGCGGCGTTCTGGGCGAGCTCCACGACCAGCCGGTCGCGGTAGCCGCCGAGGGCGAAGTCCTCTTCGGCGTTGGCGTCCTCGCGGAAGCGGGCAGGCGAGGCCGTCCAGGCCGCGAGAACGGTGTCACGCAGGCGCGCGGTGTCGAACATGATCAGGCGTGACCCAGGGGTTCGGAGCCGGCCTCGTCCACGGAGCCCGACTCGATGATGTCGTATCCCATGTCGTCCAGGATCGGGGGCGCCGGGTCCATGACCATCGAGGGCACGGTGGTCGCCTCGGAGTGCGCCCCGCAGCCGTGGTCGGCGGACACCACGCGGCCGTCGTCCGGCGCGTACTCGTTGGCGCAGACGCCGAAGCCGAGGCCCAGCGCTCCGGCGAGCGGCCAGTAGAAGCCGCAGGTGGAGCACTGCGCGGGGGCGGCGTGCGCGATCGGGGTGTGCGGTCCCGCCTCACCGGCGGCCCAGCGCCGCGCGGCGAGGTCGCGGCCGAGCACCGACAGGACGCGGGCGCGTCCCAGGCCCAACTCGAAGATCATCTGCTTGTCGATGTCCTCGTCGGCGGAGGCGAACCCGGGCACGAGCCGGTCGTCGTCGGCCTCGGCCGGCAGCAGATCGCCCACGCCGAGGTCACCCGGGCGCAGCCGCTCGTTCCACGGCACCCAGGCGGGAGCGAGCAGCGCGCCCGAGCCGGGCAGCAGCACGGTCTCGCTCACGGTCACGACGCGGGCGCGGGAGGCCCGGGCGACGGTGACCGCCCAGCGCCAGCCGAGGTAGGCGCGGTCGAGGCACTCGAAGTAATGGGTGACGACCCGGTCGCCCTCGTTGTCGAAGCCCAGGTGCTCTCCCACCTCCCCGGGGCGCGCGATCTCCTCGGCGGCCCGGCGGGCGAGGTCGACCGCCGCCGCACAGGCCTGGTCGACTGGAGTGCTACGGATTCGGGTACGACTCACACTCCATTTTCACCCACGCCGCGAGCGGACCGCACCGGCTCGATGGGCAAATCTTGGAAGGACCCTCGGTGCCTATGGTGAAGATTTGGGCGAAAGTTACGCGTGTTGTGAGAGCGCCGGCGCGGGCGACGCGCCGGCTCACGCACGCCCAGGGAGCGGGGCGCACCGGCCTCGGCCGCCTCATCGAGTTGACGGCCGCGCATTCGGCCGGAGACGCGCTGGTCACCGTGGCTCTCGCCGGGGCGCTGCTGTTCGGGCTGCCGGTCGGCCAGGCCCGCGGCCAGGTCGCGGCGTACCTGCTGATCACCATGCTGCCGTTCGCGGTGGTGGCGCCCTTCGTCGGGCCGGTGCTCGACCGGCTCCGCTCGGGCCGCCGCTACATCATGGCCGGCACCCTGCTCGCGCGGGGCCTGCTGTGCTGGGGGATGGCCGGCGCGATCCACACCTCCGACGCCGTCACGCTGTTCCCATCCGCGCTCGCCGTGCTGGTCCTGTCGAAGGCCTACAACGTGTCCCGGGCGGCGATCATGCCGAGCGTGCTGCCCGCCGACATCCCGCTGGTGACCGCCAACGCCAGGGTCGCGTTGTTCGCGCTGGTGTCGGCCGGCGTCGGCGCCGGCGTGGCCACCGGCCTGTCCGCCGCCGCCGGGGCCGACTGGGTGCTGCGCGGCGCCGTGCCGCTGTTCCTGCTGTCCGGGGTCTTCGCCGTACGGCTGCCGCGGCACGTGGACGCGCCCGACCTGGAGGAGGCCGAGCCACGCCCCCGCTGGCGCACCGTGCTCAACCTGGGCCCGGTGGTGGGCGAGGCCATGGGCGCCAACGCCGCGATCCGGGTCCAGTCGGGCTTCCTCGTGTTCTTCCTGCTGTTCCTCGTCCAGGACGGCCACCTGCGCGGTGTGGACCCGAAGGTCGCGCTGGCGCTGCTGGCCGCCGCCGCGGGCGCGGGCGGCCTGGCCGGGGCCGCCGCGGGCTCCTGGTCCCGCTCGCGGTCACCGCACCTGACCGTCATGGCCACGCTCGCGCTGGCCACGGTCGCCACCGTCGCCGCGGCGTTCTTCTTCACCGTGTGGACCGCCGCCGCCGTGGCCCTCGTGGGCGCGTTCGCCCAGGGCCTCGGCAAGCTCGCGTTCGACGCCATCGTGCAACGGGAGATCGGCGAGGAGGTGCGCTCCTCGGCGTTCGGCGTCGCCGAGACGCTGCTCCAGATCGCCTGGGTCCTCGGCGGCCTGCTGGGCCTGGTGATGTCGCTGTTCGTGGCCGGTCCCGCCGGGCTCGGCGTGATGTCCGCCGCCCTCGCGCTCTCCTTCGGCCGCCTCGTCGTGCTCCGCCGCCGCAGGATCGCCGCCCGCGCCGCCGCGGTCACCTGAACTCCCGAGCCCGCCACACCCGCCGCCCTCGCCGCTCCCCGCCGCCCAGGCCTGGCCGGGCGGCGGGGAGGCACGCGATCAGGCGTCCAGGTCGTCGGCGACGGCGCGCAGCACGGTCGCGATCTTCTTCGCGTGCGCCGCGTCCGGGTGCTTGCCCCGCTGGTAGGAGTTGGAGATGTCGTCGAGCAGCTTGATCAGATCCTCGACGATCACGACCATCTCGTCGGGCTTCTTCCGCTTGGTCTTGCCCTTGGCGGTCTTGGCCAGCGTCGGGGGCTGGTCGATCACCCGCACCGAGAGCGCCTGCTGGCCGCGGCGGCTCTCGGCGACACCGAACTCGACCTTCTGCCCGGGCTTGAGCGCCTCGACCCCCTTGGGCAGGGCGGAGGAATGCACGAAGACCTCACCGCCGTCGTCGCGGGTGAGGAAGCCGAAACCCTTGTCGGCGTCGTACCACTTGACCTTGCCACTCGGCACAGGGGTGACCTCGTTCAGACTGTCGTGAAGGTGACTGTAGGTAGGTTATGCCCCGAGACAGGCCCCGTGGACCCACTCCATGGCCAATCAAGCATCCCATGACGAGATTCTTGTGGATCTTCTGTCGCGGAGCCGTGTGAGTGCGCGAAATTCCCTGCCGCAAGGGCGCTCCGGCGGCCGGATGAACGCCCCGCCCTACCATGGAGAGGATGACGGGCACGGACTTCAGCGAGTGGCTGCGCGGCCGTTCCGACGAGCGACTGCGGGCGCTCGTGGCGGCGCGGCCCGAGCTCGTGACGCCCGTCCCCGCCCACATCGACGGTCTCGCCACCCGCGCCTGCAGCCCCTCGGCCATCGGCCGGGCGCTCGACCGGCTCGACCGGTTCTCGCTCGCCGTGCTGGAGACGCTGGCCCTGCGGCCCGGCCCCGCCGACCGTGAGACGTTGCTGTCCCTGCTCCGCCGTGCCGTTCCCGGTGATCCGGACGGCGAGGCGGTCGGGCCCGCCCTCGACGCGGCGCTCGACCTGCTGACCACGCGCGCCCTGGTCTACGGGCCCGAGGACGCGCTGCTGCCCGCGCCGGGAGTGGCCGACGCGCTCGAACCCCCGGCCTCCCTGGGGCCGCCGGCCGGCGAGGTGTTCCGCCACCACCCGCCGGAACGGCTCGACGTGCTCCTGCGCGACATCGACCCGGCGTACGAGGGCGGCGGGGAGGTGGATGGAGGGCGGCCGGCCAGGGAGCGACTCGCGGCGCTGCTGGCCGATCCCGCGACGGTCGCCCGCCTCGTCGGCGAGGTCTCCCCGCAGGCCAGGGCGGCCCTGGACGAGCTCGTCTGGGGCCCGGCCAGCGGGCGGCTGCCGAACGCCCGCCGCGAGGTGGACGCGGCGAGCGCGCAGTCGCCCATCGAACAGTTGCTGGCCCGCGGGCTGCTGGGCGCGACCGGGGAGGAGACCGTCGCTCTCCCCCGCGAGGTCGCCCTCGTGCTGCGCGACGGCCGGGTGCACCGCGACCTTTCCCCCGGCCCGCCCGCCCTGGAGGGGCCCGTACGCGACCAGGATCTGGCCGACCGCACGGCCGCCGGGCAGGCGTTCACATTCGTGCGCACGGTCGAGGAGCTGTGCGAGGTGTGGAGCGTGGACCCGCCGGGCGTGCTGCGCGCGGGCGGCCTCGCCGTACGGGACCTCAGGCGGACGGCCCAGCTCCTCGACCTGCCGGAGTGGGCGGCGGGGCTGGTCGTCGAGGTCGCGCACGCGGCCGGGCTGGTCGCCGCGGGCGAGGGGGAATGGCTGCCGACGGGCGGCTACGACGGCTGGCGGATCAAGGCCACCGAGGACCGCTGGGCGGTGCTCGCCGACGCCTGGGCCGCAATGGAACGCGCCCCCGGGCTGATCGGCGAGCGGGACGACCGCGACCGCCCGCTGAACGCCCTCCACCCCGACCTGCGCAGGCCGGGGGCCGCCCAGACGCGGGCGCGCACGCTCGCCGTGCTGGAGTCGGCCCCGCCCGGCCTCGCGCCGACGCCCGAGTCCGTGCTGGCCCGGCTCGCCTGGGAGCAGCCCCGCCGCCGCCCCGCGCTGCGCGACCGGCTCGTACGCTTCGCGCTGCGCGAGGCCGAGCACATCGGCGTGACCGGGCTCGGCGTGCCGGCCACCCACGGCCGTGCGGTCGCGCGCGGAGACGGCGGGGCGGCCGGCCTGCTGGCGCCGTTGCTGCCGGAGCCGGTCGACCACGTGCTGCTGCAGGCCGACCTCACGGCCGTGGCGCCGGGCCCGCTGACCACCGACCTCGGCCGCAGGCTCGCGCTCACGGCCGACGTGGAAAGCAAGGGCGGGGCGACGGTGTACCGCTTCTCCGAGCAGTCGATCCGCCGGGCGCTCGACGCGGGACACTCGGCCGGCGACCTGCTCGCCATGCTGGAGCGCCACTCGGCCACCCCGGTCCCCCAGCCGCTGTCATACCTGGTGACCGACGTCGCCCGCCGCCACGGCCGCATCCGGGTCGGCACGGCGTCGGCCTACATCCGGTGCGACGACCCGGCCCTGCTCGACGAGGTGCTCGCCGACAAGCGGGCCCACCTGCTGCGGCTGCGGCGGCTCGCACCGACGGTGCTGGCGTCCAAGACGTCCCGGGCCGCGCTGGTCGACTCGCTGCGGGCGATGGGATACGCGCCGGTGGCCGAGTCGCTGGAGGGCGACGTGGTCGTCGCGCGGGCCGACGCCCGGCGGACCGAGGGGCAGCTCGTCGCCCGCCTGACCGCGAACACCGCGCCAGACCCCGAGGTGCTCGCCGCGGCCGTACGGGCGATGCGGGCGGGAGACTCGCGGCGGCGGCCCGTCGAGGCGCCGGAGGGCCAGGTGCCCCGCTCCCCCGCGACCGCCACGATCAGCGCGCTCCAGGAGGCCATCCGGCAGGGGGCGCGGGTGTGGATCGGCTACCTCGACTCGCAGGGACACGCCACGAGCCGCATCCTCGAACCGGCTCGGATGGAGGGCGGCTACCTCACCGCGTACGACGAGACCCGGGCGACGGTCCACCGCTTCGCCCTGCACCGCATCACGGGCATCGCCGAGATCGGCCGATGACATATCCGTGGTAAACCTTGAGGCCTCTCGCAGTAAAGGATTTCAGGGTGACGACTCCAGAGCAGCCGGGGCAGGGACCCCAGGATTGGCAGACCCCGTCCAACCCCTATGGACCGCCGTCCGGCTCCAACCCCTACGGACAGCCGTCCGGCTCCAACCCCTACGGACAGCAGCAGTACGGGCCGTACGGCACGCCGCCGGGCCCCGACCCGAACCAGCAGTACGGACAGTACGGACAATACGGGCAATATGGCCAGCCGGGTCAGTACGGGCAGCCGGGTCAGTACGGGCAGCCGGGTCAGTACGGGCAGCCGGGGCCGAATCCCTACCAGCAGCAGTACGGCTACTACCCGCCGGGCGGTTACCCGCCGAGGCAGGAGGGCCCGCGCACGCACGCGATCGTGGCCCTCGTCATCAGCCTCGTGCTGGCGTTGAGCTGCTACATCACCCTCGGCGGCATCACCGGGGCGATCCTGTCCGGGATCGCGCTCAGCAAGGTGGACACCGCGCCGGACCAGGCTCGCAATCTGCTGAAGTGGACGTGGATCGCCATCGGCGTCAACGTCGTCCTGTTCGTGCTCGGGATCGGCGGGTTCATCTGGGCCGGGGTCAACGGCTACCTGGACTGATTCCCGCGATTGGGACTGATTCGGCCCGGCCTCGTGTTTGATATGCGGTAGCCCGTACTAGGGGAGCCGGCATGAGGGGCGGGCAGGCATGAGGGGGGCAGGCATTGAGTGACGGGCCGCTGATCGTCCAGTCCGACAAGACGCTGCTGCTGGAGGTCGACCACCCGAGGGCGGACGAGTGCCGCAAGGCGATCGCACCGTTCGCCGAACTCGAACGCGCGCCCGAGCACGTCCACACCTACCGCGTCACCCCGCTCGCGCTGTGGAACGCCCGGGCCGCCGGGCACGACGCCGAGCAGGTGGTCGACGCGCTGATCGGCTTCAGCCGCTATCCCGTGCCGCACGCGCTGCTCGTGGACGTCGCCGAGACCATGGCGCGGTACGGCAGGCTGCGGCTGGAGAAGCACCCCATCCACGGCCTGGTGCTCACCAGCACCGACCGCGCCGTGCTGGAGGAGGTGCTGCGCTCCAAGAAGATCCAGCCGCTGGTCGGGGAGCGCTACGGCGCCGACATCGTGGCCGTGCACCCATCCGAGCGCGGCAACATCAAGCAGACGCTGCTGAAGCTCGGCTGGCCGGCCGAGGACCTGGCCGGGTACGTCGACGGCGAGCACCACCCCATCGACCTGCGCGAGGACGGCTGGTCACTGCGGCCGTACCAGAAGGAGGCGGCCGACGCGTTCTGGCACGGCGGCTCCGGCGTCGTGGTGCTGCCGTGCGGCGCGGGCAAGACGATCGTGGGCGCGGCGGCCATGGCGCACGCCCGGGCGACCACGCTGATCCTGGTCACCAACACGGTCTCGGCCCACCAGTGGAAGCAGGAGCTGCTCAGGCGCACCTCGCTGACCGAGGACGAGATCGGCGAGTACACGGGCACCAAGAAGGAGATCCGCCCGGTCACGATCGCCACCTACCAGGTCATGACGACCCGGCGGCAGGGCACCTACCGGCACCTTGAGCTGTTCGACGCCCGCGACTGGGGACTCGTCGTCTACGACGAGGTCCACCTGCTGCCCGCGCCGATCTTCCGGATGACCGCCGACCTGCAGGCCCGCCGCCGCATCGGCCTCACCGCCACCCTCGTGCGCGAGGACGGCCGGGAGGGCGACGTCTTCTCGCTCATCGGGCCGAAGCGGTACGACGCGCCCTGGAAGGAGATGGAGAACCAGGGCTACATCGCCCCCGCCGAGTGCGTCGAGGTGCGGGTGACGCTCGGCGACGACGAGCGGCTGGCCTACGCCATGGCCGAAAGCGACGAGCGCTACCGGTTCTGCTCGACCACGCCCGCCAAGACGAGGGTCACCGAGGCGCTGGTGCGGCGGCACGCGGACGAGCAGGTGCTGGTCATCGGACAGTACATCGACCAGCTCGACGAGCTGGGCGAGCACCTGAACGCGCCGGTCATCAAGGGCGAGACCAAGGTCAAGGAGCGCGAGCGCCTGTTCCAGGCGTTCCGCGACAAGGAGATCCGGGTGCTGGTGGTCTCGAAGGTCGCCAACTTCTCCATCGACCTGCCCGAGGCGGCCGTGGCGATCCAGGTCTCGGGCACGTTCGGATCGCGCCAGGAGGAGGCCCAGCGGCTCGGCCGCGTGCTGCGTCCCAAGGCGGACGGCGGCGGCGCGCGGTTCTACTCGGTGGTCAGCCGCGACACGGTCGACCAGGAGTTCGCCGCGCACCGGCAGCGGTTCCTGGCCGAGCAGGGGTACGCCTACCACATCATCGACGCCGACGACGTGGACGAGGAGGACCCGGCCCGCTGACCTTCTCCGGTCACGTACGGCTTCCAATCGCGTACGGCCTCCGGTCACGTACGGCGCCGGGCGCGGTAGGCGCTGGCCTTGGCCCGGTTCTGACACGACAGATCGCAGAAACGGCGCGAGGCGTTGCGGGTGGTGTCGAAGAAGACCAGGGAGCACGTCGCGGCCTGGCACGCGCCGAGCCGCGCCCCCTGGCCCACCCCGATGACCATGGCGAGCGCGGTGCCCATGTCGGCGGCCCAGGCGTCCACGAGCGTTGCGCCCGGCCGGTGGAAGGCCAGCTGGAGCGGCTTTCCCGGGTCGCCGTGCAGGGTGGGCACGGCGCCGTGCCGCGCCAGGAGGTCGTTGAGCCGTTCGGCCGCCTCGGGCAGGCGGTCCCCCGCGCCGTACAGCGGGCGCAGCTCGGCGGCGACCTCCGCGAGCCGGTCGGCGTCGGCCGCCGTGAGCCCACTCGGAGGGCGACCGGCGGCGGCGAGGCCGGTGTGGATCGCGGCGAGCCGTTCGCCGCCCGTCTGCGGCGGTGTGACAGGGCGGCCGTGCACCGACTCGGCGGCGAGGGCGTTCACCAGGAGGACGGCGAGATCCACCCTACTCCCGACATAACTGTCTATCTCGGATTGACCAGTGATGCGCCACGGCTCTATCGTCACTGTCGTAGCTTATCTAGACAGTGAGGTTTGAGGGATGTCCGTACGCCTGGCCCGCACCATGTGGCATCAGATCGAGCCGGTCCACGCCACGCTCTACTTCAGTCCCCAGGCCTTCGAGGAGGCCGCCGCGCTCGGCTACGACGTCACGACGCGCTGGCCGAGCTACTTCGCCTGGCGCACCGCGCCGCTGGGCGCGGCGGGACCCGCGCTGGTGGCCGCCACCTACTACAGCTTCAGCCCGAGCATGATCGCCGAGTACGTGCCGGGCGTCTGGGAGACCGCGACTCCCGCACAGGTGCTCGACGCGCGGCTGCGGGCGATGGACCGGACGTTGCGCGGGCTCCTCGGCGACCGGATCGACGACGGCGTCAAGGAGGCGGCCGAGCTGGCGATCAGGGCGGCGGAGAGCGTGGACGTCGCCCACCGGCCGCTCGCCGCGGCCAACCTCGACCTCCCGTGGGCGGAGGAACCGCACGTGGCGCTGTGGCAGGCGTACACGGTGCTGCGCGAGCACCGCGGCGACGGGCACCTTACGGCCCTGCACGCCGCCGGCCTGGACGCCTGCGAGGCCCTGGTCTCCTTCGCCGCCGTCGGGGCGGCCCCGGCAGAGAACTTCGCCGGCCGCGGCTGGAGCGACGAGGAATGGGCCGCCGCGCGCGACCGGCTCGCCGGACGCGGACTGATCGACGACGAGGGGACGGCCACCCCGGCGGGGCAGGCGCTGCGCGACCAGGTCGAGCGCATGACCGACGAGCTGGCGGCGGGCCCGTGGCGGGCGCTCGGCGAGGCAGGGGCCGAGCGGCTGGCCGAGCTCAACCGGCCGTTGCTCGGGGCCGTGTTCGAGTCGGGCCTGCTGCCCGCCGTCACCACACTCGGCATCGGTAAGATCCAGGCCCCTGAGTGAGGGGCGGCCGGCCATCCACACGGCCGGCACTCAGCAGGGTGTCCACGAACGTCGGCCGGGCCGGGCACCGCGCCGGAAAAACCCTCGGTTCCCGCGAAGCCCGCTCCACTCTCCGAGCCCGGTTGACGTGCGCGGACAGCGCTAGGTCCAGGAGATGCCCTTGGGCCTTGTCACCACATCACCCCCTCGCGCCTTACCCTCACATGATGCAGTCGTGATGGCGGCAATACCCAGCAGACAAGGCGAATCACGCAATATACGCATTTTTCGTCTTACTCCTGGTTTCTGCCGCCCGATACCTGCCCGCCGGTGAGCACCGACGGCTCACTCAACACGGCATATCAGGACAAATCACCCCACTACTGCATGCCGTTCCCCCCGCGGCCTGACGATGGAGCCCTCCACCGTCTCCGCCGGGAAGCTTTCCGTGCCGGTCACCGGGACGCGGTCACTGGGCGGCCAGGCCTCCGACGAACAGCACCGCCAGCGCGACGATCCAGGCCATCACGGCGACGCCGTGCAGGGACTCGCGCCGGCCGAGCCAGGCGACCCCCGTGGCGCACGCCGCGACCATCGCGACCATCACGGACAGCGCGATCACCGAGGCGATCCGGTCCGCGCAGTCCGGCGACGACCCCAGGCCCGTCGTGCAGAAGGCCTGCCTGCTCCAGCCGCCGAAGACCGCGAACCCCCACAGCGTGGCGAGCAGCAGGCTCGCCGCCGCCAGGATCTCCGGAGGAACCACGGTGCGCGTCACCTGGCTACAGATACCCGCCCCGGGAAACGGCGACACGCGAGAGAAATACCGTTTCGGCATCGCGGCGCGCATCGCTAAGCTCTTGTGCTTCCCGCTTCCACCAGTCCTGTCCCCGTCATGCCCGGAGGAGCTTCCGCATGCCCGGAAATGTGCTCGAAGATGAGCGCGCCCATCTCGCGGCCTCCCGCGCCGCCCTGCGAGCGATGCGTGAGCACGCGCAGTCGC
The DNA here is from genome assembly GCF_040644635.1 of Microbispora sp. NPDC046933. Classification (NCBI taxonomy): domain Bacteria; kingdom Bacillati; phylum Actinomycetota; class Actinomycetes; order Streptosporangiales; family Streptosporangiaceae; genus Microbispora; species Microbispora sp. NPDC046933. Next base: position 31,380 of record NZ_JBEYWW010000020.1, on the reverse strand, counting down.
TGTCGGCGGACGCCGCCGGCGACTGGGTGTCTCAGCAGGTCCTGCAGGGCCTGCTCGACCAGCGGGTGGCCGCCCTGGCCGACCACCCCGACGCGCCGCTGTTCTTCGGCCGGTTGGACCGCGCGGCCGGCGACGACCTGCCGAGCACGGTCTACGTCGGCCGCAGGCACGTCCACGACGAGAGCAGCCGGCCCCTCGTGATCGACTGGCGCGCCCCGATCTCGCGTGCCTTCTACCAGGCCAGCCCCGCCGACCCCATGGGGGTCGCGCTACGCCGCAGGTTCGGCTACCAGGGCGGCGACCTCACGGCGTACGAGGACGAACCGCTCGACGGCAGGGCGCTCGGGCAGAGCAGGCTGCTGACCGAGGAGATCGAGCGGCCCCGCACCGGCCCGATGCGGGACATCGTGGCGACCATCCAGCCCGACCAGGACGAGATCGTCCGCGCCGACCTCGGCGTGACCGTCTGCGTGCAGGGCGCGCCGGGCACCGGCAAGACGGCCGTGGGCCTGCACCGCGCGGCCTACCTGCTGTTCACCCACCGCGAGAAGCTGTCGCGCTCGGGCGTGACGATCGTCGGCCCCAACCGGGCCTTCCTCTCCTACATCTCCTCGGTGCTGCCCGCGCTCGGCGAGGTGAAGGTCGACCAGACGACGGTGGCCGGCGTCCTGGGCGACCACGCCCATCCCGAGGACCCCGCGGTGGCGGCCGTGAAGGGCGACGCCCGCATGGCCGAGGTCGTCAAGCGGGCGCTGTGGCTGCACGTCACCAAGCCGGCCGAAGGCGTGCTGTTCACCAAGGGCATCAACCGCTACCGGGTGCCCGATCACGAGGTCCGTGAGATCGTCGCCTCGCTGCGCGGCACGACGAGGTACGGCCCCGGCCGCGCCACCCTGGCCCAGCGGCTCGCCCACGCCGTGCTCGTGCAGATGGAACGGCGCGGCGAGTCGCCCGACGACCGGGTGCAGGACGCGGTGGCCCGGTCGAAGCCGGTCAAGGCCGTCCTGGACGCCGCCTGGCCGAAGCTCACCCCCGAGCAGGTGCTGTTCCGGCTGCTGTCGGACCCCGAGTTCCTCGCCAAGGCGGCCCGGTCGGACCTTTCGCCGGAGGAGCAGCAGCTCATCGTGTGGCGCAAGCCGTACAAGTCGCACCGGTCGGCCAAGTGGACGGCCGCCGACGCGGCGCTCCTGGACGAGCTCGGCGACCTGATCGAGCGGACGCCGCCCCAGGGACACCTCGTGGTGGACGAGGCGCAGGACCTGTCGGCCATGCAGTTGCGGGCCCTCGGGCGCCGCTGCCGCAACGGCTCGGCGACGGTGCTCGGCGACCTCGCACAGGGCACCACGCCCTGGTCCGCGCGTTCGTGGAAGACCGTGCTCGACCACCTCGGCCAGCCCTCGGGCGAGGTCACCGAGCTCACGCTCGGCTTCCGCGTGCCCCGCGAGATCCTCGACTTCGCCGCGCGGCTGCTGCCCTCCGTCGCGCCGGAGCTCGCCCCGCCGCGCTCGCTGCGTCCCGGCGCCGGTTCTCTGTCCGTACGCCGCGAGGCCGACGTCGCCGCCGCCCTTCCCGGGGCCGTACGGCAGGCCCTCGCGCACGAGGGCTCGATCGCGGTCATCGCGGCGGACTCCGGCCTTCCCGCGCTCTCGGCGGCCCTGGAGGCCGCCGCGGTGCCGCACACGGTGCTCGGCCCGGACTCGACGGGCGACGACCGGGTGCTGCTGGTGCCGGCGACGCTCGCCAAGGGTCTGGAGTACGACCACGTGATCGTCGCCGAGCCGGCCGCGATCGCGGAGGCGGAGGAGCGCGGCCTCGCCCGCCTCTACGTGGTCCTCACCCGGGCGGTAACGTCACTGACCGTCCTGCACAGCCGCGACCTGCCCGAGGAACTGCGATGAACCTGCCCGACGTACGCATCCGACACGGAGCGCTCGACGACGTGGAGACCGTGCTGCGGTTCTGGCTGGAGGCCGCCGAGAACACCGACAGGCACGACGACGCCGGCAAGGTCGTGGCCCTGATCGAGCGCGATCCCGAGGCGCTGCTCATCGCCGAGATCGACGGCCGCGTGGCCGGCACGCTCATCGCCGGGTGGGACGGCTGGCGCGCCCACCTCTACCGGCTCGCCGTGGACCCGGCCCACCGGCGCATGGGCATCGGATCGAGGCTGATCCGGGCCGCCGAGGAGCGGTTCCGGAAGTTCGGCGCGTTCCGCGCGGACGCGATGGTCCTGCACGACAACGCCCTGGCGCACCACGCCTGGACTGCGGCGGGATACACGATGCAGACCGACTGCGCCCGCTGGGTCAGGCGCCTCCCCTGAGGCATGGCACGGGAAAGGGCGGTTCCCCCGAGGGGGAACCGCCCTTCCGTTGAGACGAAGCAGGCAGATGGATCAGAAGTCCATGTCGCCGCCGCCGGGCATGGCGGGGGCCTTCTCCTTCTCGGGCTTCTCGGCGATGACGGCCTCGGTGGTCAGGAACAGCGCCGCGATGGACGCCGCGTTCTGCAGCGCCGAGCGGGTGACCTTGGCCGGGTCGATGATGCCGGACTCGAACATGTTGACGTACTCGCCGGTCGCGGCGTTGAGGCCCTCACCGGCCGGGAGGTTGCGGACCTTCTCCACCACGACGCCGCCCTCGAGGCCGGCGTTGACGGCGATCTGCTTCAGCGGCTCCTCGAGGGCCTTGCGGACGATCGCGGCACCGGTGGCCTCGTCGCCGTTGACCTCGAGCTTGTCGAACGCGTTGGCGCCGGCCTGCAGCAGGGCCACGCCACCGCCGGGGACGATGCCCTCCTCGACCGCGGCCTTCGCGTTGCGGACGGCGTCCTCGATGCGGTGCTTGCGCTCCTTGAGCTCGACCTCGGTGGCCGCGCCGGCCTTGATGACGGCGACGCCGCCGGCCAGCTTGGCGAGGCGCTCCTGGAGCTTCTCGCGGTCGTAGTCGGAGTCGGTGCGCTCGATCTCGGCGCGGATCTCGTTGACCCGGCCGGCGATCTGCTCGGCGTCACCGGCGCCGTCGACGATCGTGGTCTCGTCCTTGGTGATGACGACCTTGCGGGCGCGGCCGAGCAGGTCGAGGGTGGCGTTCTCGAGCTTGAGACCGACCTCCTCGGAGATGACCTGGCCACCGGTGAGGATGGCGATGTCGCCCAGCATGGCCTTGCGGCGGTCGCCGAAGCCCGGAGCCTTGACGGCCACGGACTTGAACAGGCCGCGGATCTTGTTGACGACCAGGGTGGCCAGGGCCTCGCCCTCGACGTCCTCGGCGATGATGACCAGCGGCTTGCCGGACTGCACGACCTTGTCGAGCAGCGGCAGCAGGTCCTTGTTCGCCGAGACCTTGGAGTTGACGATCAGGATGTACGGGTCCTCGAAGACCGCCTCCATGCGCTCGGGGTCGGTCACGAAGTAGCCGGACACGTAGCCCTTGTCGAAGCGCATGCCCTCGGTGAGCTCCAGCTCCAGGCCGAAGGTGTTGCTCTCCTCGACGGTGATGACGCCTTCCTTGCCCACCTTGTCCATCGCCTCGGCGATGAGGGCGCCGATCTCGGTGTCGGCGGCGGAGATGGAGGCGGTGGAGGCGATCTGCTCCTTGGTCTCCACGTCCTTGGCGAGCTTCGACAGCTCCTCGCTGACCCGCTCGACGGCGGCCTCGATGCCCTTCTTCAGCGCCATCGGGTTGGCGCCGGCGGCTACGTTGCGCAGACCCTCGCGAACCAGCGCCTGGGCGAGCACGGTGGCCGTCGTGGTGCCGTCACCGGCGACGTCGTCGGTCTTCTTCGCGACTTCCTTGACGAGCTCGGCGCCGATCTTCTCCCACGGGTCCTCGAGCTCGATCTCCTTGGCGATGGAGACACCGTCGTTGGTGATCGTGGGGGCGCCCCACTTCTTCTCCAGCACGACGTTGCGGCCCTTGGGGCCGAGGGTCACCTTCACGGCGTCGGCGAGCTGGTTCATACCGCGCTCGAGACCGCGCCGGGCGTCCTCGTCAAACGCGATCATCTTGGCTGCCATTAGGCTAGACCTCCCAGTAGCAGGGTGTCTTCAACGGACCGAGCCGACGCCCGCGACGGCATGGACCCGCTATCCCTGCGCGAGCCCCATCGCCCCGATCCCGGTTGTTGTCACTCTCGACCTCAGAGTGCCAAACAAGTATTTAGCACTCTACCCCTGGGAGTGCAAGCGGAAGCCGTCCTGACCAGCTTGGACGGTATGTCCAGATGAGCGAGCCAGAGGCGCGCGGCCGGCACGACCCGGCGGGCAAGAGCGCCCCGACGAGCGAAGCGGGAAACATGGCGAAAGGCCCGGCCCGCGGGAATCCGCGTGCCGGGCCTTCCAAGGTCGATGACGAGATCAGACGGCCCGTACGGCCTCCGCCTGCGGGCCCTTCTGACCCTGCGTGATGTCGAACTCAACCCGCTGACCCTGCTCGAGGGCCTTGTAGCCGTCCATCATGATTGCCGAGTAATGGACGAACACGTCCTTCCCACCGTCTACCGCGATGAAGCCGTAGCCCTTGTCCGCGTTAAACCATTTGACGGTGCCCTGCGCCACTTCCGACTCCTCTTGCTGGGCTGGGGACCACACCCAAGAAGCCCCCGGTTTTGTCGATCGTCCTCGACCATACCCGTGTCAAGGCGTAGGACAACAGAGTCAATCCGCAAACTACTACTTGGCGTTCGCTCAAAGCGGGATCGAAGAATATTCACTTTGCTGTTGAATAGTTGAGAGCTGCACCTTTTGCCATGGCATCACATGCTTCTTCACGCGATAGAAGCGCATGTCAGGTGCGCGGCCCCGCCGCGGCGGCTCAGCCTCCGGCGACGGCGGGGATGACCGAAATCTGCACCCCGTCCGGCGTGGCAGTGTCCAGACCCTCGGCGAATCGGACGTCCTCTTCCCCGACGTAGACGTTGACAAAACGCCGAATCTTGCCCGTCTCGTCCAGGATGCGCCCGCCGATGCCGGGGTAGTCCGCGTCCAGCTTCTGGAGGACCTCGCGGAGCGTTCCCCCCTCCCCGCTCACCTCCGCGGCGCCGTTGGTGTACGTCCGGAGAATCGTCGGAATCCGCACGGAAACGCTCATTGTTCACTCGCTTTCGTTACTGCCGATGGGCCTTTTGAAACGCTTTCAGTTGGCGAATGCCGCACGGAAGGCGTCGAGAGAGGGACGGATGACGGCGGCGGGGCGGGCGTGCTCGGCGACCGCGTCGAGCGTCTTGAGCCCGTCGCCGGTGTTCAGCACCACGGTCTCCGCGTCCGGGTCGAGACGGCCCTCGCGCACCAGCTTGCGCAGCACGCCGACCGTGACGCCGCCCGCGGTCTCGGCGAAGACGCCCTCGGTCCTGGCCAGCAGGCGGATCGCCTCGACCACCTCCTGGTCGTTCACGTCCTCCACCGCGCCGCCCGTCCGCCTGGCGATGTCGAGCACGTACGGACCGTCGGCCGGGTTGCCGATCGCCAGGGACTTGGCGATGGTGTCGGGCCGCACCGGCTGCACCACGTCCTGCCCGGCCTTGAACGCCCGGGAGACCGGCGCGCAGCCCTCGGCCTGCGCGCCGAAGATCCGGTAGGGCCGCTCCTCGACCAGCCCCAGCTTGATCAGCTCACGGAAGCCTTTGTCGATCTTGGTGAGCTGCGAGCCGGAGGCGATCGGGATGACGATCTGGTCCGGCAGCCGCCAGCCGAGCTGCTCGGCGATCTCGTACGCGAGCGTCTTGGAACCCTCGGCGTAGTAGGGCCGGAGATTGACGTTGACGAAGCCCCACTTCTCGCCCAGCTCATCGCCGATGAGCTCGGAGCAGAAGCGGTTCACCTCGTCGTAGGTGCCCTCGAGGGCGACCAGGCGGCCGCCGTACACCGCCGCCATGGTGACCTTGGCCGGCTCCAGGTCGGCGGGGATGAACACGCAGGAGTCGAGGCCGGCCCGGGCGGCGGCGGCGCCCACCGCGCCGGCGAGGTTGCCGGTGGAGGAGCACGACAGGGTGTGGAATCCGAAGTTGCGCGCGGCCTCGACCGCGATCGCGACGACCCGGTCCTTGAAGGAGTGGGTCGGGTTGCCGGAGTCGTCCTTGACGTGGAGCGACCGCAGGCCCAGCTCGGCCGCCAGCCTGTCGGCCTTCACGAGCTTGGTCCAGCCGGGCTGGAGGTTGGGCTTGGCCGCCACGCCGGCGGGAACGGGGAGCAGGGAGCGGTACCGCCAGATGTTCGCCGGTCCGGACTCGATGTCCTCCCGGCGAACCTCGCCGAAGTCGTACGCCACCTCAAGGGGGCCGAAACACTCCGTACAGGCGAAGATCGGGCCGAGGTCGTAGAGAGCGCCGCATTCGCGACACGAAAGACCGGTGGCGGGGCCGAACTCGACGGGGTTCGCGGCAGTGTTAGCGGCAGTGCTGGTGTGCGCCATGAAGCGAGGCCTTTCCCTCATCTTCGCTCGCGACCACCCTGGCCGCGAGCCGGAATTGGCACCTGTCCCGGCCGGGCCTCGTGGGCACGAGTGCGACACCGGGGAGGTTGCCGGGGCTTCGCAGGGCCGGTCCCTCCACCCCTCTGGATGAGCATGTTCAGTTGTGCGACCTTCGCAGGAAGGTCCCTAGCACTGTACCCCGGCGTCCCCGGTGTCCGTTCCGACGTCTCGCATGGCGAGACGATTCGTATCAGCCGTACGCCTCGCCGAGGGCGCTCTGCACGTACTTGCGCGCCTGGTGGATACGGGACTTGACCGTCCCGAGGGGGATCTTCAGCTGATCGGCGACCTCCGCGTAGTCGAGCTGGCAGATGTCGCGCAGCACGAGCGCCTGGGCGAGGTCGGGCCGCTCGGCCTCCAGCGCCTCCATCGCGTCGAGCAGGTCGAGCCGCGACCCGGCGATGACGCTCACCCGCCGGGGATCGGGACGCTGCTCGGGCAGTTCCTCCGCCTGCTCGGACGAGCGCCGCTTGAGCGAGCGGTAGGTGGTCCTGGCGCAGTTCACGGTCACGATGTGCAGCCAGGTGCTGAACTTGGCCCGCCCCTCGAACCTGGCGATGTTGCGCGCCACGGCGAGCAGCGTGTCCTGCGCGGCCTCCTCGGCGTCCTGCCGATACGGTAGAAGCCGCTCGCAGTGCCGCAACACGTCGGGCTCGATGCGCCGCAGCAGTTCGCCGAGCGCGCGATGGTCCCCCTGGGCAGCCGATCGGGCCAGGTCCTCGGTCGTATCGTCCAGTGCCATGCCGTATCCAGCCCTCCCGCGATCGGTTGACATCCTATTGACAGAGGTCGGCTTTTATTAATCTTCCGGCATGCGCGCCCGCTCTGATCGAGGGAACCCCAAGATGAGCAGCACCGTTCTGATCGCGTCCAACCGGGGCCCGGTGTCCTTCACGCTGTCGGAAGACGGCGGCCTGACCATGCGCAGAGGCGGGGGCGGGCTCGTCTCCGGCCTGTCCGAGGTGGTCAGGGGCACCGACGTCCTGTGGGTCTGCGCGGCGCTGTCGGACGGCGACCGGGGCGCGGTCCGTCAGGCGCCCGCCGGGCGGCTCGACCGGGCCTTCGAGACGGGGCCGATCCGCATGCTGGACATCCCGCCCGCGGTCTTCCACCGGGCCTACAACGCCGTGGCCAACTCGACCCTCTGGTTCGTCAACCACCTGCTCTACAACACGCCCTTCGCCCCCGAGTTCGGCACGCGGTTCCGGCGCGAGTGGGAGTCGTACCGCACGTACAACGGCGCCTTCGCGCTGGCCCTGGCCGAGGAGGCGGCGCACCGGGCGCGCGTCATGGTGCAGGACTACCACCTGACGCTGACCCCGGCGATGCTCCGGGTCGAGCGGCCCGACCTGCGCATCGCCCACTTCTCGCACACGCCCTGGGCGCCGCCGGAATACTTCGCGCTGCTGCCCGGGGACGTCGTGGCGGAGGTGCTGACCGGCATCCTCGGCGCCGACCACGCCGGATTCCTCACCGCGCGCTGGGCCCGCGCCTTCATGGACTGCTGCGAAACGCTGCTCGGGGCCAGGGTGGACCACGCCGCCCGTACGGTGACGTACGACGGGCGGACCACGCGGATCGGCGTCCACCCCCTCGGTGTGAACGGCGAGGCGCTGCTGGCCCGGGCCGCCGAGCCGGACGTCGAGTCGCACATGACCGTGATCAGGGACCTCGTGGGCGACCGCAAGCTGATCGTGCGCATCGACCGCACCGAGCTGTCCAAGAACATCGTGCGCGGCCTGCGGGCCTATCAGGAGTTCCTGGCCGCCCATCCCGAATGGCACGGCCGGGTCGTCCACCTCGCGTTCGCCTACCCCTCCCGGCACGACCTGCCGGAGTACCGCGAGTACACGGCGGCCGTGCAGCGCTGCGCCAAGGAGATCGAGGACGAGTACGCGACCGAGGACTGGGAACCGCTGATCCTCAACGTGAACGACGACTACCCGCGCTCGCTGGCCGCCTACCGGCTGGCCGACGTCCTGCTCGTCAACCCGATCAGGGACGGCATGAACCTGGTGGCCAAGGAGGGCCCGATCCTGTCGCCCCGGTGCGCGCTGGTGCTGTCCCGCGAGGCGGGCGCGGCGGCCGAGCTGGGAGCCGACTCGCTGCTCGTCAACCCGTACGACGTGTCCGGCACGGCGGCGGCGCTGCACGAGGCGCTGACACTGCCGGAGCAGGAGCGGCTCACACGTGGCCTGCGGCTGCGGGAGGCCGCCACCGCCCTGCCGCCCCAGCGCTGGTTCGAGGACCAGCTCACCGCGCTGCGCTGACCCGGGCCGACGCAGTGGGCTGACCCCGGCCGGCCGCAGGTGTGCTGACCCGGCCGGCGCAGCGTGCTGACCGCCACGCCGGTCGCCGCACCGGGTGATCGGCTCTCGTCCCGAATGATCTGCTGCGCTACCCTTGCCTGGTTTTGGACCGCAACATAAAGGTCACCAGAGACAGCCCCACCTGGTTGATCTATCTCCAGCTCGCCACCTTCGCCACCTACCTGTACGGCCTGTCCGCCGCCATGCCCCTCCTGCGCGCCGAGCTCGGCGTGTCCCAGGCCGTCGCCGGGCTGCACGGCACCGGGATGGCACTCGGCGGCATCGGTGGCGGGCTGGCCCTGCCCGCACTCACCAGGCGGTTCGGGCGCCGCGTCGTCACCTGGGCCGGCCTGACCGGGATGAACGCCGGGGTGCTCCTCGTCGCGTTCGGGCACGCGCTCCCGTTCACCCTGGCCGGTTTCACGCTCGCCGGCGCCTGCGGTTCGACAGCGTTGTACGTGATGATGGCGGTGCTCAGCGACCACCACGGCCCGGCAGGGGCGGCCGTCATCAGCGAGGCCAACGCGGTCGCCGTCACCGCCGGAATCGCCACCACCTACGCCTTCAGCGTGGTGGCCGAGTCGCCGGTCGGCTGGCGGCCCGCGCTGTTCGTGCCGGTGGCCTCCACCCTCCTGCTGGCCCTGCTCATGGGCCGGGTCTGGGTGCCGCCGGTGCCCGCCCCGCCGCCGTCGCCTTCCCCGACCTCCAGCAGACTCCCGTACGGCTGGCGCTTCCACGTCGCCGGAGCGGTCCTGCTGTGCTGCGTGGCCATCGAGTTCGCCTTCAACCTGTGGGCCGCCGAGCTGCTCTCCCAGCGGACCGGGCTGTCGCCCGGCCTGGCGGCGACCGGGCTGACCGCGATGCTGGCCGGCATGGCCGTGGGCCGGTTCGGCGGCGCCCGGCTGGCCCTGCGCTTCGCGCCGGGGTCGATGCTGCTGGGCTCGCTCGTGGTGACCCTGGCGGGCTGGGCGCTGTTCTGGACCGGGACCTCGGCGCCGGTCTGCTACGCCGGGCTCGCGCTCAGCGGGCTCGGCATCTCGGTCCAGTTCCCCATGGGCCTGACGCGCATGATCGAGGTGTCGGGAGGCCGGCCGGACCAGGCGTCGGGCACGGCCTCGATCTGGGCGGGCATGGGCTCGGGCAGCGGGCCGTTCGTGCTCGGCGCGCTGGGCGACGGCTTCGGGACGCACACGGCGTTCCTGCTCGCGCCCGCCCTGATCGCGATGGCCGCGGGCGGAGTGGCCGCTTCCAGGACGCGTTCCTGAATCGGCGCCAGGAACGTGCCCTTCGTTCCGGTCCGGCGACCACTCTCAGGGAACTCCGGGACGTCCTGTCACGCGGCGTCGAGGGCTGCGGTGATCTTGCGGGCCATGTCGGCCACGGTGGGGGGCTCGCCCTTCCGGCAGGTCATGGAGCAGTGGCGGCAGAGCCGGGCCGATCCGAGCGCCCAACACCACAACCCGCCGACCACCAGACCAACTCCCGTACTGGACCGGGAAGGCAAGCGGGCAGCCGGCGGCTGGGCCCGCGTCGGGGGCGGAAGGCGTTTCATAAGCGGTCGCCCGGTGGACGGCGGCACCGCCTCGCCGCTTGGTGGGACGGGTGCGCGGCCGCCGCGTGGAACCGCGACCGCGCCGCCGCACCCGGTGATCATCCCCGCCTGCCAGTGACGGCAGCCGGCTTCTGAGGGCATGGCCGATTTCCGCGCTCAGAGCCCTCGCGGGCCCCAGGCCGGTCAGTTCCAGGTCGCGTTCTTGAGGATCGCGTCCAGCTGCGGGTGGTCCCACTGGTCCAGGACCAGGATCTTCGACGTGGGCAGATACCACTCGCGCTGGTTGTAGTGCAGTTTCACTCGCCACTTCTTGTCGACGCAGGTCGCCGCCCACTTGTGGTAGTCCGCCTTGTGGCCGGGCCCGACCTGCCGCAGCCCCTTGTCCGCGAGCTTCCATTCGCCCTTGTACAGCTTGTAGCTCTTGGGGCAGATGCTGACGTCGGTGGCCGGGTCGAATCCGTACTTCGACTTGTATGCCTGGAACGTGCGGAGTCCGATCTTGAGCGCCTTCGGGCCCAGCACCCAGAAGCCGTGGCACCCGTAGTCGCGGAAACCGTAGTCCTCCGTGCCGTAGGTGGGGCACGAGCCGGTGATGACGCGCACCCAGTCCTTGTCGTCCTTGTCCACCTTCCACGACTTGGGGATCGTGAGGGTCAGGCCGCCCCGCAGGTGGACCTTCTTGGTGCCGCCGCTTTCGCTCGCGTACGCCGCCGCCGGAGCCGCCAGGGACGCCGCCAGCACGGCCAGGCCGGCCGCCGCGGCCGAGATCGTCTTCCTCATGCCCCGGACGTTACCGGCGGCCACTTGCACACCGCTTGTGGCCCGGTATGAAAGAGATCACCGAACCCGAGGTCAGTTCCAGGTCGCGTTCTTGAGGATCGTGCTCAGGCCCGGAGTCTTCCACTGGTCGATCACCAGGATCTTCGACGTCGGCAGGAACCACTCGCGCTGGTTGAAGCGGGCCTTCACCTTGGACGAGGTCAGGGACGTGCAGGTCCCCGCCCAGTCGCGGTAGTGCGCCTTGTGCCCCGGCCCCACCTGCCGCAGCCCCTTCTCGGCGAGCTTGGTTTGGCCGATGTAGATGTTCTTCTTCACCGGGCAGGGCCCGACGTCGGTGGCCGGGTAGAACGGGCCGTCCGGCGTGTACGCGTCGAAATGCTCGTGGCCGACCTTGATCGCCCCCGGTCCCATGACCCAGAAGCTGTGGCACCCCGAGTCGCGGAAGCCGTACGTGTTCGTGCCCTTGGTGGGGCACGAGCCGGTGATGACGCGCACCCAGTCCTTGTCCTTGGCGTCGACCTTCCAGGAGGCGGGGATCCGCAAGGTCAGACCCTTGCGCAGGTGCAGCGACTTGGTGGCCGCGCCGTCGTTCGCGTACGCCGCCGCCGGAGCCGCCAGGGACGCCGCCAGCACGGCCAGGCCGGCCGCCGCGGCCGAGATCGTCTTCCTCATGCCCCGGACGTTACGCCCGGCCGCTTGCAGACGGCTTGCCGAACCTTGCCACGAGGTCGCCGAGGAAGGCCACGACGCCCTCGGGCCCGTCCACCACCACGTCGGCCCGCTCCGCCAGGGCGGTCACCTCCGTGGACCCGCTGCACACCCGTACGCCGGGGATCCCGGCCGACTCGACCGCGTCGAAGGCGGCGAGGTCCCCCAGGTCGTCGCCGACGAACATGACCGAGCGGGCGTCCCGCTCGGCGAGGAAGGCCGACAGGGCCCGCCCCTTGTCCATCCCGGCAGGCCGCAGCTCCAGCACCATGCGGCCCGGCTCGACCGCCAGCCCGGCCTCCTCGGCCAGCGCCGCGACGGGCCCGCGCAGCGCCTCCAGCGCCGCCGCGGGGTCGGCGCACCGCCGGGTGTGCACGGCGACGGCCCTGTCCTTGTCCTCGATCCAGACGCCGTCCAGTCCGGCCGTCAGCTCGGGCAGCCGGGCGCGGACGAGGTCGAGCCCCGGCGGTGGTGGCGGGGCCGTCAGGCGACCGTCCTCCCAGCGTTCCAGCCCGTAGTGGCCGAGGATCACCAGGCCGGGCACGCCGGCGAGGGACGGCCCCCCGGGGACCTCGCCGAGGGCGAGCGCCGTACGCGGCGGGCGGCCGGTGACGATCACGACGGCGCGCACCAGCGGGGCGAGGGCGGCCAGCACGCCGGGCACGCGGGGATGCACACGGGCGGCCGCGGGGTCGGGCACGATCGGGGAGAGCGTGCCGTCGTAGTCGAGTCCGATCACGGCGCCGGCCGGATCGTTGACGATCGCGTCGATTCCTGCGTGCGCGGGCAGGGTCATGGCCTCACTCCGAAGGGGGTCAGGTGCGTACGCCTCGACGGCCTCATGCCCCGGGAGCGGGGCTCATCCGTGCAAGGGAAGAAACCAACGGGAATCAGGGGTTCAGTCCGAAGCGGCGGGCCGAGCGGTCGCGCCGCCGGCCGGCTCTCATCCGGCGCAGCCGCTTGACGAGCATGGGGTCGTGCTCCAGCGCCTCCGGCCGGTCGATCAGCTCCCCGAGTAACTGGTAGTACCGCGTCGCGGAGATGCCGAAGGCCTCCCTGATCGCCTGCTCCTTGGCACCCGCGTAACGCCACCACTGGCGCTCGAACGCGAGCATCTCGCGGTCGCGGTCGGAGAGGTCGAGCCCGTCGCCGCCGGCCGGTTCGGTGTCCATCCGCTCCTCCTCGATCGGCTCGCGAGCCCGTCCCATGGTAATGCCAAGCCCGCGAGACGAACCCGGGGTGTTCAGGCCGGGCGGGACGGACGTAATGTCACGTGGTGTGAGCTCTGTAATCACGCTTCTGACCGACTACGGGCTGGAGGACGGGTTCGTCGCCGCGTGCCACGGCGTGATCGCGGGCATCGCTCCGCAGGCTCGGATCATCGACGTGGGTCATCTCGTCCCCGCCGGGGACGTACGGCGCGGCGCGGCCATCCTCGCGCAGACCCTGCCCTACCTACCGGCCGGAGTCCATCTCGCGGTCGTCGATCCCGCCGTGGGCGTGAACCGGCGCGCGGTCGCCGTGGAGGCGGGGGGACGGGTGTTCCTCGGCCCGGACAACGGCATCCTCTCGTGGGCCGTCCGCGCCGCGGGAGGCGCCGAGGCGGCCTACGAGATAACGAACAAGGACCTGTTCCTGGCCAGCGTCTCACCGACCTTCCCGGGACGGGACCTGTTCGCCCCGGTGGCCGCCCACCTGTGCACCGGGCGTGCGGCCGCCGACGTGGGGCCGCCGATGCCGGTGGAGCGCCTGGTGACCCTGCCCGCGCCGACCTGCCGGTTGCGGGACGGCGCGGCCGAGGGCGAGGTGATGTCGGTGGACAGGCACGGCAACGTCCAGTTGTCGATCACCGCCTCCGACCTGGCCGAGCTCGGCGTAAAGCTCGGCGACACCATCGTCGTGTGGCTCGGGCGCCGCCAGGTCGCCGTGCCGTTCCGGGAGACGTTCACCGCCGTGCCGCCCGGCGACCTGGTGGCGTTCGCCGACTCCGCCGGCCTGGTCGCGATGGCGATCAACGCCGGGGACGCCGCCGAACGCCTGGGTCTGCCCCCGGGCGCGCACGTACGGCTGTCGCCCGGGCGCTGACCGCGGGTCCTACTGGGCGTTCACCACGTCGCGGGCCTCCGCGAAGTGGCAGGCGCTGGGGTGGTCGCTGCCCGGGCGCGCCTCGAGCGCGGGCGTCTGCTCGGCGCAGATGTCCTGCGCCTTCCAGCACCGCGTGCGGAAGTGGCAGCCCGAGGGCGGGTTGGCCGGCGAGGGCGGGTCGCCCTGCAGGATGATCCGCTGGCGGGTCTCCCGGCCCTCCGGATCGGGCACGGGCACGGCCGACAGCAGCGCCTGCGTGTACGGATGCGTCGGGCTGTCGTAGATCTCGGCGTCGCTGCCCAGTTCGACGATCTTGCCGAGGTACATCACCGCGACCCGGTCGGAGATGTGGCGGACCACCGACAGGTCGTGCGCGATGAAGATGTAGGCGAGGTCGAACTCGTTCTGCAGCCGCTCCAGCAGGTTCATGACCTGGGCCTGGATCGACACGTCGAGCGCGGAGACCGGCTCGTCGCAGATGATGATCTCAGGCTGGAGCGCCAGCCCGCGGGCGATACCGATGCGCTGACGCTGGCCACCGGAGAACTGGTGCGGGTAGCGGTTGATGTGGTCGGGGTTGAGGCCGACCACCTCGAGCAGCTCCTGCACCCGGCGCCGCCGGCCGCCCTTCGGCACGACGTCCGAGTGGATCTCGAACGGCTCCCCCACGATGTCGCCGACGGTCATCCGCGGGTTCAGCGAGGTGTAGGGGTCCTGCATCACCATCTGGATGTTGCGGCGCATCCGCTTGAGCTCGGCGCCCCTGGCCGTGGTGATGTCCCTGCCGTGGATGCGCACCGCGCCCGACGTGGGCCGCTCCAGCGCCATCAGCAGCTTGGCCAGGGTGGACTTGCCGCAGCCCGACTCGCCGACGATCCCGAGCGTCTCACCGCGGTGCAGGTCGAAGGAGACCCCGTCCACGGCCTTGATCGCGCCGATCTGCCGCTTGACGACGATGCCCTGGGTGAGCGGGAAGTGCTTGACCAGGTCGCGGACTTCGAGGATCGACTCAGCGTTCGCCTTCATCGATGACCTCCCTCCAGTAGTGGCAGGCGCTGCCGCGGGTGCCACTGATCGCGTACAGCGGGGGAACGTCGGTCACGCAGTTGTCCCGCCGGTACGGGCACCGCGGGTGGAAGGCGCAGCCCGTCGGCATCTCCAGCAGGTTGGGCGGCAGACCCTTGATCGCGTACAGCTCCTGGCCCTTGTGGTCCACCCGGGGGATGGACTCCAGCAGTCCCTTCGAGTAGGGGTGGGCCGGGTTCTTGTACAGGTCGTGCACCGGGGCGTTCTCGACGATGCGCCCGCCGTACATGACGGCGATCTTGTCCGCGACGTCGGCGACGACGCCGAGGTCGTGGGTGATCAGGATCAGGCCCATGTTGCTGTCGCGCTGCAGCTCCGCGAGCAGGCCCATGATCTGGGCCTGGACGGTCACGTCGAGCGCGGTGGTCGGCTCGTCGGCGATCAGGATCTCCGGGTCGAGCGCGATCGCCATGGCGATCATGATGCGCTGCCGCATGCCGCCGGAGAACTGGTGCGGGAAGTCGTTGACCCGGTCCTTGGCGGCCGGGATCCTGACCCGGTCCATCAGTTCGATGGCCTTCTTCCTGGCCTCCGCCCGCGAGGTGCCGCGGTGCATGCGGAACATCTCGGCGATCTGCCAGCCGACCGGGAAGACCGGGTTCAGCGCGGACAGCGCGTCCTGGAAGACCATGGAGATGCCCTCCCCGCGGATCTTCCTGCGCTGGTCCTCCGGGAGCTTGAGCAGATCGACGCCGCGGAAGCGGATCTCACCACCGGTGATCTTCCCCGGGGGCATGTCGAGGATGCCCATGATGGTCTGGGCGGTGACGCTCTTGCCCGAGCCCGACTCGCCCAGCACGGCGAGCGTCTCGCCGGCGTCCACGCTGTAGGTCACGCCGTTGACGGCCTTGGCCACGCCCGCCCGGGTGCGGAACTCGACGTGGAGGTCCTCCACCTCCAGCAGGGCGCCGCTGTGGGAGCCTCTGCCCACCTGCTCGGAAAGCACTTCCGTCACTCGCTGTGCCTCCTCATCGAAGCTTCGGGTCGAGGGCGTCGCGTACGGCTTCGCCGAGCATGACGAAGGTCAGCACGCACAGGGACAGGAACGCGGCCGGGAAGAACATCGCGTGCGGCCCGGTCCTGAGGTAGTCCTTGTGGTCGGCGATCGCGATGCCCCAGGAGATGACCGGCGAGCGCAGGCCGATGCCGAGCAGCGACAGCGTGGCCTCGGCGCCGATGAAGCTGCCGATCGTGATCGTGGAGTACACGAGGATCGGCGCCAGCGAGTTCGGCAGGAGGTGCTTGAAGATGATCCGCATCGGTCCGGCTCCGAGCGCCCTGGCGGCCTGCACGTAGTCCTGGTGCTTGGCCTGGATGACGGCCGAGCGGGCGATGCGCATCAGGATCGGCCAGCCCAGCAGGGCGAGCACGATGATGACCACCGCCATGATCGTCACCTTGCCCGGGTTCGACTGGGCCGGCGCGATGGTGCCGAGGATGATGATCGCGCCCAGCACGTACGGCAGGCCGAGGAACATCTCGCCGACGCGTGAGATGATCGCGTCGAGCCAGCGTCCGAAGTACGCCGCCACCACGCCCGTCAGGCCGCCGAGCAGGACGGTGGCCAGCGTGGCCAGCACACCCACGATGATCGAGGTGCGGGCGCCGTAGATGGTCCTGGCCCACACGTCCCGGCCCTGCAGGTCGTAGCCGAACCAGGCGTCCGAACTCGGCAGCTCCATGCTCTTGGCGAGCGTGGCGTACTCCGGGTCCTTGTGGGTGAACAGCGACGGGAAGGCCGCCATCAGGAGGAACACGACCAGCATCACGAGCGAGATCCAGAAGATCTTGCGCCGCTTCAGGATGTCCCACGTGTCGCGCCAGAGGCTGCGCTGGTTGTCCCGGACCGCGACCGGGCTCGCGGCCGGCTCGTCCGCCCCCTTGATCAGGTCTTGCGTCGCGGTCGGGTCACTCATAGCGGATCCTCGGGTCGAGCACGCCGTAGAGGAGGTCGACGAGCAGGTTGGCAATCAGGTACACGAGCACGAGCAGCGTGGCCACGGGGACCACGATCGTGTAGTCCTGACCGTTGATGGCCCGCCACAGCAGGCCGCCGATGCCGTGGATGTTGAAGATGCCCTCGGTGATGATGGCGCCGGACATCAGCGAGCCGACCTCGGTGCCGAGGAACGTCAGCACCGGGATGAGCGAGTTGCGCAGCAGGTGGATCCCGACCACCCGCCGGTTGGTCAGGCCCTTGGCCACGGCGGTGCGGACGTAGTCGGACCGCAGGTTCTCCACGATGCTCGTACGGGTGAGCCGCGCGGTGAACGCCATGTTGAGGCTGGCCAGCACGAGCGCCGGGACGATCAGCTCGGGGACCGTCGCCGCGTCCGTCACGGTCGGCTCGATCACGTGCAACTGCACGCCGAGGATCCACTGCAGCAGGTAAGCGGTGACGAAGATGGGCAGCGACAGCAGGAACAGCGTGGAGAGCGTCACCACGTTGTCGACGAAGCCGCCGCGCTTGAGCCCCGACAGCACGCCGGCGCCGATCCCGATGAGCGCCTCGAAGAGCACCGCCATCAGCGCGAGCCTGATGGTGATCGGCCAGGCGTCGCCGAGCTGGCTCGCCACCGAGACACCGTTGAAGTCGGTGCCCATGTTGCCGGTGAGCAGGTTCTTCAGGAAGTTCCAGTACTGCAGCAGGATGGGCTGGTCCAGGCCGAACTGCTCGCGCATCGCCGTGACATAGCTGTCCGGACAGGGCCGCTGGCCGCATCTCCCGGCGAACGGGTCACCCGGGAGCTGCCAGACCATGTAGTTGATGATGAAAGTCGTGCCCAGCACGACAGGCACGAGTTGCAACAGGCGCCGGATCGCGTATCGGCCCATGTGCACCTCCGATCTGACGCTAAAGGTCGTACATGCGCCCCCCGCGGGTCAACACGGGAGATCGCGAACGGACAGCCCGCGAGGCCGGCCCCGGTAGGGAACCGGCCTCGGGGGAAACGCGTACGAGCTGTTCCTACGCTTCCTTGATCGCGATCGACAGCGGGTCGAGCTCGCCGAAGGGGGTGACCTTCACGCCGGTCACCCACTTCGAGGTGCCGGCCTGCAGGCCGTACGACCACAGCGGAATCGCAGGCATGTCCTGCTGCAGCATAGCCTCAGCCTCCTGGTAGAGGGCGTTGGCCTGGGCGGGGTCGGTGGCGGTGTCGGCCTCGTGGAGCTTCTTGTCGAGCTCCTTGTTGCTGTAGAGACCGTCGTTGGAGGAGGCGCCGGTCTTGTACAGCGGGTTCAGGAAGTTCTCGATGTGCGGGTAGTCCATCTGCCACCCGGTGCGGTGCACGCCCTTGAGCTTGTGCTGCGTGACGACGTCGCGCAGCTCGGCGAAGGTGGGCATGTCCTTGTGCACGAACTTGAAGCCGGCGTCGGGACCGAAGGCCTGGTTGATGCTGTTGACCGTGGCCTCGATCCAGTCCTTGTGAGTGCCGTCGGCGTTGGACCAGATCGGGAACTCGGCCGGCGGGGTGTATCCCTCGGCCTTGGCCTTGGCGAGGAGCTCCTTGGCCTTGGCGGGGTTGTAGGTGCACAGGTCGCCGCAGGCGCCGTCCTTGAAGCCCTCGACGATCGGGGAGACCCAGCCGTTGATCGGGGTACGGCCCTTGTTGAAGATCTTCTCGGTGATCGTCTTCCGGTCGATCGCGAGGGAGACCGCCTTGCGGAAGTCCGCGTTGCCGCCCCACTCCTTGCTGTACACCGGGAACGTGATCGTCTGGATGACGCCCTGCTGGCCCTCGATCGCGCGGTCGCCGAGGTCGGTCTTCCACTTGTCGCCGGCGAGAGCCGACGGCGGGATCAGCTCGGTGAAGTCGAGGTTGTTGGAGACCAGGTCCGCGTACGCCGCGTTGTCGTCCTTGTACATCTTGTAGACGATCTTCTTGACCTTGGGCTTCTCCGGCCCGGCGTAGTCGGGGTTGGCCTCGACGATGACCTGCGAGTTGTGGTCCCACTGGACGAACTTGAAGGGGCCGTTGGTGATCGGCTTCTGCGCGAAGCCCTTCGGGTCCTTGAAGAACGCCTCCGGCAGCGGCGCGAAGGACGTGTACCCCAGCTTGGTGCGGAAAACGGCGACGGGAGCGGTCAGCGTGACCTTGAAGGTGAGGTCGTCGACGACCTCCAGGCCCTCCAGCTTGTCGGTCTCCGGCTTGGGGGCCTCCTTCGGGCCGTCGGGCCCGTCGGGGTCGGCCGTGTTGACCTTGTCGTAGCCCACGATGTCGCCGAACCAGAAGCTGCCGAGCTGGGCGTTCGGCGAGTAGGCGGTGTAGTTCCACGCGTCGACGTAGTTCTTCGCGGTGACCGGCGTGCCGTCGGTCCACTTCAGACCGGGCTTGAGCTTGATCGTCCACACCTTGTTGTCGGTGGTCTCGATCGACTCGGCCTGGTCGAGCTCGGGAGCGGCCGTGTCCGAGTTGTACTTGACGAGCCGGCTGTACACGAATCCGTTGATCGTGCCGCCGCAGGTCTCGTTGATGTTTCCGGGGACGAAGCCGGTCTGCGGCTCACAACCACGGATGTAGACGGTCCCCGTGGCGGCCCGGGGGTTGTCCCCGCCGCCGCTACTGGAGCCGCCGCCCCCGCCGCACGCGGCGACGCCGAGCGCAAGCAGCGCGGTGCCGGTGGCGATCTTTGCGCCCTTAGTCACGCGCATAGTGGATTGGTCCTCCCTCTAAGGATGGGCGTTCGCGCTGGTTAGCACCCGGTTTGCCGGGCATCGTCAAACCAGCTGACGTCCTGCCAGTCGTCCGGAGCATCCCTCACCGGACGCACCAGAGGAGTCTCCGGCACGTTGCAGTTCGGTCACACGTGCGTCAGTCGGGCGTCACACACATTCTTGTGAGCCCAACCCTAAATGCCCAGCACGGCATCAAACTCCCCTTTAGAGTACATATACCGACAACCGGAAGGTCCTTTGACCAAGGGGCGGGGCGACACCCCGTCCCCGGTCCCCCGATCGGGATGTCCTGGGCTACCTTTGACCAGTCGCAGCCACGTTCGGTGCGACAGCCGTCCCACCGACCTCCATCCAATAGAGTCCATGCCATGAGCCAGCCGGAATCCGCGCTCGCGGAGGCCCAGGGTGGCGGCCGAGCCCCGGAGTCGCTGGCCGCGCTCGCCGAGCGTCACGGACTACGACGCGCCATCGCACGCCCCAGCATGCCCGCCTACCTGCGCCAACTGTGGGACCGGCGGCATTTCGTCCTCACGTACGCCACCTCGCGCAACGTCTCGAAGTATTCCGAGTCGATGCTCGGCCAGCTCTGGCAGGTGCTGACCCCGCTGCTCAACGCCGCGGTGTACTGGCTGATGTTCGGCGTCATCCTCGGGCAGAGCAAGTCGATCGAGAACTACCCGGCGTTCCTCATCACCGGGGTCATGGTATTCACCTTCACCCAGCGCACGGTGATCAGCGGGGCCAAGTCCATCTCGTCGAACCTGTCGCTCATCCGGGCACTCCACTTCCCCCGGGCCGCCCTCCCGCTGGCGTACACGATCCAGGAGCTCCAGCAGCTCGGCTACTCGATGGCCGTGCTCCTCCTCCTGGTGCTCGTCACACAGGAGCCGATCACCTGGCTCTGGCTGCTGATCCCCGTCGTGCTGATCATGCAGACCGTCTTCAACATCGGCATGGGCATGTTCATGGCCCGCCTGGGCGCGTTCATGCGGGACATGAACCAGCTGCTGCCCTTCATCACGCGCACCTGGCTCTACGCCTCCGGCGTCTTCTACGCCATCGACGACAAGACCAGGGACCTGCCCGACATCCTGCGCTGGGCTCTGGAGTTCAACCCCGCCGCCGCCTACATCGAGTTCATGCGCGACCTGCTGATCTACCAGCGGTTCCCCGAGCGCTGGGCGTGGGTGACATGCGTATTCTGGGCAGTGTTCGCGCTGATCGTCGGCTTCTGGTACTTCTGGCGGGCCGAGGAGAGGTACGGCCGTGGCTGAGCTGACCAAGGAGCTGTCGCAGGTGGCGCCCCAAACCCCAGAGACGCAGAACCCGCAGAACCCCAAGGCCGGAACCCCGACCGTCATCGTCGACGACCTCCACATCGTCTACAAGGTGTACGGCTCGGCCAGCGACTCCGAGAAGGGCAACGCGGCCAGCGCGCTGATGCGCATCCTGCGGCGGCAGGGCCGGCCGCAGATGAAGGAGGTCCACGCCGTCAAGGGCGTGAGCTTCGTCGCCCACCACGGCGACGCCATCGGCATCATCGGCCGCAACGGCTCGGGCAAGTCGACGCTGCTGCGCGCGATCGCCGGCCTCCTGCCCCCGCACAAGGGCGCCGTCTACACCAACGGCCAGCCGTCGCTCCTCGGCGTCAACGCGGCCCTCATGAAGGAGCTGACGGGCGAGCGCAACATCATCCTCGGCTGCTACGCGATGGGCATGAACCCTACCGAGGTGCGCGAGAAGTACGACGAGATCGTGGACTTCTCCGGTATCGGAGACTTCGTCCAGTTCCCCATGTCGACGTACTCGTCCGGCATGGGCGCCCGGCTGCGCTTCGCCATCTCCTCCGCCAAGACGCACGACGTGCTGCTCATCGACGAGGCCCTCGCGACCGGCGACCGCGAGTTCAAGAAGAAGAGCCAGCAGCGCATCAAGCAGATGCGCGAGGCCGCCGGCACCGTCTTCCTGGTCGCCCACAACCTCGACGTCATCGAGGAGACGTGCAACCGGGTGATCTGGCTGCACAAGGGGAAGATCAGAATGGAAGGCGACCCCCAGGAGGTCCTGGAGGCGTACAACAAGGCCTGAGAGAAACGGAGGGGCGAACGTGCCGACGCCGCCACCGATCCCGTACGACCATCTGCCCGAGGTGCCCGCGCTGACCGTCGAGAGCGACGACGTGCGCGACGGCGAGCGGCTCCCCGAGGCCCACGTGTTCAACGACTGGGGCATGAGCGGGCAGAACGTCTCCCCGCATCTGCGCTGGTCGGGCGCCCCCGAGGGCACCAAGAGCTACGCCATCACCTGCTTCGACCCGGACGCGCCCACGGGCAGCGGCTTCTGGCACTGGGTGCTGTACGACATCCCGGCCACCGTCACCGAACTGCCTGCGGGCGCGGGCAACGGCCCCGATTTCAAGGGGCTGCCGGAGGGCGCCAAGCACGCGCGCAACGACTTCAGCACCAAGGAGTACGGCGGAGCGGCACCACCCCCCGGCCACCCGCACCGCTACCTGTTCGCCGTGCACGCTCTGGGTGTGGAGTCCCTGGGCGTGGACACCGACACGCCGCCCGCCGTGGTCGGCTTCAACATCACCGCCAACACGCTCGCCCGCGGCCATATCGCACCTGTGTACGAAACCTGATGCGTGAGGGCCGCTCGTTCCACTATGATTCGAACGGAGATTCGACATAGGGGAGGGGCGGATGAGCGACCTGGCGACGGCGATCGACAATCTGGCCGCCGAAGATCCCTCGGAGCTTCCCGTCGGGCTCATCGCCGAGCAGCTCATCGAGCTGCACTGGCAGATGGCCCGCCTGCAGGCCCAGATCGCCAGACGCACCCACCTGCGCGCTCGTTTCGACTCGCCGCACTCGCCGAACTAGCGGTCCGCAGAGCCTGTCGCGGGCGCCTGCGGTCCCGGTGCGTACGCTCTGCGGCGTGCACCTTGACGTGACGCCGGACGGCCGGCGCCCCTCGGGGGCGCCGGCCGCTTCCGTCATCGGCGTCTTTCCGTGGTCCTGTTTCTGAGGCCCGTTTGCTGACGTCCTGTTTCTGAGGTCCCGTTGCTGCGGTCCTTGTTGCTGCCGTCCCGTTGCCGCGGTCCTTTTCCGGGTCCTGCCGTACGCGGGGCCTCCGGCGCCGCCCGGCATGTCGCCTCAACGGTGACGCAGGCCCTCAGGCGTGGGTCACCTGCCGTACCCGCCCTGGCGCGCGGTCGGCGGCGCGACGCTGGACACCGTGCCGGGGGCGGACGAGACCGCGCTCGACGCCGCGGCGTCGGCCGTGGCCGTGGCGGAGGTGGCGAGCCCGGCCGCCGCTCCCGTCGTCGCGGCGGCTCCCTGCGCCGGAGCGTCCGTGGTGCTCCGTACGGTCCTGGTGGCCGCGTGGGCGTTGGCGTCGGCCCGGGCGGCGGCCTCGGCGGCCGTCGTCCGAGTGCTGCTCATCGCGCCGTCGGCCGGAGTGTCGCACGGCACCAGCGCCAGCAAACCGCCCGCGCTGCCGGCGGCCGCCCCGACGGCGCCCTTGAGGCTGAGCAGCGCGTTGAGCCTGGCGGTGACGTTGAGCCCGGCGCGGACCGCGGCGCCCGCGGTGGCGACGGCCGCAGCCGAGGCGTCCACAGCCGCGGCGGTCTGACCGGAGGCCGCGACGACCGGCTTGCCGACCTGGGCGGCGAGGTCCGCGGCGACGTTCACCTTGGCGGCGACGGCCGCGCTGACGTCGGCGTTGACGTTCGCGACCGCGGTCAGGGCGGCCGTCAGGTGGGCCTCCAGCCTGGCGAAGACGTTGGCGTTGGCGTTGCCGTCGGCGTCGGCCACGATGTCGGTCGCGATCTCGGCGGCCGCGTTGATCTGCGCGTTCGCCTCGGCGGACAGACCGGCCGTCACGGTGCCGGCGAGATTCGCGACCGCGACGAGGTCGGCCCTGATGTCAGCGGTCAGGCTCACCGCCACCTCGGCGGCCGCGTCGGCCTGCGCGACGACGCCGCTCGTCGCCCCGGCGACGGCCGTGCCCTGCAGATCGGCCAGAAGCCTCGCCAGCGTCGCGACCCGGTGCTCCGTGCACTTCTGAGCGCACACGTCGGCCTGCGCGGGCGCGGCGAGCATGCCGGCGATGCCGATCGTGACGGCGACGACGGCTGTCCTAACCACTCGTTTCATTGACTTGCCCCCGGTTCATATTCCTTTTCACGAGAGTGGGAATGACGAACCCAAGAACCCCCGTGCGTCGGCGAGCACGCCGACAAAGACGTCGGCATTTCTATCACTGCCGATCACGGCGGAAAGCCCTGCCGACCAGGGGATGCCCGGCGGCGGGCCCGCCGGGAAAGTCGGTATATCGAGCATCGGACGACCACTTCGCGGTCACCCCAATCCCGCCTCCGGAGAAAGCGACGGTAAACACGCCGCCCAGGCCCTGCGGCAGATCTTTCCGCTCACTTTTAGCGACGCGCCGACCGTCGGCGTGACGCGGCACTGCCGAAGCCGTCACGGACCCGAGCGGCGTGACGCGACCCGGGAGCGTGACGCGACGCGACTCGGGAGCGTGATGCGACCCGGCGGGGTGGCGCGGCCCGGCCAGGACCGGCCACCAACCCGGCCTATCGCGACATATCTCGATAAGAGCTACGCTGGCGAGGTGACTTCCCTCACACCGTACGCGGGCGACGACCCCGCGCAGCGCGCTTCGGACACCGAGCGCGACCAGGTCGCGGCCGTCCTCGGCGAGGCGCTGGCCACCGGCCGCCTGACGAGCGTCGAGCACGCCGACAGGCTCGACGCCGCCTACAGCGCCGTGACCATCGGCGACCTCGCGCCCCTGATCAGAGATCTGCCCGACGCGTCTCACCCGACGGCCGCGCTCTCCACCGAGAGACACCGGGTCTCCGCGGTGTTCAGCAAGATCATACGGCGCGGACGCTGGGTCGCCGGGCGGCACACCGAACTCAGCTCGGTCTTCGGCGCGCTGATCGTGGATCTCAGCGACGCGGTCCTTCCCGGCCGCGAGGTGACGCTGGAGCTGAACTCCTTCTGCGGCAAGCTCATCGTCACCGTGCCGGCCAACGCGAGGGTGGTCGACGAGGGCAGCGCGCTCTTCTCGAAGCGCTCGGTGACCGGAGGGAACGGCGATGGCGACGGCCCGCTGATCCGCGTCACCGGCAACGCGCGCTTCGGCAAGATCGTGGTCTACCGCGGGACGCGTCGCTGACGGCCTACGATGCGGCCATGCAGCCCGCAGGCCGTGCGCTGCCCGTGGCCCTCGACGCCATGGGCGGCGACAACGCGCCCGGAGAGATCGTCGCGGGAGCCGTACAGGCCGTGCGGGAGCGGGGCGTGCCCGTCGTGCTCGTCGGCCATCCCCGCCTGCTCTACCAGGAGCTGGCCCGGCACGACGCGGTCACCGAGGTCCCCATCGTGCGCGCCGAGGAGGCGCTCGCGATGGACGAGGGCGCGCTCGCGAGCCTGAGACGGCCCCGGTCCAGCATCGCCATCGCCTGCCACCTCGTACGCCGCGGCGACGCCTGCGCGGTCGTGTCCGCCGGGTCGACGGCGGGCGTCGTCGCCACCGGCCGGCTGCGGCTTCGGGCTCAGCAGGGAGTCGTACGGCCCGCGATCGCGGTCGGCCTGCCGACCCTGCCCCAGCCGACCGTGCTGCTCGACGCGGGCGCCACGGCCGACGCCAAACCGGAGATGCTGGTGCAGTTCGCCCACCTCGGCGTGGCGTACGCCGAGACGGCGCTCGGCATGCGTCGTCCGCGCGTCGGCCTGCTCACGATCGGCGCCGAGGCCGAAAAGGGCAACAAGCTCGCCAAACGGGCCCACGAACTGCTCGCCGCCACGCCCGGCGTCGACTTCACCGGCAACATCGAGGGGCACGACCTGCTCACCCGGAAGGTCGACGTGGTCGTCACCGACGGGTTCACCGGCAACGTGGCGCTCAAGACCGTCGAGGGCACCGTGCGGTACGCCTTCGAGCAGCTCAGAGAGACGATCGCGGAGAGCCGGGTGGCCAGGATCGGCGGGATGCTGCAGCGTGCCCGGCTCCGGGAGCTTGCCGGCCGGCTCGATCCGGAGGCGCACGGCGGGGCCGTGCTGCTCGGCCTCAACGGCACCGTGGTGATCGCACACGGCTCGTCGCGGGCGCGTGGCGTGGCCGCCGCCTGCGAGCTCGCGGCCCGCCTGTCGGCCCAGGGCATCGTGACCAGAATCGGCGAGCGGATCGCCTCCACCAACAAGTCGCACCGCCGCTGGTGACCGCCGGATATGGAACGGCGGGCGGAAGGCGCGCGCCGATAAGCTTGGTGCATGACCGACCCGCAGCTCGTGCTCACCGAGCGGGTCCAGCAGGCGCTGGGTTCCGCCTTCGGATCGGAGTACGCCACCGAAGACCCGCTGATCAGGCCCTCCCAGTTCGCCGACTATCAGGCGAACGTCGCACTCAGCCTGGCCAAGCGGCTCCGACGTGCCCCGCGGGAGGTCGCCCAGGCCATCGCCGACCACCTCGCCACGGCCGACGTGAGCGTGGAGGTCAGCGGGCCCGGGTTCCTCAACCTGACGCTTCGTGACGGCTGGATCGCCGAGCAGGCCGGGCAGCAGCTGCTCGACGAGCGCATCGGCGTGCCGCAGCCGGCCCCGCAGACCGTGATCGTCGACTACTCGGCGCCGAACGCCGCCAAGGAGATGCACGTCGGCCACCTGCGCACCACGATCGTCGGCGACACCCTCGCGCGCACCCACGAGCACCTGGGCAACCAGGTGATCCGGCAGAACCACCTCGGCGACTGGGGCACGCCGTTCGGCATGCTCATCGAGCACCTGCTCGACATCGGCGAGGAGGAGGCGCTGGGCCGGCTGGCCGCGGGCGACGGCAACGCCTTCTACCAGGAGGCGCGGCACAAGTTCGACACCGACAAGGAGTTCGAGGAGCGCTCCCGCCGGAGAGTGCCGCTGCTGCAGGGCGGCGACCCGCCCACCCTGCGCCTGTGGCACGAGTTCATCGAATACACCAAGCGCTACTTCAACAAGGTGTACCGGACGCTCGGTGTCACGCTCACCGACGACGACATCGCGGGCGAGAGTATGTACAACCCCATGCTCGCCAACGTCTGCGACGAACTGGAGCGCACGGGCGTGGCCGAGATCAGCGAGGGCGCGCTGTGCGTGTTCCCGCCCGGTTTCAAGGGCCGGGACGACCAGCCGCTGCCGCTCATCGTCCGCAAGAGCGACGGCGGGTACGGCTACGCCACGACCGACCTCGCCGCGATCCGCTACCGGGTGCGCGACCTGAAGGCCGACCGGATCATGTACGTCGTGGGCGCCACCCAGTCGCTCCACTTCCAGATGGTCTTCGCGGCGGCTCGGATGGCCGGCTGGCTGCACGACGACGTCAAGGCGGAGCACGTCCAGATCGGCAGCGTGCTCGGCAGCGACGGCAAGATGTTCAAGACCCGCAGCGGCGCCTCGGTCAAGCTCACCGAGCTGCTGGACGAGGCCGTCGTCCGGGCCGAGGCCGTCATCGCCGACCGTGGGTACGACCCGGAGGCCCGCCGGCAGATCGCGCGCCAGGTCGGCATGGGCGCCGTCAAGTACGCGGACCTGTCGGTCAGCCACGACAGCGAGTACGTGTTCGACTTCGACCGCATGCTCGCCCTCACCGGCAACACCGGGCCGTACCTCCAGTACGCCACCGCCCGCATCCGGTCGATCTTCCGCAACGGCGGGATCGACTCTGAGTCGGTCACCGGCCCGATCACGCTGGGCCATCCGGCCGAGCGGACGCTCGCGCTGCAGCTGCTCGGCTTCGGCTCGGTCGTCGCCGCCGTCGCCGAGCTGTCCGAGCCCCACCGGCTTTGTAACTACCTGTTCGACCTGGCCCAGGCGTTCACCTCGTTCTACGAGAGCTGCCCGGTTCTCAAGGCCGAGGAGGAGTCCGTACGGCAGTCGCGTCTGGCCCTGTCGGCACTCACCCTGCGTGTGCTGCTGCGCGGGCTCGACCTGCTGGGCATCGAAGTCCCCGAGCGGATGTGAGCGGGGTGCCCGACTCCGCTTCCGCGGACACCGGGGAGGGCGTCTCCGACGCTGGGGACGCCGTCCCTGAGGCCGGGGACGGCGTCCCCGGCCGGCCACAGCCGGCCGCCCATACCGCTGCCCCCCGATCCAGGGCGGACCGATCCAGGGCGGACCGATCCAGGGCGGACCGGCTCCCCGGTTTCCGCCGGTCAGGGTCGTCCACGGCGCGCCTCGTCCGTGACAGTCGCACCAAGCGTCTAGTCTGGCGCGGTCAAGGGAGTGCCAGCCGACCCCTCGGGGAGCGTTCCGCGTGAGCATGGACCTGACCACGAGTCCGGACCCAGGAAACCTGGCCGAGGCCACGGAGCTGCACCGCTACGCCGAGGCGCTGATCGTCAGCCTGGCGGCCGACGGGAGCGCGCCCGACCTGCCGCCGGGGATCACCGACGTGCCGGGCTACTGGCTGGGGCCCGCCGTCGAGGCCCTCGTCCTCATCATGTCCGGCAAGGACGCTCTGGAGCCGCTGGCCCTGGCCAACCAGCTGGACGAGCGGCGCACCGCCCTGTTCCTGTGTCTGGCCCTCGCCGTCTGCGGCCACGGCGACCGGATCCACGCCTCCTGGCTGGGCACCGCCTTCGGCGACCTGTCCGAGGACCGTCCGGTGACCCCCGGCCAGCGGGCGCTGTGGCTCGCCGCCGCCCGAGGGGCGTACGGACCGGTCGGCAAGATCTTCGTCCTGCGCAAGCTGGACGCTGTGGACGTGCCGGCCACCGACGACCGGTGGCTGAAGGCCCTCGTGCCCGGTCTGCCGGAGACGTCCGTGCCCGCCTCACTGGAGGCGTTCCCAGAACTGGCGAAGGTCGCCGAGATCGAGCGGTCGCTGCGGGCGTCGGTCACCCTGCGCCGCCTGCGCGAGCGCTGCACCGAGATCACCTCCACCCGGCAGGCCGGCGAGGTCACCAAGGTCGTACGCGGCACCGTGTGGGCCGAGGACGAGCCGCTGGCCGTGCTCCACGCCCTGGCCGGCCAGAGCGGCCAGGAAGGGCCGCTGAGCTCGCTCACCGGGCATCTCCTCCAGGACCTGGGTCCCGACGCCGATCCCCACATGGCCGCGCTCGCCCTGCACGTGGCGGCGCCGGCGGTCAGGGCGGCGGCGGAGTCCCTCGTCGAGGTGGTGCGCGAGCCGCCGCCCGACACTCTGGACGTGCCGATCCTCGGCTACCCGATCACGCTCAGACCCGAGGGCCCCGACCAGGAGTCGATGGCGGCCGCCGAGCAGCGGCTCGTCACCGAGTGCGTGCCGAAGCGCACCCGGCCCTGGCCCGGATACGTCCTCCTGGTCCTCGCCGTCGTCGTCTTCGCCGCCGGGTTCGTGGTCTCGCCGCCGCTCGCCCTCGTCGGCCTGCTGATCGCCGCCGTGGGCGGCCACCTGCTGTGGCGGCACCGCGTCCGGGAACACTCCGACGTGCGGTACGTCCAGACACGGGCGGGCAAGCTCGCCGACCTCGCCGACAAGGCCGTCTGGGCCCTGCACGAGTACGCCAGGGAGTCCGAGGAGCGCGCCACCACCGCCGCCCGGGACCTGGCAGAGGTGTCCACGCTCCTGCGCCGGGGCCCGCGGGCCGCGTAGGACGCCTGCGCTCGCGCCAGGGCCTGCGCGGAGGCTTGCCGGGCCGCGTAGAACGTTGGTGACTTCACTGCGGCCTGCAGGCCGCACGTAGGACCTCGCCGCCTTCCACGGAGCCCGCGCGGGCCGCGTGGGACGCCGGCGCTTTCCACGTAGCCCGCGTGGGACGCGGCGCCTTCGGCGGAGCCCGCGTGGGACGCGGCGCCTTCGATGGAGCCCGCGTGGGACGCCGGCGCTTTCCACGTAGCCCGCGTGGGACGCGGCGCCTTCGATGGAGCCCGCGAACCCCTGGGACGCCGGCGCCTGCGCCAGGTTTGCGGACGATGCAAGAGCCGGTTCCGCAGACGACAGTGCCCGCCGACCGAGCGGGCGGCGGGCACAGGACTCGGACTCGGACCGGCCGGTTCAGGCGGTGGAGACCTCCACCGTCGCCGGAGTGATCAGGAAGACCTTGTCCGCGATCCGTTCGATACGTCCCTCACAGCCGTAGGCCAAACCCGCGGCGAAATCCACCATCCGCGTGGCCTCCGCCGTCGACATGCTCGCCACGTCCATGACCACCGTGTGGCCCTCGCGGAAGTGGCGGCCGATCGTCAGGGCGTCGTCATACTTCTGCGGGCGGACCATAACAATACGGGCCGGGTCGGCGTTGGGCTGCCAGCGCTTGGCGGCACGCTCGGCCGCCGGCATCCAGTCGTCCTCGTACTCGTCCTCGGCATAGGTCTCGTCGTCGTACTGCTCTGCCCCACCCAGGCCAAGGTAGCTCGCCACCTTGCGCACAGCCCCCATCGGTTCGTCCTTTTCCGGCTTGTCCTTTTCCGGGCTCGTCCCGACATGCGGGACCGTAATCGACGATTCAGCGAACCCCCGCCGACACGCCCGGCCGTTTAAGTGTTGTTGGCTGGATAATGTGGAGGCCGGGCACGTATGTCTTCATCGTCAATTCCGTCAGCCCTTCCAGGGTAACTCGCGAACCCGTCTACCCCGTGGAACGCTTCGCAAACATTTCTCACAGTCACCTCGAACGACGACATGCCTTCAGTAGATCACAACGGACGCCGCCGATGCCGGGTTCCCGAAATACGATCTTGCTGGTAGGGGCCGGTATGCCGCCACCCAGAGGCGCAAATCGAGGCGGTGCCAATGAAGATCGAATTGTGCGCCGAGACGCACCGAATTCGTGTATCGAAAATATTTTCGACAGCGGTGCGCGGAAATGATCATCGCTCTCCGCGCGCCCCTCCGCGAACGGCAGTGACCGCAATTGGGGGAACGGCCAGGGGAAACTCTTTCCTCGCAACGCCTCCCGCGGAACCGATATCGAGGACCATTTCGACCGGCCCACGGTTTTCGAAGCGGCACCGACCCGCATCCTGCTCACGCTCCACGAGCGGAGTACGGAGATACCGGAGAGGGTTGTGAACCCGGTGATGCCGAACCGCATCTCCGGCCTCGCGGCCGGTGGGAGACATCGGCGACGCCACGTGCTGGTGGCTGGTGCCAGTTCAGGGCGAGCAGGCCGTACAGGGCGTCGTCCGCCACCGTGCCGGCGTCGCGGCCGAGAACGGTAGGCGACGATCGCCCACGCGCCCTCAGGCCGGGAGCGGCGTAGACACAGCCGTGGTCTCTCCAGAAGCACCCGCCGATTCTCTCGCGCGTGCACCGGGCCGGTCGATGGTCCCCGCCCCTGAATTTCAGGGCTCGACACGGCGTGTCGGCTCACGGCGTCCACGTGGACGTAGAAAGGCCGAAGACCCCTCAGGCGCCCCGACGGGGGACGGGATAAGGAGGCCCTCGGGCGTAGGAAGGCCGACTGGGCGACTGGGCGGCTGGGCGACTGGGTGGCGGGGTGGCGGGAGCTCTCGCGGTGGGGCACTGTCACGATGTGGGGGGACACGCACCCGGGGGCGGGCTTTCTTTGTGGTGGGGGTGGTGGTCGGCTGCGGGGAGCCCTGTGGTGCGGCATGTTGGTCGGGTGCGATGGGACGTCACTGCGCCGGTCGGAAGGTCCGGTCCTCGCGAAGCCCGCTCCGCTGGGCCTTCGCTGCGGTCCTCCCTCCCGCCCGCTCCGCTCCT